>JAJBUT010000061.1 GCA_020860185.1 Lachnospiraceae bacterium | reverse complement strand
ACAGAGGATGGTGTTTTGACTTATACGTGTACCGTGTGCGGAGAGAGCTATACGGAGCGCATCGCAGCGACAGGTCATACCTGGGATGAAGGAGTCGTAACGACGGAGCCGACCGCGACACAGGAAGGTGTAATGACCTATACCTGTACGACATGCGGTGAAACCAGGACAGAGGCTGTCGAGGCAATCGCTACCATCGGTGATACGATTGTACTTCGAAGCGGCAATACATTCAGTTTCCGGTATACGCTCGAGAGCGAAGAGCCGGATCTGGTGATCACCTACGGGCGAGCCGGCGATGACGTGTATATCGGCGACTGGGACGGCGATGGTATTGACACTGTCTGTGTGCGCCGGGGAAATACATTTTACTTTAAAAATGATTTTACTTCCGGTGATGCGGATATTGTTCTGACTTATGGACGAGTCGGCGATGAAGTGCTGGTCGGCGACTGGAATGCGGACGGGAAGGATACACTGGCTGTGCGCCGGGACGGAAATGTCTATTATTTCAAGTATTCAATTACCGGAGGTGTTGCAGATGAAGTGATCACCTACGGAAGAGCCGCGGATACAGTATTGGTCGGCGACTGGAACGGGGACGGAAAGGATACGCTGGCCGTGCGCCGGGACGGAAATGTCTATTATTTCAAATATTCGATTACGGGAGGTATCGCGGATGAAGTGATTACCTACGGCAGAGCTTCAGATGTGATGCTGGTCGGTGACTGGGACGGAGACGGAAAAGATACCCTCTGTGCCCGCCGCGGGAATGTGTACTACTTTAAAAATGCGATTGAGAGCGGCAATGCCGATGCAGCATTCACTTACGGCTCAGCTGAGGACGACTCCTATGCGGGAAGATGGAGATGATGAAATGGACGATGGAAACGACGGAGCGGTAAAAAAGGGACGGCAAATCCGGATGATCGGTCTCCTGACCGTTGTCCTGATCGCAGTATTTCTGATATCTTTCACGCTGGGCCGTTATTCTTTCGTCCCGCCGGGGCAGGTGGTGAAGATTCTGGTCAACGCAGTGCTGCCGGACGGCGCGCCCCATTTCACGGAAACCTGGGCCGGCGCGGTAAAGCGTATGGTGGTGAACAACCGTCTGCCGCGGATCGTGGTCGCGTGTCTGGTGGGCTGCTGCCTGTCCGCGGCAGGCGGATCCTACCAGGGCGTGTTTCAGAATCCGATGGCGGCTCCGGATATTCTGGGAGCCTCCACGGGAGCCGCGTTCGGCGCGGCGCTCGCCATTCTGATGGGCGCTTCCTCGTGGAAGATCACGCTGTCAGCGTTCTGTTTTAGTCTGCTCACGGTAGGAATCGTATTCCTGATCGCCCAGAAAGCGCCCGGACAGAAGGTGGTCAATCTCATTCTGGCGGGCATTATGCTCTCCTCGCTGTTTTCCGCGGGGACATCCTACATCAAGCTGGTGGCGGATCCGACGGATCAGCTGCCGGCGATCGAATACTGGATGATGGGAAGCTTAAACGGCATGCGGCTGAGGGATGTCACCTTTGTCCTTCCGTTTGTACTGATCGGCTGTGTGCCTCTCCTGATGATTCGATGGAGGATCAATCTACTGACGCTCGGAGATGAGGAGGCGCAGACGCTGGGGATTCACACGGCGCGCCTGCGTATGGTCATCATCCTGTGCGCCACACTGATCACGGCGGCGAGCGTCTCGGTATCCGGTATGATCGGCTGGGTGGGTCTGGTGATCCCCCATCTGTGCCGGAAGCTGGTGGGGAGCGATTACCGGTATCTGATGCCGGCCTCCATGATCGCGGGAGCGGCGTTTCTGCTGGTGGTGGACGATGTATCCCGAAATCTTCTGCAGGTGGAGATCCCGATCGGCATTCTCACAGCTTTCGTCGGCGCGCCGTTTTTCGTATATCTGATTCTTCGGAAAGACAAGACGCTGTGAGATCCCACTGCGGTAAACATAAGGTGAAAGGGTAAGATCAGTATGAGTTTACAGGCGGAACGGCTTTCATTTTCATATGGGAATCATCGGGTTCTGTCCGATTTAAGCTTCTGTGCGGAGAATGGACAGCTGGCGGTTCTTCTCGGCCCGAACGGCGTTGGAAAGACGACATTGTTCCGCTGCATCCTGCGGCTGAATACCGGGTACGAGGGAAGAATCCTTGCGGACGGACTGGATGTGAAAACGCTCTCACCGAGGGAGACGGCCCGCCGTATCGCCTATATTCCTCAGAACCACGGACAGGCGTTCTCTTATTCTGTGACGGATATGGTCCTCATGGGGACGAACCACAGCGTATCCGTCTTTTCCTCCCCCGGGAGGAAAGAGCGGGCGGCAGCGGCCGCTGCGCTCGAACAGGTGGGAATTGCGCAGTTTGCGGATCATGATTTCTCGAAGCTTTCCGGCGGCGAGCAGCAGATGGTGCTGATCGCCCGCGCCCTGGCGCAGGGGTCGAGAAATCTGCTGATGGATGAGCCGACCGCGAATCTGGATTACGGGAATTCGGCTCTTGTCATGAGCCGTGCGCGTGCGCTGGCGGACGATGGCTATACCGTACTTTTGTGTACGCATAATCCGCAGCATGCTTTAACCTACGCGGACCGGACGCTGGCGCTGCTGGACGGCCGGGTAGCCGCATGGGGGAAACCCGCCGAGATCATGAATCCGGATCTGATCCGGCGTCTGTATGGGACGGACGTCCGGTTTCTCGACACGGAGGACGGCCCGGTGATTTCTCCGGTTGTGGATAAGAAACGTAACTGTGAAGATGCTGAACAGTTATGACATTTTGAAGTGAAAGGAGTGAAGTTGTAATGAAGCATCAGAAAAAAACAGGAAGGAAGCTGCTGACCCTGTTTGTGGCGCTGGCGATGATTTTCAGTATGTTTGGAGGCGTCAGTCTGACCGAAAACGCTTTTGCCGCATCCAATGTTCTTTACGGCGGTGAGACCATCACGGAGGGTGGCGCTTATCAGCTGGCGGAGGAGACGACAGAGGGTTCCGTGATTACGATTGCCACGACCGAGGAGGTGACGATCATAGGCAACGGAGCTGATTTTGATGAGGACGGGATCATGATTGATTCCCCTCAGGTAAACCTGGTCTTTGACGCGAGCGGCGCGCCGGGCGCGCATCTGACCCTGGAGGATGTATATTTAAGCAATGGTTTCTGGGATGAGAATGATGAGACCAGCGCGAACCTGATCAATTTCGCCGGGACGGGGAACGTGCTGACGATCAGCGGCACCTGTGTGCTCGACCATGATGTCAACGCGCTGATATATTCGTCCATCCATGTGGGCCTTGGAACGGATCTTACCATAGAAGGCGACGGTACGCTGTATTTCTATAAGCGCTCGCAGGGCGCCGGCATCGGCGGAGATACGGAGGAGATGAATGGCGATATCACCTTTGACATGGAAGGGGGAAGCGCTTTTATCAAGGGAACCAAGCAGGGGGCTGTCATCGGCGCGGGCGCTAATGCGTCAAGCTCTGATGAATCGCCGGGTTCCGTTACTTTCCTGAGCGGTACCTATAATCTGATCGGCAATGCCAGAGGCGCGGTGATTGGCGGATCCGCCGGCAGCGGCGGCGGCAGCACGGGTACGACCGTCTATATCGAAGGCGGACTGATCAATATCAATACGGACTACAGCGGCGCGTCCGTGGGCGGCGGCGGATACGCCGAGGGGAACGATTCCTCCGGCGGCACCATGTATGTCAACGGCGGCTCGCTGCGGGTCTACATTGATACGAACGCGGCGAACAACGTGACGACCGGATGGCAGGGCAGATCCTTTACTGTCGGTGTAAATGATGCCTCGATCACGGCGCAGCGTCTGAATGACAACGATGAGGAAGTACACTGGCTCTGGTTAGATACAGAGAAGATTTCACCGGATGAAAACGGTGAGTATACGGTCTATATTGACGACAGCGAGACGCCCTTCTACGAGGGCGGCCGTTACGGATATTATTTTATACAGGAAGCATTAGACAAAGAATTGGATGAACAGTATACGATCACATCCACGCCGTCGAACTGGATTGAGATGAGCGGGGAGACGCAGGATTATAATCTGTACCTCTGGCTGTCGACCGGAATGGAAACGCAGGACGACGGAACCCGGACGGGGATGCCGGCGCAGCACACGGTCACAGTCAACGGGGAGAGTTTTATCTATCAGTGGAATGATGATGACTATGCGTTTGAACTGGTGACGGAGGATGACGAAGAGGAGCTTCAGATCATCACTCAGCCGGAGGACTATACAGGAACCGTCGGGAGTACGGCGGTGTTTGAGGTGGAAGCGACCGGGACGGGTCTGAGCTACCAGTGGCAGTACCTGAACGCGGGAGCTTCGACCTGGAGGAACTCCGGCATGAGCGGGTCCGATACGGCATCCCTCTCCGTGTCTGTCACGGAGGCACGCAACGGACAGCAGTACCGTTGTGTGGTGACGGACGGAGACGGCAATACCGTGACGAGCGATGCCGCGACCCTGACGGTATCCGGTGCGTATGAATTATCCATCACGCAGCAGCCGTCCGATTATACGGGATCTGTCGGCAGCACGGCCATGTACACTGTGGGAGCGACCGGGACAGGACTGACATACCGGTGGCAGTACATGAGTGCGGGCGGCACGGAGTGGCATGACTCAGGTATGACCGGAGCTATGACGGCGACGCTCTTCGTGCCTGTCACGAAGGCACGCGACGGCCAGCAGTACCGCTGCGTAGTGACGGACGCAGCCGGCAATACGGTGACCAGTGATGCCGCGACCCTGACGGTATCCGATGCAGATGAATTATCCATCACACTGCAGCCGTCTGATTATACAGGGTCTGTCGGGAGCACGGCTACATTCAGCGTGGAGGCAACCGGGACGGGACTAACGTACCAGTGGCAGTACATGAGTGCAGGCGGCACGATGTGGCATGACTCCGGCATGACTGGAGCCACAACGGCGACGCTCTCCGTGTCAGTCACGGAGGCGCGCGACGGCCAGCAGTACCGCTGCGTGGTGACGGACAGCGACGGAAATACCGTGACGAGTGACGCCGCGACCCTGACAGTATCTGATAATGCGGGATTATCCATCACACAGCAGCCGTCCGATTATACGGGATCTGTCGGGAGCACGGCCACGTTCACCGTAGCAGCGACCGGGACAGGTCTGAGCTACCAGTGGCAGTACATGAGCGCTGGCGGTACAGAGTGGCATGACTCCGGCATGACCGGCGCTGCGACAGCGACACTCTCTGTACCAGTCACGAAGGTGCGCGACGGCCAGCAGTACCGCTGCATCGTGACGGATGAGAACGGGGACAGTGTCATCAGCGAGGCGGCAACCTTGAGCGTTGGATAAAACAGACGGATCACAGGTGAGAACCATTTAAAGCTATATAAGAGCATGTAAGAAACTGTAAGAAAAACAAATATCTCCGGGTTCTTTTTCGGAAAAGATGGGGCTGCCGCACACTGTGATTTGTGCGGCAGCCTTAAGGAACTGTCGATCAATAACTTATTCGGCACAATCTGCACAAGTTATTTTCCGACAGTTCCTTACAGCTTTTATCATGATGTTGCCATGGCAACGGAAACCGCCGAAAAAAACAGTATAATGATAAAAGGAGAATTTTTAATATTTTTCAGGTTTGACTGACGAGGAGGAAGATTCTGATGGGAAACGCGGCAAAAAAGGAACTGAAAAAGAGCGCCTGTGCGTTCCTCGTTGTTTTTCTGGCGCTGGTTCTGCTGACACTCAGCGGCTGCAAGGCAGATATTTCAGCTTATGAGGATCAGGAGATCCGGATTGTCGGGCTGACAGATGAAGCGTTTACTGTCACCGTAGGAGATCTGGCTGATATGGACTGTACGAGCGCTACCGCAGTCGGCACTTCACAGAAAGCCGGGACGGTGGAGGCCTACGGCCCCACACTGCAGACACTGGCGGAGGCGTACGGTCGGAGTCTGGATGAGTTCCGTTCTGTGACGTTTCACGCATCGGATGATTACGACGTGACACTGGCTGCGCTGACATGGGACTCCTACGATGTGATTCTGTCCGTCGCGAACGGTTCCGAGCCGCTTGATGAATACCAGCAGCCCATCCGGCTGATCATTCCGGGAGCGGATTCGGGGAAATGGGTGCGCATGGTGAATGAGATCGAGTTCACGGAGCCGGAGTGAATGACGTGCGGAAATGAGACAGCGATGCAACGGAAGCTGACATTATTACGGCACAGCTGCAATCTTTTACAGCAGGAAAGTGCAATGAGAAGAACGGCAGGATCATCTGTTTTCACATAGAGTTTTTAGTCTGTGCGTGAACAGATGCCTTTTTTCATATAGATAACTGCATGTTGTAAGGATCAGTATTTTTTCAAAGAAAGGAGCAGAACATGAAGAAGAGACACATGGTGAAACGATGTACGGGCCTGTTTCTGGCGTTTGCGTTGGCGGCCAGCCTGATCTGCGCGACAGATCTGACGGCTCTGGCGGCCTCGGACGCTGCCGCGGCATCGGAGACTGTCGTTGCTGCGTCGGAGACAGACGAAACCGTTACGCTCTCCGGCGGTGAGACCATCACGGAGGGAGGAAGCTACTGCCTGGCGGAGGATGCGTCCGGCGTGATTACCATTTCCACGACGGATAAAGTAGAGATCTCCGGGAACGGCGCAGAGTATGGTGAGGATCTGCAGATGACCAGTACCCCGAATGCGGGGTTGTTTTTTTCAGCCACGGTGGCGGGCATCAACCTGACGCTCAGCGATATGTTTATCTCGGACACATCGGCGGACGTCCCCCTGCTGGATCTGACGGGGGAGGGTAATGTCCTTACCATCGAGGGGACGGTCGTACTGGATATGGACACGGGGTATAATCTGAACGCGGCCATCCATGTCGGCCCGGATGCATCTCTGACAGTCAATGGTTCCGGTACGCTCTACCTGTATAAGAACACGCAGGGCGCGGGCTTCGGCGGGAACAGCGGGGAGATGAACGGGACTATCACTTTCAGCGACAGTACTTCCTCCCTGAAGGTTTTTGCAAAAGGCACCAAGCAGGGAGCGCTCATTGGCGCGGGGGCCAATGCCTCCAGTTCGGATGATGATCCCGGGAGCGTATCTTTTGTGGAGGGAGCCTATAACCTGATTTCCAACTCGCGCGGGGCTGTGATCGGCGGCAGTGCCGGCAGCAGGGCCTCGGGCGGCACCACAGTCTATGTAGGGACGAAGGCGAACATCAATATCAACGTAGATTATTCCGGAGCGGCCGTAGGCGGCGGCGGGTATGACGGCGGCAATGATTCATCCGGCGGCACCCTCTATGTCAGCGGCGGTTCCCTGCGGTGCTACATTGATCAGAACGCGGCCGGGAATACGACCGGCTGGAACGGGAACGCTTATACCGCCGGGGTCAATGATGCCGCCATCACGGCACAGCGCCTGAATGCGGCCGGAGAAGCGGTTTACTGGTCGGCGTTTGATACAACCCTGCTGGGCGAGGAAGCGGCATCAGCGGAAACTTTTAAGGTGTATGTGGACGGGAACCTGTTCTATGAAGGCGGTCTGCCGGAGTACGGTTTTGTGCAGGAGGGTTTGGATAAAGGCGAGCAGTTGAGCATCACCTCCACTGCGTCCAACTGGTATAAGAACGGGGAGACGAACCTGTATTTCTACCTGACGGGAGAGAATCATTCGGTAACGGTAAACGACAAGGCGTTTACCTGCATCTGGGACAGTGAGTCGGAAAGCTTTTCATATTATGAGGGCGCGGCGAGTACGTATGATGTCACGGGGAATTTTGAAAATGTGACAAGCAGCGGATCGGGTACGGCCTGGGACGTGGTGGATTATACGGCGACTCTGACGGCGGATGAAGATTATCTTCTGCCGGATAGCATAACGGTGACGGTTGGCGGAAGTGAGCTTGTAAGCGGCGAAGGCTATGTATATGATGCGG
>JAJBUT010000068.1 GCA_020860185.1 Lachnospiraceae bacterium | reverse complement strand
GGTACAGACAATCCCCCGCGGCTTATGAAACGCGAGCAGGATCTCCTCTTCCTCCGGGATAACCGGCTTGCCGTGAAAAGATACGGACACACCGGCGGGAACCCGGTCTCCGGCCACGGCGACACGCCCGCCGATCCGGACATTCCCGGCCGCGATCTCGCGGTCGGCCTCGCGTCTGGAACAGACGCCGGCCGCGCTTAAATACCTGTTGATTCGAACTCCGCTCTGCTGATTGTCTTTTTCATCCATGCTGCTGCGTCCCTCCGCACCGTCTCATTCCCCCGAAAACACTCTTTTGTCCGTCATACCTGTACCGGTTCGCCGGAATCTGAACATACATACCCCTACGACTTCTTAAATCTGTCCAGTTTTTTCAGATTGTCCTCCTCAAAGTCAATCATGTCCCTGGCCAGCTCTGTCGCGTAGACGCCGGCATCCTTATATTTATGAATCGCCTTTTTCAACTCGTCAGCGCCGCGCCGGTTGCCCTTCTGCATCATATCCGCAACATGCGACGTGCTGTCAGTGACAACCGTCCTCATTTTCA
Source organism: Lachnospiraceae bacterium (assembly GCA_020860185.1). Classification (GTDB taxonomy): domain Bacteria; phylum Bacillota; class Clostridia; order Lachnospirales; family Lachnospiraceae; genus Eubacterium_I. Next base: position 7,593 of record JAJBUT010000068.1, on the reverse strand, counting down.
CAGCCGACTTCAGCATTTTTGCAGCCATCGGTCTGGTCTTTCCCGCCTCTCTGCCGTTCTGGTTCAGCCGGTCGTCTGCCTTCTGTTCAAACTCACGCATTTTTCCAGCTTCTGCATGCAGTTCATAAGCGAACTCCTCATCATAAACATCTTTTAACACCTGCTGAATGGCTTCCACTCCCATACTGGAATTCCTGCAGATCTCATGCAGAAGACGGGCTTCGTCATTTTCACTCATATGATACCTCCTGTTTCATCTGTGCATGCCCGAAATCTTTCTGCAGATACAAGAGAAAAATTTCGGAAATGAACCTCTGTCAGTCAGTATCTCCCCGTGTAAAATGATCTATACAGGTGCTTTCTTCCATCCATTCAGAATAACTTTTCAGGGAACAGAAAAACTGCTCCCTGACACATTTTTAAATATTTAACTGATCATGTTCCGCCGTGCGCTCATGCGTTCCGCCGTGCTCAGCTCATTGCCTGCGCTCAATAAATCGTGATTTCATCACGATTCACTTCGCCGCTCGTCAAATTCATGCAAGCATGATTTTCCTCGCTTGCGCTCATTACATGCCGGCCAGTATATCCGTCCTTATGTATCCTGTCTTCCCGTTCCAGTTAACCTGCGTCCATCCCTCGCTGTAGCTGGTCACGACCGTCACCTGCTCTCCCGCATAGGCCAGTCCGACCCTCTCCGAGCTCTCACTCATGGAAGAACGAATATTCACCGAGGCGGTCAGCGTGATCGTTGAACCAGCCGTCAGAGAAGAGGCTGAAGCGGCCGTCGCTTCCGCCGAAATATACTCGCTCTTGATATAGCCTACAATCTCACCGGTCTTTACCTTCGTCCATCCGTCCGACGTGACGGCAAGCTGCCTGATCTGAGAACCAGCCGTCGCCGAGGCGAGAACTGCCGACGACTCGCTCGGCTCCTGACGGATATTGACGGTGTCCGTCACATAAACCCATGCCCGGTTTTCTGTCTCCGTCGTTTCCTCTGTCTCAGTCGTTTCCGCGGCTGCGGTTTCTGCTGCGGCTGCTTCCTCCGCGGCTGCTTCTTCTGCCGCCGTCTCATCCTCTACCTGCTGCGTTGCTTCCTCCGTCTTTTGCTGCTGGGCCGCCTCATATTCTGCAATCCAGGCATTGACCGCATCCGCAAGCGTGCCCTCCACCAGGGTACGAAGAGCTTCATCCTGCTCCAGCGCCTGCTCATAGTTCGTCTGCACGCCGGCCTGAAGCGCGATCACATCATCGGTGGACTCATAAGCCTGGATCAGCTGAACAATGGCCTGATCCAGCGTATACTCCTGATACAGAAGATTAAACGGGCTGTAGGTATTATCAATATAAACCGTACCGTCGTCATTCACGCGGACATAAAAGAAATCCATCCCCGGTGCAGCTGTATCCACACCCGTATACTTCACATCGAAAGACGCAGAAACAATATAAGCGGACTCATCCTCCCCGGTCTTGGTATAGCAGACGATATTGTCATAATCCTCCACATATGCGCTGTACATCTGAATGTAGGATTTCTCAGAATCTGACATCGGATACGCGTACTGCAGGATACTCTCGACATCACCATCTGCGTAACACGCATAATAGTCAGCGATCAGCTCATTAATCTGCTCATGCGCATCTGTCTCATATTCCTGAGAAGAAACCGGCTGTTCCAGATTCAGTGCCTCCAGCTTCGCCGCCCTCTGCCGCAGACCCCAGCTGATAAGCACGATCAGAACAATGATCACCACTACGGCAATCACGATCAGGTGAAGATTTTTCCTGGCTATTTTCTGTGCCTTTTCCTTTTTGGCGGCTTCCGCATCCACGCTCCTGCGCTTCGTCTTTTTTTTGGAGACCAGCTCATCCTGAATCTCTGTTCCCTCTGCCATTCTGGACTTATCCCGCACAGATTCATGGGAAATAAACTCCAGATCGTCCAGCACATCCGGTTCCTGTGCCGGTTCTGATTTTGATTCTTCGTTTGATGCCTGTTCCGTTAATTTATCTTTCTCAAAGTCTGACATATGCGATACTCCTTTAAACCGTTCGTATTTAATGTGCCAAAACTTATATCTCCATCATAATTATTATACAGTCTGCTGTAATTTGTGGAAGTAATTCTAACATAAACAGAAGTTTTAATCAAGACAGCTTTATGAATCAGAGAAAATCTTCCAGCTTTTTTCTGGTTTCCCTGACCAGATGATGATCTTTTCCGGAGGCATTGATTCCGATCACAATATCACCATCCATCAAAACAGAGGGAAACTGAAAATCACACAGACTCTGATCGCTGCTGACATTGACCGGTATCTCCTTTCTGCGGCAGAGCGCCGCGATTTCCCTGTTCAGCAGGATGTCGTCCGTCGCCGCAAAAACCAGATCACGGCCATCCAGATCCCCCGGTTCAAAGATTCTGTGAAAAATACGGACAGCGCCACTGTCCGCCAGCCGTCTCAATCCATCCGTCGTCTCCGGTGCAACCACACTGATATGTCCGGCAAATCCCAGAAGGGTATGCACGCGTCTGTCCGCCACCGCACCGCCTCCCACGAACAGGATATTCTTTTCACTCAAATCAATAAATAACGGAAAAAGCATTTCAAATCCTTCCTCTGTCAAGCAGTCTCTTCTGAGTACAAAAATCACAGTGCGGTCATCATCTGTATAGCTGAAAATATTCTTTCATCCGTTCCAGGGTCATGTGCAGCTCTTCTCCCGAATGCATCGCCGACAAAAACATCGCCTCAAACTGCGCGGGCGCCAGATAAATGCCGTGCGCAAGCATGTATCGGAAATATTCCGCATACCTGGCGGTATCGGAGGTTTTCGCCGTCTCATAGTTTACCACGTCCGCATCCGTGAAAAAGACACAGCCCAGCGAACCGCAGGCATTGACAGTCACCGGAATCCCGGATTGATCGGCGAGCTTCCGGATTTCCCCGAAAAACCACGCTCCCGCGCGATTCAGATCCCTGTAAATCTGAGGATGCTCTTTCAGTATGGTAAGCTGCGCCAGACCGGCCGCCATGGCGACCGGATTTCCGCTCAGCGTACCTGCCTGATAGACCGGCCCGACGGGGGCGACGCACATCATAATCTCACGCTTTCCGCCGTATGCGCCCACCGGCATACCCGCACCGATGATTTTACCGAAGGTCACAAGATCCGCATTCACTCCGAAATACTCCTGCGCCCCGCCGAACGCGAGACGGAACCCCGTGATCACCTCGTCAAAAATCAGCACCGCTTTGTATTTCGTACACAGGCTCCGGAGTCTTCCCAGAAAACCCTTTTCAGGCGGAACCACCCCCATATTGGCACCCACCGGCTCCACAATAACTGCGGCGATCTCCTCCGGAAACTCTTCAAACAGCTTCTGTACAGATGCCGCATCATTGTAAACCGCTGAGAGCGTATCCTTCGTGCACCCCTCAGGCACCCCGGCGCTGTCCGGGATGCCCGCCGTCATGACACCGGAGCCTGCCTGCACCAGAAGCGCGTCGGAATGCCCGTGATAACATCCCATAAATTTTACGATTTTATCCCTGCCGGTATAGCCTCTCGCTGCCCGAAGCGCACTCATCACGGCCTCCGTGCCGGAATTTACCATCCGAACCATATCCAGATTCGGAACCGAGCCACAGATCAGCTCCGCCATCTCTACCTCTCGCTTCGTGGCGGCTCCGTAGCTCAGGCCTTTCTCACACGCCCGGATGACCGCCTCACGCACCGCCGGGTAGTTGTGCCCCAGAATCATCGGTCCCCATGAACCGACAAAATCCAGATATTCCCTTCCGTCCTCATCCGTCAGATGCGTGCCGTCAGCAGACGCGATCATCCGCGGCGTAAGCCCCACGGATCCGAACGCGCGCACCGGACTGTTCACACCGCCCGGAATCACTCTTTCGGCGCGCATAAATAATTGTTCTGATTTTGTCATCACCTGTCTCTCCTCATTCAGGAACTGTCAACCAATACCATGCGCATTGATGACGGTTATTCTCTGTAAATTACCGCTATAATGATCTATCCGATCTTTCCCTCACGCATATATCCCGCGATTTCTTCCGCAAAATAGGTCAGATAGATATCGCAGCCTGCACGGAACGCAGACGCCGCCGTTTCACAGATAATCTTCTCTTCATCAATATATCCCAGCTCTGCCCCGGCCCGGATCATACTGTACTCACCGCTGACGCTGTAGGAAGCCACCGGCACATGCACCGTCTCTTTGATCCTCGCCACCATATCCAGATAGGACATCGCAGGCTTTACCATAATGATATCCGCTCCCTCACGCACATCCAGAAGCGCCTCCTTCAAGCCCTCCCGGCTGTTGTGATAATCCATCTGGTAGCTTTTACGGTCACCGAAAGAGGGTGCGGAGCCCGCGGCATCCCGGAACGGTCCGTAAAACGCAGAGGCGTATTTTACCGCGTAGGACATGATCGGTGTATCCGCGTATCCGTGTTCATCCAGCACCGCGCGGATGGCGGCCACACGGCCGTCCATCATATCGGAGGGTGCCACCATATCGGCTCCCGCTTTTACATGGGAGAGTGCCGTCTGTGCCAGGAATTCCAGCGTCCGGTCATTATCTACCTCCTGCCCATGAAGCCTGTCATTCTGTCCGCGAAGCACGCCGCAGTGCCCGTGGGAAGTATACTCGCACATGCATACATCTGTGATCCGGTACAGTTCCGGAAAATCCCTCGCAGCCTGACGCAGCGCCTGCTGCACAATGCCGTTCGCGTCATAAGCGCCGCTTCCCAGCTCATCCTTGTGATCCGGTATGCCGAAAAACATCACGGCAGAAACGCCCGCTTTCTGAAGCGAAGCAAGCTTTTCTCCCATGGTGTCCACGCTGTAGCGGTACTGTCCCGGCATCGTCGGAATCGCTTCCACAATACCGGTTCCTTCCTTTATAAAAATCGGATAAATCAGAGACGACGGATCCATGCGCGTCTCTCTCACCATCTTCCGCAGGGTTTCATCTCTGCGGAGTCTTCTCGGTCTGGTTGTCAGATCCATATGTACCCCTCCTGTCAAATCAGAATCACCTCAAATATCATCCTGTTCCATGTGCCGACGCGCCGGTTTTTCACTGCATATGTGAAACGTAAAATGACAGCCTTCCTGTCACTACTGTACGATTCTGTATCGGCAGCTGCGTCTGACGGTCTGAATGTAATCACGGCAGTTATCATCATTGCATGATTCTGTGCCGGCCGCTGCATCTCACTGTATGAATATACTCTTCACCATGCTGACAAGTCCGTTTCCGACCAGTGTCACGATCAGCCCGGAGACGACGTTCCCGCAGAGCACACTCAGAAGAATGCGCTTCGGTTTCAGATTAAACACACCCGCAATGATTGATCCCGTCCAGGTGCCTGTCCCCGGAATCGGCACAGCTACATAGGCAAAAATGGCCAGAGGTCCGAAACGCTGAAAGCTTTCCTCATGCTTTTCAGTGATTCTCCCCATCCAGGCGGTAAACCCCGGCAACAGGTGTCTGCGTCTGCAGGCTTCATAAAACCAATGGGTAAAAAATGCCAGGAAACAGGCGATCAGACCGCTGCCGCAGAGAGCCGCGGCAAACGCGACCGGCGCCGGAAGCCCCAGTGCGATGCCGAACGGAATCGCTCCCTTAATCTCAATAGCGGGAATCATGGAAACCAAAAATGTGTAAATAAATCTGCGAACCAGCATAAAACCGTATCCTCACTGTAAATATATCATGAAACTGTTTCATAGCTAGAGTCACAAATGTACAGTTATAAAGTATTTTCGTGACTGTACAGGCGCTGAACAGTTACATATTTTTCTTTAATGTGCGCTGTAATTGAAAATATAATTCACAACCGGGCAATCGTCAATGTAATTCGGAAAGGTTTAAGAATATATTTAAAAAAACAGGTAAGAACGTAAACAAATTCTGAACAAATATCTGTATCCGGGTCAGAAATCTGAGTCAGAAACAAAATCAGTTCTTGCGCTATTGATTCTTTTGTGTTATGATACCGTTTGCAAAGGGCAACCGTAGTCTAACGGATAGAACGCAGGACTCCGACTCCTGTAATGTGGGTTCGATTCCCGCCGGTTGCATGATGAAACCCGAAGCTGCAGATATTGCTTCGGGTTTTTGATTTTCTGTCTCGTTTAATACGACTGCCTCACAATCTCATCCGCAATCTGCGCCGGCCGTTTTCCATCCGTGCTGACGCTCAGATCGCAGGCTCCCTCGTAAGCCGCCCGACGCTTCTCCATCAGCCCGGCTATGTAATCTACGTTCATATGACCGTTTAAAATGGGTCTGCCGGTGCCATATCTGACACGGTGATAAATGGTCGTCGGCTCTGCGGTCAGCAGAACAATCGTACCGCATTCCCTCATAATGGCGACATTCTCCTCCCGCAGCACACAGCCGCCGCCGCAGGAGACAATCATCGGATCGGATCCGGCGATCCGGCGAAGCAGCTCCGTCTCCTTTTTGCGAAAAAAATCCTCCCCGAAGCGCTCAAACATCTCACTGATCGACATCCCGGTTTCCCGGACAATAGCCGCATCCATATCCATCTCATCTGCTTTCATCAGCTCCTTCAGCTTCTGGGACACGGTCGATTTACCGACCCCCATAAACCCAATCAGGAAAATATGTCTATTCATCCGCCATCTCCTAAACACACGTGCGCTGCCGACGCGGCGCACCAACATCTATGGCCGCAGCCAGTCCTCCACTTTACGCGCTCAGTTTCATCATTCAGGAACTCCGCCCCGTGAATGAATCATGCAGCGCATCCAGAATCCCGGCCAGCGTATCCATCTGCATCTGTCCCGGCGCCGAGGTCTCCCCGTCCGCGCCAAATGTGATACAGGACCCGAAAATCTCCCCTGCCACGCGGCTGATCGCACCCAGACCGCCCATGGACATCGTGACGACCGGCAGTCCCGGATATCGTTGTCTTGTATCGTTCGTCAGTTTCAGCATGCGAAGCACGTCATCCGCCGTGCGCGGCATCACCGCGAGCTTCGCTATGTCCGCACCGCCCTGTTTCATCTGATCCATCAGCATATGCAGAATCCGCTCATCCGGCGTCGCCTGAAAATCATGGTGAGAAGCGATCACGCGCACACCCATCCGCTGAAGCTTCCGGATCTCCCGCTCCGGCCGGGTCGCTTCAAAAAACTCCAGATCGACCAGATCAATACTCCCGCTTTTAGCCGCAATCTGATTCAGATAAAGAATATCCTTCTCATCTGTCACGGCATGGCCGCCCTGCTGTTTCGTGCGAATCGTAAACAGCATCACTGTGTCTCTGACCAGAGGACGGATCTCCTCCAGAACGGCTCTCACCTGCTCCGGCTGATCCATCCGGGCAAAACAGTCCGCCCGCCATTCGATCATCTGAACTTTTTTCTCTGTCAGAGCGCGTATTTTCCGTATAGCCGCATCCTTCTCGCTCTCCACAACAGGCACGCAGATCACCGGACGGCCTTCTCCGAACCGGATTCCCTTTACATCAAACGGTTTTTGCATCGACAGTACCCCTTTCTTTCTGTTGACGACACTTTCTG
>JAJBUT010000156.1 GCA_020860185.1 Lachnospiraceae bacterium | reverse complement strand
TACATATACAGTATGAAGAAATCCAAAAAACGAAAAGTCGCAGAACGCATGGCGGACGGATTCCATCTGCCGAAGGATCTGATGCTTGGCGCCCCGATCGTGACGATCACGGGCCGAAGCGATATGACTGTGGAAAACTACAGAGGAATTCTGGTCTATGAGGATTCTCTGATCCGCCTGTCTTTAAAGCACGGGCAGATACAGATATCCGGGATCGGGCTGAATATCGAATACTATACCAATGACGACATGAAAATTTCCGGGAGAATCGATAAACTGGAATACACGTTCTGATCAGGAAGGTCTCCGGTATATCGTTTCCTGACGGCGATCATGATTCTTATGACAGGTGAGGATGTTCAGTGTTTCAATTCATCAAGTTTTTTCAGGGATATCTGTATGTATATCTGAGCGGGTATTCACCGGAGCGTTTTCTGAATCTCTGCGGCAGAAAGAATATCGTTCTCTGGGATCTGCGGCGGGAACAGGACGGATACCGGTTTTATATCAGTCGGAGAGCATTTGCCCTGATCGGACCTTTGCTTGACAGGACGGGCACACAGGTTCATGTGATCCGTCAGAACGGCGTCCCGTATCTGATGAAGAAGTATAAAAAACACGCTTCCTTTTTCATCGGTATTTTCTGCGCCTGTTTTCTTCTGTTTTTCATGTCCCGTTTTATCTGGAAAATTGAAATTGAAGGAAATTCTTACTACTCTACACAGACGATTCTGGATTATCTCAATGAAAACGGAATCGGCTATGCCTCGCTGAAATCCGGAATCAATTGTAAAGAGCTCCAGAACATGCTCCGGAAGGAGTTCTCCGATATGACCTGGGTTTCAGCCAAAACAGAGGGAACCGTGCTGTATCTGGTAATTCAGGAGCGCATGAAGGGAAATGCCGCGGAGACAGAGAATGACGCGGAGACGGCGACCAGTCTGATCGCAAAAAACAGCGGAACGATTGCGTCAATCACTGTCCGACGGGGGACGCCGCTCGTCTCCGCCGGAGATACAGTGGAGGAGGGGGATACACTGGTCTCCGGTGTGCGGGAGATTCTGAATGATTCCGGCGAGGTCTCTGCCCGCAACTATGTGTCCTGCGATGCTGATGTTCTGATTCATACAACGCTTTCCTACGCGGATGAATTTTCAGAAAAATATGAAACATATTTTCTGACTGAAAAAAAGAAGATCCGGTATGCCGTATGCTTTGACGCCTGGCGGGCGGTGCCGTTTACCGAACCGGAGGAGGAAAATTATATTAAAATGGAGAATATCTGTTCTGCACAGTTCGGTACGGACTTTTATCTGCCCTTTGTAATCATAAAAACAGAGTATCTGGAATATGAGATTCAGACCGGAACCTATACAAAAGAGGAGGCGGAAGCCCTGGCGCAGGAGCATTTAAATCTCTATTGTGAAAATTTGGCTGAAAATGGGGTTCAAATTTTATCAAATAGTGTTATTATAGAGCATAGTGGGAAAAATATCCTCGTTCAGGGAGATCTGGAGGCTCTGGTCAGCCAGGATTCTTATGAGGAGATTTCACAGAGTGAGATGGAGGAAGGAACAGATCCGGATGGAATTGATACAGCAGATGATGGACATTCCGATTGACCATATGGCAAATGTGTTCGGCCAGTTTGATGCCTGGCTGAAACTGATGGAAAAACGCCTTGGCGTTACGATTGTCGTACGAGACGGAAATCTGAAGATAATGGGAGAACAGGAGGCGGTGGACGCCGCCTGTTCTGTGTTGGATCAGATGGTTACGCTCTCCGCCAGAGGGAATGATATCACTGAACAGAATGTTACGTATGCCATAGATACCTGTCCGTACAATCGCCATGCGTTGCTGGAAGCGGACAGTGAAATCATCTGCCACACCATAGACGGCAAGGCAGTAAAGCCGAAGACGCTCGGACAGAAAGACTATGTCGATCAGATCCGGGAGAAAATGATCGTGTTCGGTATCGGTCCCGCCGGTACCGGTAAGACGTACCTGGCGATGGCGATGGCGATCACTGCTTTTAAAAATGAGGAGGTCGGGCGCATCATCCTCACCAGACCGGCGATTGAGGCGGGGGAGAAGTTAGGTTTCCTTCCGGGAGATCTGCAGAGCAAGGTGGATCCGTATCTGCGCCCGCTCTACGACGCGCTGTATCAGATCATGGGTCCGGAGAGTTTTCTGAAAAATCAGGAAAAGGGTCTGATCGAGGTGGCGCCGCTGGCCTACATGCGCGGCAGGACGCTGGACAACGCTTTCATCATTCTGGATGAGGCACAGAACACGACGCCGGCACAGATGAAGATGTTTCTGACCCGGATCGGTTTCGGCTCGAAGGTGGTGGTCACAGGCGATGCCACGCAGAAAGACCTCGCGCCCGGGGTAAAATCCGGACTGGACGTAGCGATGCAGGTTCTGAAAAAAGTGAATGATATCGCTTTTTGCCGCCTGACCAGCCAGGATGTAGTGCGGCATCCGCTGGTTCAGAAGATCGTAAAAGCCTATGAAGAGTATGAAAACAGACAGGCTTCCCGGGAAAAAAGCCGCACGCAGAAAACGAGGAGGACGGTATAATATGACGATCCATATCATCTGTGAACAGAAGCCGGAGTTTTCTTTCTCTTACCGAAGTCTGGCGCAGCAGGTCGCAGAGGCTTCCCTGGATGCGGAACAGTTTCCCTTTGAGGCGGAGATTTCCCTTACGCTGGTGGGAGATGAACGGATGCGGTCCATCAATCAGGAAACGCGGGGGATTGACGCGCCGACGGATGTACTGTCCTTTCCCATGCTGGATTACCCGGCTCCGGCTGACTTTTCAGGAGTGGAAGATCAGTGGGAGGGATGTGTCAATCCGGACACCGGAGAGGTCATGCTGGGCGATATCGTGATCTCACTGAACCGTGTGCGTGAACAGGCGGAAGCCTACGGTCACAGTCAGAAAAGAGAGTATGCCTTTCTGATCGCGCACAGTATGCTGCACCTGATGGGATATGATCATATGGAGGCGGAGGATGCTGCCGTGATGGAAGCGCACCAGCGTGCCATTTTGGATGCGCTGCAGATCAGCCGGTGATATCGCATGATGCGGGCTTCGGTGAAGCATTTATTGCCTGCAATTCACACGTCAGGCAATGCAGGATCCATCCGTTATTTTGCAACAGTTCCTCAGGATCCGCCGACCGTTTCACATACTTGATTAAAATACAGAGAAATACGAAAAGGAGAACGGACAAATGAAAAAACGGGCGATCTTTGCCATGACGGGGGTTTTATGCATGGCTCTTTTTTCTGCTTGCGGAACAGAAGATACTTCCTCTGCCGCATCGGATACGGTGCAGGAGATCAGTATCGTAGAAGTGGAGGATCTGGCTGCGGCCCAGTCGGATTCCGGAGCGGAGACAGAAGCAGAAACGACACATGAGGGGGAGGCGAGGAGCGACCTGACCGGCGAATGGATTGATGAGGAGCTCGCCGCGCAGCGTCCGTTCGCCGTGATGATCGGAAATACAAAGATTGCCACACCGCAGTACGGCATCGGGTCCGCCGACATTATCTACGAGGCGCCGGTTGAGGGCTCTGAGACACGGCTGATGGCGATTTTTCAGGATTATCAGAGTGTGGAAAAAATCATGTCCATCAGGAGCTGCCGTCTGTATTATATTGACTGGGCGTTGGAATTCGACGCGATCTACGGACATTACGGACAGGCTTACCTCGCGGAGGACATGCTGAGCCAGTCCTATGTGAACAATCTCAACGGTCTTGAGGGTCAGCTGGAAAACACCATGTATTTCAGGGATTCCTCCAGAAACGCACCGCACAACGCCTATACGACCGGGGCGGGGATTCTCGCGGGCATCAGCCTTAAGGGATATGAGACACAACACGATGCCGATTATGAATCACATTATCAGTTCAATGAAGACGATGAGAACGAGATCACGCTGACGGACGGCGAAGCGGCCGTGGTTGTACAGCCGGGATATCTTGTCAACGAGCCGTGGTTCGTGTATAATGCCGGGACAGGGCTGTATGAGCGGTATCAGAACAGTGCAGAGCAGATTGATGCGCTCACGGACGAACAGCTTACGGTAAAAAACATTCTGATTCAGGTCTGCGACTGGTATACCGCGAACACGGATACCGGATATCTGGACGTGGAGACGATCGGCTCCGGGACAGGATGGTACGTGACAAACGGACAGGCGATTCCGGTCACCTGGACGAAGACCTCACAGGCGGGAGCGACGAGATATTATGATTCCGCCGGAAATGAGATCACCCTGAATCAGGGCAGGACCTGGGTCTGCATCGTGCAGGACACCTATGAGGACAATATCACCTTCTACGCCAGCGAGGAGGATTTTTGAGGTAATTTATGAGCAGTAAAAAAAGTGACACGTCGTTTCTGGTACAGGGATCCGTTCTGGCGATCGCGTCGATCGTCAGCCGGATTATCGGTCTTCTCTACCGCATTCCCATGACAAATATCATCGGTGAGTACGGCAATGATTATTACAGCTGTGCTTACGAGATATACAGCATGATACTCCTGATTTCATCCTACAGCCTGCCGATGGCGGTCTCCAAGATGGTATCCGCGCGCATGGCCAAACACCAGCAGGAAAATGCGTACCGCGTGTTTCAGGGCGCACTTATTATTGCGCTTATAACCGGGACTGCCGGATGTCTGTTTGTGTTTTTCGGCGCGGAGTTTCTGACGAAGATTTTTCAGACACCGCTCAGCTTTTTTGCTTTGCGCGTGCTGGCGCCGACGCTGATTATCGTAGCCGTACTCGGCGTGATCCGCGGATTTTTTCAGGGACTCGGGACGATGATTCCCAGCGCGATCTCTCAGATACTGGAGCAGATCGTCAACGCTGTTGTCAGTGTCGCCGCGGCATTCGTGCTGTTCGGATACGGTACCAGGATTGCCTCGGTACTCGGCGGAGAACAGCATTACGCGGAGGCTTACGGTGCAGCGGGCGGTACACTGGGCACGAGCACCGGAGCGGCGATTGGACTCATCTTCTGTGCGGTCGTATTCTTTGCTTACCGTAAGACGATAAAAAAAGGGATTGCCAGAGAACGGAGAGCCGGCACGAGAGCGCCGGAGAATTTCGGTTCAATTATGAAAATCCTGATTCTGACGATTGTTCCGATACTTCTGAGCACCACACTCTACAACCTTGTTTCCATTGTGGATCAGGGACTGTTTAAAAATCTCGCGATTCTGCAGGGAAATGACAGTGACTCCGTCTCGCTCTGGTGGGGCGTTTACTCCGGTTACTACCGGGTGCTGGTCAATGTGCCGATCTCCATATCGACAGCGCTGGCTACGAGCAGCGTACCGGCACTGGCCGCCGCGTTTGCAAAAAGAGACCATCAGCAGGTGCGCAAAAAAATCGGGTTATCCATGCGCTTTATCATGGTGATCGCGTTTCCCTGTACCGTCGGGATGGCTGTGCTGGCCGGTCCGATCATGAGCCTTTTATTCTCAACATCAAACGACCTGGCCGGACATCTGCTTCAGGCAGGGGCGATCAGCATCATTTTTTACTCGATATCCACCCTGTCCAATGCGGTTCTTCAGGGTATTGACCGCATGCGGATCCCGATCCGAAACGCACTGATCGCGCTGGCCGTGAATGTGGTGTCGCTGCCGGTCTCGCTCTATGTGTTCGACCTGAATATCTACGCCATGATCGTGGGGAATATCGTATTCTCTCTGGTTATGTGTATTTTAAACGCGCTTTCGGTTCGAAAATATTCCGGTTTTCGTCCAAATATCACGAAAACCTATGTCAAGCCGGCGGTCGCCTCGGTTCTCATGGGTGTGATCGTATATGCGGTATATTTTGTCCTGTACAGAGGACTGAACAGCAACACGGTTGCCACGATCATTGCCATCCTGGCAGGCATCGTGAGCTACGCGGTCATTCTTCTGCTGGTGAAGGGACTGACGGAGGAGGAGCTGAAGAGCTTCCCGATGGGAACCCGGATCATCCGGATAGCGAAGAGACTGCATCTGCTGTAGAAACAATCCAAAGCAAAGGAAACGACCTGATGTCGTTTCCTGTAAATATCGTATGATTTGATGATGGCAGGAAACATGAAAGATACAGATCAGAAGAACAGAAAAGCAGATGTGATCGTGATCGGAGCCGGTGCATCCGGTATGATGGCCGCCGTCAAGGCGGCGGAAAAAGGTGCTTCCGTTATCGTCCTCGATCACAATGCTGTTTCCGGGAAAAAGATTTTATCGACCGGAAACGGAAAATGCAATTTCACCAACGAACGTCAGGAACCGGATTGTTACCGGAGTGATGATCCAGATCTGGTGAAGCGTGCGCTGGATCAGTTTTCATGCGAGGAGACAGTTTCTTTTTTTGAACGTCTGGGGGTTTATTCAAAGGCAAAGAACGGTTATTATTATCCGCGCAGCGGTCAGGCATCCGCGGTCCGTGACGCGCTGATTGCAGAGACATGGCGTCTGCATATACGGATTTTTAATAAAATCGAAATCACAGAGATTCAAAAAAACGGAGATGCGTTTCTCATCCGGACAAAGTCACAACCATATTCCGCCGGTCGGTGCATTCTGGCGACGGGAGGAATTTCCGCGCCGAAAACCGGCAGCGACGGCAGCGGCTACCGCTATGCGAAACAGCTCGGGCACACGATCATCCGGCCGCTGCCTGCCCTGGTTCCGCTCGAGTCTGATGAAAACTGGCTTTCTCTTACAGCCGGCGTCCGCTGTGACGCCCGTGTCACATTGTATATAGATGGCGAAAATCAGGCAGAGGATACCGGTGAGCTGCAGTTGACGGAGTATGGTATTTCCGGGATTCCGGTTTTCCAGATCAGCCGCTATGCCTCCGTCGCTCTCTCTGAAAAACAGGATGTTGAGGTCTCCGTGGATTTTTTGCCGGAGTTGACCTTTCGGAAAGCGACTCAGTTTTTAACCGCTGCGGCAGACAGAGCAGGAGATTGCAGAAACTGGGAGAAGGTTCTCTGTGGTCTCTGCAATCGGAAGATCGCGCATATGATCTGCGACAGGCTGCATCTTCAGGATGTGTCTGTCGGGATCCTGCCGGAAAAGACATTTCAAAAACAGCTGTCCCGAATCGTGCGGCAGCTGAAAGAGACTGCTGTGCGAATCACCGGAACCCGCTCTGCGGAGCAGGCGCAGGTAACCTGCGGCGGCGTTCCGTTAAAGGAGACAGATGTTACCATGCAGTCGAAGCTTGTGCCGGGGCTGTATTTTGCAGGCGAGATACTGAATGTGGACGGCATCTGCGGGGGATATAACCTCCAGTGGGCGTGGACCAGCGGATATATCGCCGGGTTACACGCGGCCATCGTGGACAGACAGAAATGACGCGTTCGATCAGCTGGAATAATTCTCCAGAAATCCGTACAGCTCCTCCAGGCTGTCAAAGGCAATGCCACTTTCTGCCGCTTCCTGAATATCCTCCGGCAGATCGGATATCCTCAGTCCGGTGTCAAAATATACCTCGTCGGAATCTCCCTGATAGACAGACAGATAACTCCCGTTCTTTCTGAGAAAATATATGTCATCCGTTGATTCTGACGTGTTCTCTCCGACAGAATCCGAAGTATCATTTTTTTCACTGCCATTCCGGGCATCAGAATCGTCTGCGTCAGTCTCAGAATGCTGATCTGTTGTTCCGGCAGCATTTGTCATCGTCTCGGAAGCATCCGATTCGCTCTCAATATACAGGTCAGACGTATCATCCTTTGCGGCAGAAGCTATATTCTGCTCCGTGTTTCCAAAGTAATATCCGGCCCAGAAGGCGACAATCACCAGTACGGCACATACAATAAAAGAAATGCGTATTACACGGTCTGTTTTCATGCTTGTAACTCCTTTCGCCGTGACTGTGTCTCTTTATCGATGCTCATTTCATATGATTCACATTTTCCGGATTTTTATTCAGTTTTACCGGATTTTAAGATTGTCCACACTGCTTGAAAAACCGGAGACCTTATGTTATCATTTTTACTGGTAAAAGAAATGCGGAAGCATGCAGTTGAAAATGTCGAAGATGATAAAGGTTAATATTTTTATCGGGGAAGGAGAACCTGGCTTATGGGTTTATATTTAAATCCGGGCAACGAAGGTTTTGCGGAGATCAGAAGAGATATCTCCGTTGATAAAACCGGTCTGAGGGCCTATATAACTGAGCTGAATCGCAATCCAAAG
>JAJBUT010000099.1 GCA_020860185.1 Lachnospiraceae bacterium | reverse complement strand
AGTGACGCATTCGCTCTAAAATCATGCCTAACGCCAGGTTATTCATCGCTTACTTCCAATTTTTTCTGTTTTAGCGAAATGTTTCCTTTTTCATCCGTCTGTGTTATACTACAGCTATGTCTCTTAGATTACATTTTCATCCGTGATGAAAGGAACTATGACTGTGAAAGAACGCGCTTATCATGAGAAAGTAAATATTGACAATGAACGGAAGCTCCGGGAGCTGATCGACGGTCTGCCCCGCTTCTGCCGGGAGTTTTTTATCGGTATCACACCCACGACATCCTCCCGGACCAGGATCGCCTACGCGTATGATCTGGGTGTATTTTTCCATTTTCTTAAGGAAAGTAATCCGTCTCTCGCCGATCAGGATGTGAAGGAGTTCCCGCTCTCGCTGCTGGACCGGATCAGTCCGCTCGACATTGAGGAGTACATGCAGTATCTGAAGGTTTATACGCACAACGGCGCGGAGTATACGAATGACGAGCGCGGACAGATGCGCAAGCTCTCCGCGCTGCGAAGCCTTTACAATTATTTTTTCAGAAAGGAAATGATAGAGAAAAATCCGGCCGCCCTTGTTCAGATGCCGAAGCGGCATGAAAAAAATATTGTGCGGCTGGATGTGGACGAGGTCGCCATCCTTCTCGATGAAGCGGAGTCCGGAGAGAAGCTGACCGAAAGGCAGAAGAAATATCATGCGAAGACTAAAAAGCGCGATCTTGCGATTCTGACACTCCTTTTAGGCACGGGTATCCGAGTCTCGGAGTGTGTGGGACTGGATCTGGACGACATAGATGCCAAAAACAACGGGATCAGGGTACACCGCAAGGGCGGCAAGGAGATGGTCGTCTATTTCGGCGATGAGGTCGCGGAGGCGCTGGATGAATATCTGGATGAGCGCCTGCAGATGCATCCGCAGGAGGGCAGCACGGAGGCGCTCTTTCTCTCCATGCAGAACCGGCGGATCAATGTGCGCTCCGTGGAAAATCTGGTCAAAAAATATGCCCGGCTCGTGACGACGGTAAAAAATATTACGCCGCATAAGCTGCGGAGTACCTACGGGACCAGTCTCTATCAGGAGACGGGCGATATCTATCTGGTGGCGGATGTACTGGGGCATTCCGATGTGAACACGACCCGGAGACATTATGCGGCACAGGCGGATGAACGCCGCCGGATGGCTGCAAAAGCTGTGACACTGCGCGAGAAGCACGATAAAAAAACTCATGAGGAGGAGTAGATCGAAGGATCAGAAAACCATATGCTACCATCGCGGAAAATATTTCATCTCTCGTGCTCAAATGCATCGCCGTCGCCGCAAACTCTTCCACATCTGCCGGGACAGTTTCACCGGCGACCATCAGCGCCACATCTTTCTTTACGCCGTCTATATCATTTACTATATACTCAGAGATTTCTGAATACGATCCCGTCGTTGTCCAATAGCTTCTGACACGGTTTCGATCCAGGGCAAGAACAACCGAGCGGGGATTATACATTCTCCCGGCCGAAGGAGTATGATATCCGTCATACCAGGATTTCAGATCATTTCTGGAAACATTGCGTACACCGACTCTCGATTCATAACGTCTGTACAGCTCATCTGTTTCTGATTCTGTAAAACCAAAATATTCGCTGAATTTATCATCGGTCGCCATCGTATACTCAGTAAAATGATTGATGGTAGAACCGCTTGAATACTTTGCGACCGGCAAGACACCTGTCATGTAACTTAAAGAAACGTATCCCGTGCCCTTTGTTAAGGATGCAAGAAAGCTGATAAAACGCTCCCTGTCATCGTCTGTCGTATATTTTTTATGGAAAATACAATCCCACTCATCAAAGATAAAGATAAAAGAAGATTTTGTCTTTTCATGAATTTTTCTTAAATCCTGAACTGCAGCAGCCTTTTCCCAGAATTTTACATCCGGATATGCTTCGTGCAGATCTTCGCGCAAAATCCCGGTGATGGAATCAATAAACTCCTGATAGTTTCTGCTGATATTCGCCGTTTCGCTGAAATCAATATAAATCACATCGTGTCGGTTCAGATGCTCCCGATATTTCTGATCATCAGCTATGTTTAAAGAATCAAAAATGCTGCTGCTGTCAAACCCCCTGCTGAAGAAAGCGCCAACCATGGACGCCATTACGGATTTTCCAAACCGACGGGGTCTTGTAATACAGACATGATGATTCCCCTGCTCGACAAGCGTAATCAACTCACTCAGCATGTTTGTTTTATCTATAAAATATGGTTTTTTCGCTTCACTTTCATAGAGAGAATAGACCTTATGACTATTAAGATAATATCCCATCTGCGCCTCCCGTTCAGCCTTTCATAGATAGTAAAGACATCGAAGCAGTCATTCCCGTTTGCTTTGAAATGAACGTACGATACTCATTTCACAAACTTCTGAATCGCCTCATTCAGCTCTTCGATCTTCTCATAGTCCTTATTCTCAACCGCCTCCACGATACAGTGATTGATATGGTCTGAGAGAAGGACCTTCCCGGCGTTATTGATGGCGGAGCGCACGGCAGCCAGCTGAATCAGTATCTGTGCGCAGTCCTCGCCTTCATCGACCATCCGTTTTACGGACTCCAGATGGCCGATCGCCCTGGCCAGACGGTTGGAAACCGCTCTGGCATTCGGATGATTATGCGTGTGCGTGCCGGCATTCGGATCATCATGCGTGTGTGCGCCGGCATTCAGTTCATCGTGCGTATGTGCCCCGACATTCGGTTCATCGCGCGTATGTGCCCCGGCACTCGGAACGTCATGCGTGTGCGCCCCGGCATTCGGATCGTTGTGTGTGTGGTCTGTCAATCTATCTTCCGGCATAAAAAGTCTCCAGTTTTCTTATCTGCTGATACCTGAACAAAGAGCGATGAAAATGAAGCAGGAGAATCATGTGTGATCCTGAAGGCAGACACCCCTTGCGTGGTATGTCTGCCTGACCCGCTCCGAACAATATACTGTATAATGAAATCCGGAATGATCCCACATATATTACAGAAAGCGAAACACACCGATCACCTTTCCCAGAATCAAAGCTTCCGTCACAATGATCGGATCCATCGAATCGTTCTCCGGCTGCAGACGAATATGGCCGTCCTCCTTATAAAAAGTCTTGACCGTAGCGGAATCATCGACCAGAGCGACGACCATGTCCCCGTTCTGTGCGGTCTGCTGCTGGCGGACAAGGATCATGTCTCCGTCAAAAATCCCGGCATTGATCATGCTCTCCCCCTTCACCTTCAGCATAAAGGTCTGGGCGTTCGGCATAAACTCGGCGGGTATCGGAAAATAATCATGGATATTCTGAGTGGCAAGAATGGGCTCGCCGGCAGCCACACGGCCGACAACGGGGACATTGACCATCTCCCGGCGGGTCAGGGCAAAAGCATCGTCCACGATCTCGATCGCTCTCGGTTTCGTCGGGTCACGCCGGATATAACCGTTCTTCTCCAGCGTCTCCAGATGAGAGTGAACGGAAGATGTAGACTTCAGATGGACCGCCTCGCAGATCTCCCGAACCGAAGGCGGGTAGCCCTTCGCAAGAATCTGTGATTTGATATACTCCAGGATCTCGGTCTGTTTTTCGCTGATCTTACCCTTTGACATAAAAAAGTTTCCTCCCATGTGTTTGTTCTGACGATAACAGTCTATCACAGATTTCTCAGAATAGCAAACATATATTCCGAAAATATGTTCGAAAAAAGGATTGACAGAAGAACATATGTTTTGTATAATGGCACCAGAAGCAAACAAATGTTCTGGTGCAGTGAGGTTGATTCACAGACGCTGTACCGGTTTCCCGGAACGGAGGATCGGATGATGTACACTTATTTAAAGAAAAACGAACGAAAAAGACGTATTTTACTCCAGTCTCTGGTTTTATTCGCCGGTATAGCCGTCGCGGTGATCCTTTTCCTGTCAATAGGGAACCACCTTCATTCTCACCAGGTACAGGCGTCTGATCCGTATACGGAGGTTACTTACTATCAGTCTGTATACGTGCAGTCCGGCGACAGTCTGTGGACGATTGCGGATCGGTATATGAGCGACGGCGAGGATAAAAATGATTACATAGATGAAATCCGACAGATCAATCATATCACCGGATCCCATCTGACAGCAGGATCCTATATCATCGTTCCCTATACTGTCTCAGAGCAGAGATAGCCCTTATGCCGATGACCCTGGCTTGCAGAGTCAGCTTTTTCGTCCATTTCTGCTTACTGTGTACTGCTTCGATTTTGAATCTGCGGTAAGTGATCCAGCAGTATCCGGTTCTTAAGTGACCGGTTCCTGCCGTATTTTTGGATTACAGCTCCTCCGGGGAGATGATCTTTCCGTCCTGCCAGATACGCTCCAGGTCATAAAACAGACGATCCTCCCTGGAGAACAGATGTACGATGATGTCCCTGTAGTCCATCAGGCCCACGCTGGATCTCTGATTTCACTATGTCTGGTGATTTTCATAGCCTGCTTTGTATAATTCTTCATCCACTGCATCCATCATGGCCTGCAGCTGATTGGAATTGGAAGCGCTGGCGATCACAAAATAATCCGCGATCACAGAGATCTCACTGATATCGATGACTTTAACGTCCTCCGCTTTTTTCTCACTTAACGCCCGGCAGGCGATTTTAGCCATTTCTCTTGAGATGTTATTCATTGGCAATGCATCCTCTCTGAAATAATCAAACTTTACGTCATCATACGTACTTTGCAACAGATGCGAAGTACTGTCCTGAATAGTTACTGATATCTTTTAATTACTTTTGACGCTGGCTTCGTCCTGATGATCCGTATGTCGCCGCTCAGCGTATTTTTCTCTGTAGAACTGACAGGCTGCCACCGTGGTCGGATCCATATGAGACGCATGATTTTCGCTCAGATAGGAAACTGTATCCTCCAGAATCCGCCAGGTCGTCCGATCCAGATCTGTCAGCGCCATTTTCCAAAGCTCATCCAGATGCGGGGCGCTGTCGCGGCCCGGCTCGATATAATCGGCCACAAAAATGATCTGGTCCAGGAAACTCATATCCGGTACTCCCGTCGTATGAACAGTGATGGCATGCAGGATATCCTCGTCCTCTATCCCATAGGTCTCTCTCGCCAGGATCGCCCCGCATTTTGCATGCAGCAGGGACGGATTCTCCATCTCCGCCTGACTGACAGGCAGATTGTTTTTACGGCACATCTCTATCTTGTCCGGATCCGGCAGATGCTTCGCGCAGTCGTGCAGAAGCGCGGCATATTTTGCCTTTTTGCGGTCACATCCGTAGATTTCCGCCAGCTGCACAGCTGTTTTTACCACACCCATTGTATGCTGAAACCGGGACTTTTTTAACGAAGCCTTTACTTCGTTCTGAATTTTCTTATATTTCATTCATTACACCTTTAAACTGCCGGGACATCCGATCCGTCTCATACACACTGTCACAATGATTTCAGCCTGCCTCCGCAGCAAAGATCTTCACTTCTCCCGGGCAGACCCTGTGTAGTCAGAGAATGACATACAACGGTCCTTCACCATACCGCGCCTTTCATCTGTACAGGTGATTCTGTCGGATATACTGCACAACCGGATCCGGCGTCAGATACCGAATAGAACGACCGTCCTGAATCCTCTCCCGGATATTTTTGCTGGATATATTAAAATTCGGCGTGTTCAGGCGATGGATTTCGCCGTGAAGCTGTACTGTGAGTGCATGGATCTGAGCATCCACCCGACTTTCATTCAGATCATCTCTCACAGCGGCCAGCACCACCGCTTCCTCACAGATCAGCTCCGGATGCTTCCACTGATGGAAATCGAACAGAGAGTCTGCTCCCAGAATAAAGTAAAACGCAGTCTCCGGAAACTCATCATGTAGCTGCCGGAGCGTCTGATACGTATAATTCACCGAATCGCTCCGGATCTCACGGTAGGAGATGCAAAACTTCGGATTGTCCGCAATGGCAAGCTCCACCATGCGGCAGCGGTGCCTGTCCATGTCCGGTCCGGCATATACCTTGTGCGGCGTGTGGCCGGTCGGCATAAACACGACCTGCTCCAGGTCAAACTGCTCGCAGGCATTTTCCGCAATGATCAGATGTCCGTAATGAATCGGGTGGAACGTCCCGCCGAAGATTCCGACTCTGTGTTTTCTGTCACTCACTACCGTGCCCTCGCTGTCGTCAACATAATCCTGTCTTTTTTATCAGAAACCATTCTCTGCCTGATCCCGGCAGTTGTCATCCTTAGCTGTTCTCTACCTGAACCCTGCAACTATCAACCATAACCGCTGTCTGTCTGAACCCTGCATCGCGGGAAGCGTCAGGGAAGTACGATCTTCGGCTTTTCCCTGTCCGGCCGGTACAGAACGATTTTTTTTCCGATCACCTGCACCACCTGAGAATGTGTCCGCTCAGCGATGATCTCAGCGATCTCCCTCGGATCGTCGAAACAATTCTTTAATACGGAGATTTTGATCAGTTCTCGCGTATTATATGCCTCATCGACGGCTGTCACGATTTCCGGAGTGACGCTGCCCTTTCCGACCTGTATGATCGGTTCGATATTCATGGCAAGGCCTTTTAAATAAGCTCTCTGTTTACTTGTCATTCCTGTAATTTCCTCTGTTTTGTAATGAATCTTTACCTATTTATAATACTCAAACGTCAGATCGTAGATGCGCACCGTGTCTCCATCCTGTATGCCGAGCTTCTCCAGCTCCTTCAGAATCCCCTGTTCCCGCAGAAAACGCTGGAAAAACAGAAATCCTTTTTCGGACTCGAGGTTCGTGTATCCGAGCATTTTTTCAATGCGCGGGCCCTCGATCACATATTCCTTTTCTTTCCGGTCATAAGAGACGACATACGGCTCGTCGCAGTACAGCGCTGTTTCCGGGAAAAACTCCTGCTCAAAGATGATCGGTTTCTCATCCACCGTCTGCAGCAGATCCCAGACGGCATAGAGCAGTTCTTTCAATCCCTTTCCTGTTACAGCGGAAATCGGGTATACCGGTATGCCCTTTGGTTCGAACTCCGCACGGAGCGCCACGACGGGATCGGCGCCGTCATCATAGATGGCGTCAATTTTGTTCGCGGCAATGATCTGCGGCTTCTTTGCGAGATCCGCATTGTACGCTTCCAGTTCTTTGTTGATGGCATAGAAATCCGCGATCGGATCCCGCCCCTCCGTGGACGCGGCGTCCAGCAGATGCACCATCACCTTCGTCCGCTCGATATGGCGGAGAAAACTGTGTCCGAGGCCGACCCCCTCGGAAGCCCCCTCGATCAGGCCTGGAATATCGGCCATCACGAAGCCTTTTCCCTCATCCAGATCGACCACACCGAGATTCGGATTCAGCGTGGTAAAATGATAATTGGCGATCTTGGGCCGGGCATTCGTGACACGCGAGAGCAGTGTGGACTTCCCGACATTCGGAAAGCCGACGAGTCCCACGTCCGCGATCACCTTCAGCTCCAGTATCACTTCCAGCTCATTCGCCGGCTGACCCGGCTGTGCGTATTCCGGCGCCTGCATGGTCGGCGTGGTAAAATGCTGGTTGCCTCTGCCGCCTCTGCCGCCCTGCAGGATGATCTGGCGCCGATTATCGCCGGACATATCCGCGATCACCTTGTTGGAGGCCGCGTCACGGATTACTGTGCCGGCCGGAACTTTCAGAACAATGTCCGCCCCGTTTTTCCCGGAGCAGTTCTTTTTCCGGCCGTCCTCTCCGTGTTCGGCCGTAAATTTTCTTTTATGGCGGTAATCGGTCAGCGTGTTCAGTCCGTCGTCCACCTCAAAGACGACGTTGCCGCCCCGGCCGCCGTCGCCGCCGTCCGGGCCGCCGGCCGGCACATATTTTTCCCGGCGGAAGCTTACATGCCCGTCCCCGCCTTTTCCTGATCTGATGATTATTTTTGCACGGTCTGCAAACATGTAATTCCCTCCTGACCGGGCAGAATACATTTCTGCTATATACTCGACGCACGGAACGCATACAGCCGGATGGCAGCATCCCCGCGCGTTTCGGTTCATAAGCCCATCCCGCGGCGCATTTTTTATATAGAAGACGCGGTTTCCCATATAACAAGAAAACAGACCCGACTGAAAAAGCCGGGTCCGCCATGCGTCCATTATTCGTTGGCTGCAACGGGATATACGGAAGCGATCTTTTTGTCTCTTCCCTTTCTCTCGAATCTCAGAACACCGTCTACCAGTGCATAGAGCGTGTCGTCATTCCCTCTGCCCACGTTCACTCCCGGGTGAATCCTTGTGCCGCGCTGTCTGTATAAAATATTGCCTGCTTTCACAAACTGTCCGTCTGCTCTCTTGGCTCCC
>JAJBUT010000063.1 GCA_020860185.1 Lachnospiraceae bacterium | reverse complement strand
GCTGCTGGCGGCAGTGCTCCTCTTTACGACAGCTGTGCAGGGCTTCGCCGCGGAGAGTACGGCGGATGCCGGGGCTGTCTCGGCGGAAGCGGTGGATACATCATCCGCTGAAGGGGAGGTGGATACGTCCGGTATCGATGCCGGGGAATCCATCACGGACCCGCTGCTGGAAACCTACATCGAGGAAAATGCCGATGAGGAATATACGGATACCGGGGACAAAAAGCTCGTCAACTATATCCTCGTGAAGCAGACCTTCTTCGATGCGGCCCTCATTGACGGGGATGACACGGTAGACTCCGTCATGACCCAGATCGAGGAGGGCGATGAGGAGGAGGTGGCGGAGGCCCTGGAGAAATACGTCATGCAGACATCCGGGTATGTGGCCGTCTATGAGCTGGATGAGGACAGCGATTATTTTGTCGCCTATGTCGACAACAGCACCTCCTCGGAGACAAAAGAGGCCGTGTTCGCTGTAAACAACAATGACGGCGAGACCGTGGACGGCTGCATCTATGACGCGGACACCGGTATCGCCTACATCCCCAAAGACCTGCTCGTAAACGACGCGGGCGAACAGGTGCTTTTGTACCTGCAGGTGCAGCTGATGCAGCTGATGGACCTGGGGGAGGATACCAAGACCGTCACCGTATCGGTGGACGACGGGGAGGAATTCCTTTCCTCTACGGAACAGGAAGTGGATTTTTATGACACGGTGACAACGGTCACGGTCGGCGAAGGCCTCACCATCGTTTCCGTAGCCGCGGACGGTACACCGTTTGCTGAGGATTATTATTCTTATGATTCGGCCAGCGGGGAACTGACCATCGCGCAGTCGCCGACCTCCGTGCAGAGCGTGTCCGTGACGGTGGATAAGGAAAGCAGCGGATTTTTAAGCAGCCTGGTCTCGGCCATCGGGAATGCGTTTTCCGAGACGGCCTATGCCCTTTCGTCCTGGGATGAGATGACCTACTTCGCGCGGAATATAGATATCGGGTCGCTCTCGGTCAATGATGTGATCGACTTCAATGTGCTTTACAGGTATGACAACCTCTGCGGGTACCAGCACACGTCCACGATATACGGCTCGCCTGCAAATAATACGCTCGTTGCCCAGCTGATGAGCGCGATCGACGACGCCAGCACGACCTACAGCCTTGCCAATGTCACCAATTTGTCGAGCGTGAAGCAGACGAATACGGCGGTATGGCTGAACGGCGGCAGCCTGCCGTCCATAAACGCCGGCCTTGGCAGCATCTCGTCCACGATGATACTCCAGTGCGGGCATGTCTCCACGTCCCTCGGCAGCGCAAAGACCCTTGATGACGGGTTATCGCAGATTGTTGACGCACGCATCCGCTTCCTGGCGACCGACACGGACTCCTCAGGGATATTTATGCTATTCGTCATCAAACTACAGGACAAAAGACAAACATTTCTGATTTTGTTATTTATACTCCCGTATTCGGCTGCCTATTCACAAAGGAAAGTGAAAATCCCGGCAAATTACAATATCTGCGAAAGATAGAGATAATCATTTATCTTTGCATAACACTTCGTATACATATCCCGCAGGCGGAACTCAGTTCCTCCTTTGCAATTCTCCACGTCCGGATGAACCAAATTGGTCTGAGCAGATCTAAGCGTATTGAAATAGCTCAGTCTCTGTATATTCCATGCCGATCTGTCAGCTGCCTGTAAGCGAAACAGTAAAAATCCCAGTATCCGCAAATACATCTGCCTTTGTATACCACTTCGTATATATCTCCCAAAGGGCGGAACTCAGTTCCTCCCCTGTAATCCTCCACGGACAGTGATACCTGTGTGGAAAACGGAAAAATCATCCTCACGCCCGCCTGCTCATCCTGTGCCATCTGTACCTCAACCCGCTCCGGATGCCCTGTCTGCCTTTGCACGTTCCTCCGGTATGCGGCAGATACCAATCCCGCAAATGGAGCAGGAGATGAAAATCCCAGTATCCGCAAATGCATCTGCCTTTGTATACCACTCCGTATATACCTTCCAAAGGGCGGAGCTTAAGTTCCTCCCCTTCGCTTTGTCACAGACAGTGACATCTGCGCAGAAAAGCTCCCAGGATCACATATGCTGGCCTTTATATGGCACTTCGTACACAGATCCCGAAGGCGGAACTCAGTTCCTCCCCTATGCTTCCTCCGGGATGGTGCTGCCTACGTCCCCAGTGCCAGAGATACCGCCTTCCGGTTCCAGACGCTGCAGGCAGTAATCCCAAGGCAGCCAGTAAAAATGTAAGCCTTCAATATCCTCCCGCTCCGCATCAAAAAGGCACCAGACGGCATAAATACGCAAAAAGAAAAAATATCTTCCTGTTTCACTTTCCGTGTACCTACAGGCCAGGGCGGAACTCAGTTCCTCCCACTGCATCCTGCAGCCAGCCGCATATCCAGCGCTCCCGCCACGTTACACCGCAGGAAGCCTGAAAGGGCACGGGGGAAGCCGCGTGCCGCGGTAAACCGTATTTCGATACCACATATCTCAATGGGCTAAAGAATTCACGTCCACAAGCCGGCACCCCACATCATCCTCCATCTCAGGAACCTGTCCTGCAGTCCGGAGAACTCGGACAGCACCACCGGCAGTATGCCCATCTGGTCTTCCGACTTCGGGTTTATATTCCGCAGCCGGTACGCGAGATCCTTCTTTTTTGTTTCTATGTCACACAGCCTGTTCACAAGCTTCGCCATCCGCTGCCTCCTTCTTCCTTTAACCCCGGCTTTATCCATATCTGCCAGCTTCCCGTATCCTTCCTGTAAATAGGATGCCACGCGCTTGCCAAACATGCTGACCTGGTATTGCGCGTAACGGACGCTGCCCCGGTTTTTGCGGTACTGTTTGTATTCGGAAAGGAATTCCTCTGCCTGCTCGACGGTTATTTCCATGATCTTCGCTATCTTCACCGAACGGAAGCCCCGCTTGTACAGCTGGACAGCCCTGCGCTTCCGGTCAATTTCCGGCATGGGCTCCGGCTCGGCGGCAGGCTTGGGCTTTTCCTTGGCCTCCGCCGGCGCATGGGACAGGGCTTCCAGTGCCTGCCCCACGTCCTCCATGGGCGTGTCCGCATATTTTGCCACGGTATCCCGGCACCGGCCTGTCTTCCTGCTGATCGCGCTGATGCTAAGGCCCTGCTGCCGCAGCTCCCGGATCTCATTGTGCCATGCGATCCGCTCTTCGAGCCTCCTGCGGTCGCGCTTAGCATTCTCCCGCCTGTAATCCCTGGGCTCGGATATGCATTTCTTTTCCAGTGAATACCTCTCAGCCCTTTCGCAGCTGACGCCGGCATAGGAAAACATCCTCTTGTCGCTGTAGCGGTAATAGTGGCTGTTGTCGCATCTGACCAGGTCGTTAATTTCCCTGTCGGGAAGGGACTCTTTGAACAGCAGGTTGAATTCCCGCACGGCTGCTTCCGCCTCGGACTGGCTTACGCCGAGTACGAGCAGCTTGCTGTGGAAGACGTGGCACAGGACTTCCCTGGACCTGTAATCGCCGGACTCAGCCGCTTCCGACAGCACGCGCAGGATCAGCGCTGCATAACGCGACCGGTTATCCCTGCGCCCGGTTTTTCCCCTGGACCCTGTTTTCCCGCGCTTTTTCTTCTCTGGCTTGTCCGGCACGCCGGCTTTGGCCTTCAGGTCGTCTAAATCCCATTTCCGCGTGGAAAGGATGATGCCCTGGGTAAAGCACTGCGCCTTCGTGTTGTAACTGCCCGGGAGCCTGGAAAGCCCGCAGCGGCGCGCGGACGCGGCAAGGTCAACCTCAAGGTCCGCATAGGCCACCGGTGATGCGTCAATAAAAGTCTGGAACTGCTTGCAGAGGGCTTCCGCCGTCAATTTGGAAATGATATGGCGCTTTGCGGACGTACCATGCAGATGGTACCAGAGCTGGATCCCATGGCCCGTATACACCACAGTGTTCGGCATCGGGATCTTGTGCTTCCGGCGCTGCAGCTGTAAATCCTCCAGGAACGCATTCACCTCATGGAGCGCTTCCTCCGGGTCCGCCCCGTGGTCGTCTATATCAATGCAGATGTTCTTGCAGGAAAAATGCGTGGTCATGTTAAAGTGGACGGCCCCGTTGATATAGGACTCCCGCCCGATATACAGGTCAAAACCCTTAAAACCCCAGTTTTCCTCCAGGAACGGCAGGATGTCTTTTTTCTTCCTGAGTCGCTCATACTTCACCTTGCCCGTAAGGCCGTATTTTTTCATGATGCAGTGGCATTCCTTCATCGGGACGCCGTTGATCTTCCCGGACGTGCCGAAAATGAGCTGGTAAATCCGCATCAGCCCATCCATGTCGATATCTTCCGGACTGCCGATGCTTTCGAACTGCGCAAGCTGTTTTGCCATTTTATTACCTTCTTTCGTTTGTGATAAGATAATTACAAAATGGTAAAAAACGGATCCGGAAGACCGGTTTTTCAGCCCAGCGGGAAAATATTTTTTGAATTTTTTTCGGAATACGAGTGACAGATTTTGCAACCTTTGAATTTCCGTGAAAAAGCGTTTCATATTCGGAATGGTTTTCGAAGTAATTGCAAATTGCAGGATATATTGATTTGTGTTATTGTAAGATCAGATGCGGAATATAAAGCACTACCGGAAATGGAATCGCGCTGGTCGCAAAGATCAGTGACGGCCTGGCACATGTAACAGAAGAGCAATGTGAAAAATTTGGATGTCAAAGAATAAATGAATATCTCTCTTATCATACGCATCACTGTCCTCGCAGTAGTTTTTGTTCTATACGTGGCTGTGAGCGTTTTATTAATGAAAGAAAAAACCGGGATTAAGAAAGCTGCAGCAAAGACAATCCTGAAAGGATTGTGTCTGATCGGTGTGGTTGCTGCAGCAATTATCGTTGTATTCAATGCTGTGCTGATGCTGAATCAGATACCCAGCAGTTCCATGGAGACGACGGTCATGGCCGGCGACCTGGTGATATCCACGCGTCTGGACTCGAAGGACATCGAGCGCTATGATATCATGGTGTTTAGAACTCCGGATGATCCAGACACGTATTACATCAAACGCGTCATCGGCCTGCCGGGTGAGACGATCACCGTGGAGAACGGGCATGTGTATGCTGACGGGGTCCTCCTCAATGACAACTTCGTGAACGAGGAGATGGACGGGAGCGGCGATGGCATCTATGAGGTGCCCGAGGGCTGCTATTTTATGATGGGGGATAATCGGAACCACAGCTATGACAGCCGTTTCTGGAACGGTGAAGACAGGTATATACCGTTGGAAGATTTCGTGGCGAAAGCGAAGGTGGTCGTTTATCCGCTAAATCATTTTGGATCGCTTGGGAAGGAAGAGTAGTAAGAGTACGGTGTACTTGAGCTAAAAATGCCGTGTTTACTGGCTTTGTGGCTGGTATGCACGAGTTATCAGGGGAAGGTTCGTGTAATGGGAGAACTGTTAAAAACAAATATGGGTGACATCTATCGACGACTGATTTTTGAATGCGGATCAGTATTCCCGGAAGTTTTATTATTTAAGAAAACGGATTTTAACGGACGGATTGCGAGATATGGATTTAAAGATGGCCGTTCGATAATATGTCTGAAGCATGGAAAAAATGATGCAGAGTGGCTTATTGATGAAATTTCAAATCCGAGAGCACCTGTATATGAAGCAGAAGAATGGATGAACCATTCTGTATCTGACGAGGTTTTTTCCAGATTAGCATGTATTACTGTGTTGATCTCAGAAATATTAGATATTGAATGCCCGCAAGTAGAATTACGTACCCACATGAATGATCTGGGCGTAGTATTGCCGAGATTAATTCAATAACATTAAATGCAAATGTATTTTCACAGGAAACAGAAATGGAATGGGTACGAAGAATAGCACACGAATTACGGCACTTATGGCAATATAAATATCATCCTGAATATAACGAAAATTACATCCATGGAGATACTGATAAAGATGGCTATTTAAATCAAATTTCCGAACTGGATGCAGAAGCATTTGCTGAAAAGTTAGTATATCTGATAACCGGAGAAGACTTCATAGATTCATATACGGATTGTGATGAATCTGTAAAAGAAAAAGTCAAAGAACGTATGAATGCCATAGAGATCAACCATGAAAACATACGGAATCTCAAAGGCCTTCTTGGCTTCATTGACGATGATATGTAATTCAGGCAAGCTTTATTAACAGTACGCCCCGACAGGTTAGGTGGACGGCACGGCAGGAAAAAAGTGCGGTTCCGCACAAGCAACGTCTGAGTGGGGCGTGCTTTTTGCTTACCCTGCCGCGTGGGTGGGAAGGTGGCATATCTGGTTGTGAAGATACTCCGTCTATGTGCCGTAAGCCGTAAGGTATACAAAAGTGAAAAGAAAGCAATGTATACTAAAAAACATCAAATCTCTATATTATAATAAGCTTTTTCATCTTTTTAAAAGCCCATATAATCAAGACGGAACTGAGTTCCCTATATTAAACGACACAATTAAAGGAGGAACTGAGTTCCACCAGGGAGAACATTAAAATTCTAAAATCGTCAGGAATACAAATAAAAACACACCAGATGATATCCCAGGCTTTCAGCTCAAAAACTGCGGGATAGTATCTGGTGTGTTAATGTCTCGTCACGGAAAAATACAGCTTTTATTTTGCTTCCACGGCGTTTTTAAGGGATTTCTTTACTGTCTTGTCAGAAAGTGTCAGCTCCTGCATGAGATCCATATTTTTCAACACTTCTTTCACATCATGGCCGGAATATATCAAATACAAGATTCTCCTTTGCTCTGCTTTCGGGCGCTCTTTCCCGACGATATTTGAGGCAGCGGTGAGAGGGATATGGACTTTTACAATCGGCTTCCGCGCTCCCTCTTTTTTCAATTTATCTATCATTTCCTTCTGGTCTGACTGTTTCCAGGTACATTTTACTGCGTCGACCAGTTCCGGCACGCCTGACATAAAAACTGTTTTATACATTCTTGCATAACGTTGGCTTACACCAAAACAACGGCTGAGATATGGTGAGATTTCTTCGTCTGAGATTTCTCCACGTTCAGCCAGATCAATAAGTATTTTGACAACCTCAAACCGGCGGTTTTCTGCTCGCGAGTCATCTTTTACGCACAACTGTAATTGAATATACAGCTGATTTGTCACCTGTGCATCTTTGCCGTCACAAACAATGAAACAAGGAATTTCCGTGATGGAAGTTTCCTCTTCCTGATTCAACAGGTTGATAGCGTGAAAACGCTGTTCACCTTCCAGTATTTCATACAGCCCATCATTTTCTGGGCCAGCAACGATCATAGGAGTCAGAATACCGTAGTTTTTATGCCATCCTTGATGTCCGAAAAGACTTCTGTATCCGGCACAAAACCCGATCGTGTCCGTAGTTGCGATAGCGGCATGAAGCAGAATTCCGGTTTGACTGATCCGAACGTATTATCTTCCATGTGCTTTCTCTCCTTTCAACACACATACTACCATATTCGACGTAAAAACGCTACTATTTTTAAGATAACATACCATTCCCTATATGATAGCACCGTGTATGCTAATAATACGGATATATTATGCGTTATTATGTATAGGCAGACTGAATATGCGAATGGCAGGTAAGTATAGCATCTGGCATTTGGTTAATGTCATCATGGAGGAACTGAGTTCCGCTCCTATTTAAAATTGAGTTTGTTAATATTTGGCATCTTTTTAAGGCATGCACATCTCTTAAACTCCTCAGGAATAGAAAAAATTACCTCTTCATCAATAATTGAACCAGCATTCGCCTTAAAATCGGCACCTTTCTCGAAACCGTTTTTTCATATTACTTTTGTAACCTTCAAGAGAGGTAATACACAAGAAAGGAGGAACTCGACATGTTTAGTAATGCTGAAGTGAATCGTCTTAGTTGGCTATGTGCCGCCCAAGTGGTTGATGACGCGCTGTCCTTATTCCCATCGGCGTTTACCGCAGAAGGGATCAGGATGCGCAGGGATTTTGTCTCACGCGTGCGCGAGGCAGATGGTATCGGAATGGACGAGGTGTATACATGGACAAAAATAAGACAGCTGCTTGGTTCTTAAAATCCGGTATTTGGCTGCAGCCTGTCTCCATGATATTCATTGTCTGCCTTATGGGAGACGAATGGAAGCAGCAGGCGTTGGGATGTCTGCTGCTCTCCATCGTCCCCGTTATGCTTCTTTATTTATTCCGGCTCCAGGGTAATCTCAAGGATGACCCGGAGAAGCCGGGAGCGATGTATCCTGCCGTAGATAAAGAACTGCTACGGCAGGAGCCCCGTGACGGAGATATTGTGATCGGCCGGTATAAAGGGCAATACG
>JAJBUT010000121.1 GCA_020860185.1 Lachnospiraceae bacterium | reverse complement strand
TCCAGATACAGCATGGAAGCCACCGCGTCCACACGAAGACCGTCCACATGGAACTGCTCCACCCACATCAAAGCGCTGCCGAGAAGGAAATTCTTTACCTCCGTTTTGCCGTAATCAAAAATCTTTGTACCCCAGTCCGGGTGTTCGCCTTTCC
Source organism: Lachnospiraceae bacterium (assembly GCA_020860185.1). GTDB lineage: Bacteria > Bacillota > Clostridia > Lachnospirales > Lachnospiraceae > Eubacterium_I. Next base: position 8,299 of record JAJBUT010000121.1, on the reverse strand, counting down.
TGGTATCCGCGTATTCATACAGGCAGGTGCCGTCAAACTCCGCCAGGCCATGAGCGTCGCGCGGGAAATGCGCCGGTACCCAGTCAAGAATAACGCCTATCTTTTTCTTGTGGAAGTAGTTCACCATCCACGCAAAATCCTCCGGTGAACCGTAGCGGGAGGTGGGGGCGTAATAACCGGTCACCTGATATCCCCAGGAACCGTCAAACGGATACTCCGACATACCCATCAGCTCCACGTGGGTGTAACCCATCGCCCTGACATAGGCTGCAATCTCCACCGCCATCTCACGGTATGTATAAAAACCGTTGTCTTTCTCGTATCCCGCATGGCGCTTCCATGAACCCGGATGCACCTCATAGATGTTCATCGGCTTTTCGTAGATATTCTGAGTCCCGATTCTCTCCCGCATCCAGACATCGTCCGACCATTTCAGTTTGCTGATATCAGCCACACGTGACGCCGTGCCCGGACGCAGCTCCGCACTGTTCGCATAGGGATCCGCCTTATAGAGTTTCCGGCCGTCTTTTGTCTCAATCAGAAATTTATATAAATCCCCGATTTTCACCTTCGGAATAAACAATTCGTAGATACCGTTCGGCTCCAGCCGTTCCATCTCATATTCCGTCTCATCCCAGTCATTGAAGGAGCCGATCACATACACCTTTACCGCGTTCGGCGCCCAGACGGCAAAATTAACGCCCGAAACTCTTCCCCGTTTTTCCGGGTGCGCACCCAGTTTCTTATAGATATCATAGTGTACACCCGTCCCAAACAAATACATATCATACTCAGTGATGTTCCCCATTGTATGCCTCCTAAATCGTTTTATTGTACCCTTCTGTTTTCTGTTTCACCTGGCTCTGCCCTATTCAAAATCCTTCTCTCTCAGAATCAGGTAATCATTCTCGTCATATTTCTTGGAAAAAAGCTTTTTCAATCCGCCGCTCTCCGCGCTCTCGATCGCCTGATCTACAATATCCTTGACCTCTGTCAGAGTCGTCGGATGATCGAGCTTCTGGATATTATTAATGCGGTTATACAGTGCAAGCACGCCCATTTCCTCGATTACGCACTCCATCTCCCTGGCATAGGATTTACCGAAATCAACCAGCTCATCAATAGTAAACACAGGGATTTTTACCTTTCCGGTAAACTTCTTGGCGAAGGAGAAATCCAGATCCATCGCCCGCCGTAAACCGGCGCTGTCATCCTCCAGAATGACAACCATGCCCTGCGTATTGCGTTCCATGATCTGTGACATGCGAACCGCCGTGGCTCTCGTCAGATCACCCGCCCTGTCAACGATCAGGTAACCGCCTGCCAGTTTCGGAACAAGCGCCGCAAAATCCTTTTTATTTAAAGAAGCCGCACTGATCTTGCCAATCTTCGCGTCCTCATTTCCGACAATCTTCTGAATGGCCTTAATCAGGCTGGTGGCAAGAACCGTCTTTCCACTGCCCTCTTCACCCTGAATCAGAAGATTGCCCCGCAGGGACGTAATGGAATTACTCTTATACCGGTCAGCATCCTCCAGTACCCTCTCAATCTGTTCTTTCATACCCGGAACCGGGAGGAAGTAGGAAAACAGCTGACTGTTCTCCTCCGTAAGCATACCCGTCTTCTTCGGCTCCGGACTGTATTCAGCCACATCAACAGAATCCGGTTCTTCCAGAATCTCCTCAGGCGTCGCTACGTCCGGCATCACGGTCTGTTCTGCAGCCGGCATTTTCTCTGTCGGCATACCGCCGCTGACCGGCACCTCTACATTGGAATTCTCCATCATCATGCGAGTCGCGGATGCCAGAATTCTCTCAAGCTCTTCATCCTCGGACGGGGTCTCAAACTTCGGGGACTCTGCAACAGGCTGTACTTTTTTCTCATAGGACGCAATATCGGGCATCTCCCGTGTAGACGCATTCGGCACCTCTGAATCAACAGTTTCCGGCTTCGACTGTATCTCATCCGGCAATTCCGCAGCAGCGGCTTCCGGCTCCGGCTCTTCCATATCTGATAACTCCGCAGCAACAAATTCTGCATCCGGCTCCTCTGTTCCGGCAGTTTTCAATACAGTCTCCGAATCATTCGACCTGTCTGCTCCGACAGCTTCCGACACCGACTCCTCCGCATCCGGCAGCTTCATCCCAGCCGTTTCCGCCTCTGACCTCTCTGCTCCGACAACCTCATGCCCGGCATCAGATATATCCACGCTGTCCGTCGCCGGATCCGCCAAATCACCGGCTGATTCCGTGTTCAGTACGGCATCCGTCTCCTCCGAGACCGGAGATTCCTCTTTTGAATCCGTTTCCTCCGGAATCAGCGTCGCGGCGACCGTATCCGGCTCTTTCGGGATATCCTCACCCGGCGTAGCGGACAGAAGCGGGAACAACGCCTGAAGACGTGCCATGATCTCATTCGCCTCAGATAATGCCTGCTCCTTTGCCATATCCAGCTTCTTCTGCTCCGCGGCCGCAATGGCTGCCTCCGCGGCATGCTTGGTCTTCTCCCACTCGGCGAGAACATCCTCGATGCTCATCTGACCCTCGATCTGCTGTTCGTGTATCGTGTTCTCCGGAATCTGCAGACTGATCTGACCATCTGCCTCCTCCCCCAGAAGCTCTTTAAAATCCGCTTTCAGTCCCTCATCCACCTGTTCATTGATCTTTTCCCGGTCAAAGACCGCGCCGGACTCCTCACCCGGTTCGGCATTCAGATAAGGAATATCCTGAACAATCTTTTTGATATTATCCATAGAATCTCTGACAGTCTCCTTCTCTGTAGCGGTCATGATCTGCTGCATACTCTTCGCAAGCTCCTCCTGCAGATTCTGTGTATTAAATCTGCTGGCTGTCACGGTGATTTCAGGCAGTCCGCTGTCCTCGGAGATCTTCGCTTCAACCTTTTTCGGAACATTGACCTCAACCATGCCCCTGCGGGAACGAAGCTTCTGATACTTTTCTTCCTGCGCGGCCGTCAGCGGCTGAAAGCTGCGTTTCAGATTCAGCGCTTTCTCCACATAGTCGCCTTCTCCAAACCAGAGAATCAGCTCATCGCAGGTCGCCACACACTTCTCACGCATATCAGCCTGACCATAAAGAGCTGCAAGCTCATACGCCCATATCTCGGTATATTCTTTTTCCTTGAACTCCTCCAGAATCGCGATACGGTCGCTCAGAGGGGCATCCTTCAGGCAACTGATCTTGTAGGCAAAAATATAGCGCTGATTATCTTTGGGAGAAGCTTCCAGAAACTCCTGGTAATACTCCTCCGCCTCAGTGACGTTTTTTGACTGGATGGCAATGTCAACCAGTCGGCTGACAATATTTCTCCCGATTGAAGAATGATCATATGCCTGCAGCAGAACGTCCTTGCATGCATCGTACTGTTTTGTGTTTTCGTATATTTCAGACACCATGATCAGTGTCTTGGAATTGCGTACTTTTTTCCAGTTTATGGTGTTTGCGATCTCCGCCGCCGTCTCATAATCCTTCGCCTCCACCAGATTCTTCAGCTGGTCAAGCTTTAATTTGTATTCATATTTATCCACGGTCCCACCTCATGTGTATTATCGTAACTGTTCAGGAATCCTCTCCGTCTTTCTCTTTTGTTTTTCTGAATGGCCTCCCCGTCTGTCGGAGTACTCTCCCGGAGCCTTCATGATCTATGATCTGATTCGTGGCTACATCCACACGCTCCAGCTTCACATAAGTCATCGTATCCTGCGGTAAATGCCTCTTTCCGAGAAAATGCTCTGCCACACGCTTGATGATATAATAAATCAGCGCAAAAACAGGCACGCCGAAAATCATGCCGGCCACCCCAAAGCTTCCGCCAAACAGCAGAATGGCAAACATGACCCAAAACGGAGTGAGCCCGGTAGAATTGCCCAGGATCTTCGGTCCGATGATATTCCCGTCCACCTGCTGCAGAACCACAACAAGAATCAGGAAATACAGCGCCTGTATCGGATTCACCAGGAAGATCAGAATCACACTGGGTATCGCTCCGATAAACGGACCGAACACCGGAATGATATTCGTCACGCCGATGATCACGCTGATCAGGACAGCATACGGCAGCTTTATAATATACATGGCCACAAAACAGATACAGCCGATAATCAGCGAATCGATAATCTTCCCGATTAAAAATCCGCCGAAAACCTCGTTGGCCCGGTGAAGCACCTCCATCACAATATTGCCTGTCCTGGGTCGAAAAATCGCATAGATCAGCTTCTTGGACTGTCCCACAAAACGCTCTTTCGTCATCAGCACATAGACCGCGACAATCAGGCCGACAAAGATATTGAAAACCAGCTTCACAGCGCTGTACACCCCCTCATAGAGTGCATTCATAATCTCCCCGCCCTGACTCTGGATATTGTTCTGCAGCCAGTTCTCAATCCACTCAAATATCTGTTCCGCCAGATTCTCCATCTGGCCGGCCAGCTGCGTGCCTCTGACCAGACGGTTGATCCAGTCAGTCAGCGCCTCCAGCTTATCATTCATGGTGGAGATCAGCTCCTGGATGCTGATAAAAAGCTGCGGCACGATCATCATCAGCAGCACAGCCACAATCGCCAGGAAAAGCACCATGGCACAGGCAACCGCCAGCGCCCGGGCTGTCCTTTCCTGTTTCTGCGTCTGTTCCTTCCCGGCAAACAGACGGTTTCGTATACGTTGTTCAAAAAATTTCATGACCGGATTCAGGAGATACGCCAGTATCAATCCGATAATGATACCCTGCAGGCTATTGAGGATCTTCCCAACGCCGTTGGAAAAACCCTCGAACCGAAACATGAAAAAGAAAATAAGCAGCGAGATAAAAATCACCAGCACCGCGGTCAGTCCGACGGCCAGATATGGCCGTATATCCCACGGTTTTTTCTCTTTTTTCAGATTTTCATGCGGAGACACATCCTGCTGTCTGTCGTCCGGGCCCGGTGTCATAAAAACCAAATCCTCCTGATATCCCTCACTGACATAATGTCCAATTACAATTAATTTTAATTAGTATAACACACTTCTATTCGCTATGACAGACCCGTTTTCAAAAAAATCTATTAAAAAACGGAAAATAAAAAAACGAATTTAACGCGGTCAGAAAACCGTGTTAAATTCGTTTTTAAAAAACCATAATGAATACCCGACAACCGTCACCACAATGAATAATCGCTGCGCGACAGGACGGATGCCCGAAACCGCAACATTCTCGACATGGTCTCCGCTCCGCTTCGGTCGGTCCTGAGGACCCCCGAAGCAAGTGCGTGATCAGGGAGTGACCAGCAGCGATTTATGATCTTCTGTTATAGTTGATCAGGCATCCCTTTAAAATGATCTCTCTCTCGTCATCTGTCAGGTCACCCATCTTCAGCGTGAATGGTACCAGAGATCCGTCTTTTATGACATAAGCCGGTATCTCCGTCTGCTTCTCCTCAATGGCCTTTCTGATCTCCGGGACAAACAGATAATCACCATTCTTAAACGGCAGATCTCCCTCCGGGATCAGAAACGGCAGCATGCCCCAGTTGATCAGGTTGGAGCGGTACCGCTTGGTCGCATATTCATTCGCGATGTTCGCCCAGCCGCCCAGTACCTTCTGACAGGAGGCCGCCTGCTCACGGGCGGAACCGTCGCCCGGCTTCACCGCAAAGATCGTGCTGCCGATGCCGAAGTTATCGCGTTTGATATGCGGATATCTGGTCCGGATCGCCGCGATAACCGGTACGATCTCAGGCAGATAATCGGAAGGCTTCTCCCCGGAAATCCTGGCCTTCTCCGCCCGCTGAACCTCCTTCGCACGTCCCACATACTCCGGATCCTTCCTGGACAGAGTAAACTCCGCCAGTCCCAGAGGATTGGAGCGGTAGGAGGATGTCTCTCCGGACGGGATCAGCTCGTCCGTCGTAGTAACCGGATCGTGGATCTCTGAAACCACCTTCAGAACCAGATTATCCGTCAGCGCACTCATCTCGGGCCAGTCCTTGATGTTCGGGCCAAGGTGAATCTCTGTATCCGGATCCGCCACTCCTTTACTGTCAAAGATGCGGTTCTCATATATTTTACTGTCAAAGAAATACTTCTGTCCGCGGTACTCCACATCCATCTCCGTGGCGGCAGTCAGATAGCCCTTATTCGCCGCAGTCGCCGCGATCGAACGCGCGTCCATCAGCGCCACAGAAGCAATCTGTCCGCTCTGGAGCTTGGAACCCTCGCGGTTCGGGAAATTCCGCGTGGAATGCCGGATGGAGAAGCCGTTGTTCGACGGGGTATCGCCCGCGCCGAAGCACGGTCCGCAGAACGCGGTCTTCATGATGGCGCCCGTCTCCATGATCCGCGCGGCGGAGCCGTTTTTCACAAGCTCCATCCAGATCGGCATGGATGCCGGGTAAACGCTCAGCGTAAACTCATCCGGTCCGATGCTCTTCCCCTCCAGAATGTCCGCCGCCGCGCAGATATTCTCAAACCCGCCGCCGGCACATCCCGCGATGATACCCTGATCGACATACAGTTTGCCGTCGCGCACCTTATCCTTCAGTGAATACTCCACCGCTCCGTCAAGGCTGACGAGCGCGCGCTTCTCCACGTCATCCAGGATATCCGTCAGATTTGCCTTTAATTCCTCGATCGTGTAGGTATTGCTCGGATGGAACGGCATGGCGATCATCGGTCGGATCTCGTTTAAGTTTATCTCAATGCATCCGTCATAATACGCCACCGGCTCCGGATTCAGTTCCTTATAATCGCCGGCTCTGCCATGGATCTCATAGAACTCCCGAATCTTCTCATCGGTCGTCCAGATGGAGGAGAGGCAGGTCGTCTCCGTCGTCATCACATCCACACCGATCCGAAAATCCGCGCTTAAGGACGCCACACCCGGCCCGACAAACTCCATGACCTTATTGTTCACATAGCCGTTTTTAAATACCGCGCCGATGATGGCAAGCGCCACATCCTGAGGGCCGACGCCCTTCACCGGTTCGCCTGTCATGTACACGGCGACCACGCCCGGCATCTTAATATCATAAGTCTGGCATAAGAGCTGCTTCACCAGCTCCGGCCCGCCCTCGCCCATCGCCATGGTGCCGAGCGCTCCGTAACGGGTATGCGAATCAGAGCCGAGAATCATCTTTCCGCCGCCCGCCAGCATCTCACGCGCATACTGATGGATCACCGCCTGATGGGGCGGCACATAGACCCCGCCGTACTTCTTCGCGCAGGTCAGTCCAAACATGTGGTCGTCCTCATTGATCGTGCCGCCAACCGCACAGAGACTGTTGTGGCAGTTCGTCAGAACATAGGGAACCGGGAACCTCTCAAGCCCCGACGCCCGCGCCGTCTGGATGATGCCGACAAACGTGATATCGTGGGATGTCAGCTTGTCAAAGCGTATCTGAAGCTGTTCCATATTGCCGGAGGTATTGTGCTCCTCCAGAATATGATACGCCATCGTTCCCTTTGACGCAGCCGCCCGGTCCGCCGTCACACCCTTCGATGCCAGACAGGCCAAAGCCCCCGGTGTATCCTCGACAAGTTCCGTGCCGTTCAGAAGATAAACGCCGTTTTCATATAGTTTCATGTCCATATCCTCCTTGATATTAAGTATGAAAATCGAACTCAAAAAAAGACAAGAACCGATGAAGGCTTCCATCTCCATCGGTTTCCGCTTTTTTTATTATAATAAGTAAAAGTGCAAAAATCAAGAGCATTTCACGCGATTCTTTCCCTTACTCATCTTTTCCAAATATAAGAGTTCGAAGAATTCCGCCGGCGCCATGCTTCCCATGGACAGATACTCCCTCCCGTTCCGCCTCCGCCGCCAGCTCATCTTCCAGCACTGCGCGCATGATTGCCTCCTCGTCAGGGAAGACCGGACCGGGTCCCTCCAAAGCCTCCTCATTAAGCTCCGGTTCTCCCTGTCCGTCCGCCGCAGTATCCTCCTCCGCATCCGCTCCCGGTTCCGTCTTTTCCTGTTCTTCCTTCCACTTAAAATACGCCGCGTTTTTATTGATTTTAATATCCGGCTTCTCCGCCTGCACGGGAGCGCTCTCGCTCACGCTTTCCTCCGCACTCTGCCCCGTCTTTTTTAAATATTCCCCGTTTACCCGGACATCCGTCGGAGCCCCGACATGAAACGTCCCCCGGGCATAGGAGCGGCCCGCCGCCCGCTCCGCCTCCGGATCGCGGTTCTGCCGCTCGCGCTCGCGGTTGACCTCCGGCAGAACAGCCAGCTATTTTTTTGTGTGCGCGAGCTCGGCGAGCGGCGCCGCCAACTCCGTCGCGGGGGACGTAAGCAGAGC
>JAJBUT010000112.1 GCA_020860185.1 Lachnospiraceae bacterium | reverse complement strand
AGCGGAATGATCCGGGTCGCTGCGATCTTATCTCCCTTATGCACGACAAAATCTCCGTGCCGCGATGCGATCATCATCTCACCCAGCGCATTGACTGCGACCAGATGCTCACGGTCGATCTTCAGCAGGCCGTCGATATCGGCGATCAGTTCGATCTTACCCTCTTTTACATCCGATCCGTGCATATGCTGTCCGGCACAGATCTCGTATAAAATCTCTGCAGCGTCATTCTCATGCAGCATGGTATCGTCATTCTCCCACACGTACAGATGCTCTTTCCCGACAGAGAGCAGCACGGGTATATCCTCCTCCCGTACGATATGCCCTTTCCGGAAAACAGCATCCTTCGTAACGCCCTTTATAATCTGTGTAATGTCATGGCAGAGCACGCTTCCGACCGCGTCTTCTGTGCGAATCAACTTCATATGTTGTAACCTCCAGATATATTTTAATCATGAAGACAATGTCTGCTTCTCAGTCAGCATCATCTGTAAAACCCGTCGAATATCCATCCACCTGTGCAAGTCAGACCTGCCCATTTGTCTGTCTATTGACAACCCGCTTTTCGTATGTGTGTCAGCGACGAGCACATTCCCCATCCCGTCCGAGCAGAATATCCAGCCCGTGCTTCAACGCCGGAAGAATATACTCCAGCGCTTCCTGCACCGCCTTCGGACTGCCCGGCAGATTCACGATCAGCGTCTCGCCCCGGATACCGGCGGTCGCCCTGGAAAGCATCGCACGATCCGTGATTTTCAGAGAATAGTTCAGTATAGCCATCGGGATGCCCGCGGCCTCCCGCTCGATCACCATCTTCGTAGCCTCCGGAGTCACATCTCTCGGGGAGAACCCCGTACCGCCCGTCGTTAAGATCAGATGAATCCCCGCATCCGACATGGAAATCATCTCGTCGGCAAGCATCTGCCTGTCGTCCGGCAAAATGATCGTCTTTGCGATCTCATAGCCGTTCTCCTCCATAATTGAGACAATCTTTTTCCCGCTGAGATCCTCCCTCTCACCGGCGTAACCTTTGTCACTGGCTGTGATCACTCCTACCCGCATATGTCTTCTCCTTCTTTTTTCTGCCTGCCAGCTTAGCTTAATTCTCTCTGTTTCAGGACACACAGACCGCTGTCGCAATACGCCGACGGCCATGCGATGCCGACGCAGCGCCGCCAGGCCGCTGTATCACGCTGTCCCGGTCAGGCTTCCACCATCATGAACTCATCTCCTACGGAGATAGTGCCGCCCTCGAGAACCTTTGTAAAGACACCTTCCCGCGGCATGATACAGTCGCCCATGATCTTGTAGATCTCGCAGTGGCTGTGACATTCCTTTCCGATCTGCGTCATCTCCAGAAGGGCTGTCCCGCAGCGAAACCGTGTCCCGACAGGCAGATTTTTAAAATCATAACCTTCCACGATAATATTCTCACCGAAAGCACCGAAATCGACATTCGCGCCCCTCTTCCGGAACTCCTCAATCTTCTCAAAGGAAAGCAGACTGACCTGACGATGCCAGTGACCCGCATGAGCATCCTCCTGAATGCCCCAGTCCTCAACCAGACAGGCGGTTCCTACTTCCTTTTTCTGTATCCCGCGCTTATCACTGATACAGATCCCTTTGATCACTCCCATAATCATGATCTCCTTTTCAGCATAATTTTTATAATTATAACGTATTCATCTTCTTTTTTCTATCACAAAACAGAATAGTTTTATCCCATATCCGAATAACTGACCATTTTATTCCTTCCGTACCAGCCTCATGATCATACTTACCACCATATCTACACCCGGTGCCATGATCTCCCGGGCCTCTCTCGCTGTCTGGCGCGAGGTCTCCTCCACGCCGTCGTGCACGTTCGTACGGAGACAGGTGCGGATGATATAGCAGAGAAACATCTCCGTGATGGCGGATATATCCGCCGCGGAAAGCCTGTCCGGATACATGGACTCCAGATAACCGGAAACAAAGGTTTTCAGATCCTCAGGCACAAACCAGAGATACTTGGAAATCGGTCCGAACTCATGCCCGTCGTTGATAAAAATCCGCAGGATGTGAATATTCTGATACATCAGGTCAAAAATATAGTCTGCCATGATCCGGAAATCACCGTGCAGGTTCAGATAACTCAGCTTGTGATTCAGATCCTCCGCGTCAAACTTAAATTCATGATAGCGCTCCACAACCTGCAGGAATAAGCCCATCTTGTCTTCAAAATGACGGAAAACCGTCACTGTATTGCATCCGGCACGATTGCTGATGTCCCGGATGGTCGCCGCCGAATAACCTTTGGCGGAAAACACCTCCAGGGCGCTCTTTAAAATACGCTCATGCATCTCCGCCGCACTGCTTTTTCTGCTCATGAAATAATCCCCCTGATGTATGCTTTAACACAATCATTGTTAGTATACTACATTTTTCGTTTCCCGTACACACTTTCCATGAAAAAAAACAGCGGCAAAAAAATGATCCACGTAAAATCGGCGCCGTTTCCGGCGCCGATTTCTGTGAGTAGAGCTATACCAATACCTCTCAGATAATTAGATAAAAATCTCTCCGATATTGACAGCTTTGTCCAGTTCCACTGTCTTCACTGTCTTTCCGTCAATCTCCAGTGTATAAGTACCCGGCAGCAGCTTATCAAACTTGAACTCGCCGAAGTAATCGGTCGTCTGCGTCTCCTCCACACCGTTCCCTTTCAGTGTAATGGAGACATTTTCCACATCGTCATCGGTCTCCGTGTCAACCACAGCACCGGTGATAAACGCCTTCGTGAAACGATACAGGTTCTTGTAATACACATGAGGATTGGTGCCGAGCTCAGGGCGATAAACCTCCAGTCCCTGCTCCTCGACAATCTTCGCCATCTCCTCCGGCTCAATGTCGTAGTACTCGATTGAATCCGTCGGGCAGCTGTGCGAGCAGCGCGGTTTGCACGGCTGCACGCCGCTGTCAATGATGTGGGCGCACATGGTACACTTCTGCGCCACATTCTTCTCCTCGTTCCAGTAGATCGCTCCGTACGGGCAGCTGTCTACGATCTCTTTTTTGCCTCTCGCCTTCTCCGGGTCGATCAGGACGATACCGTCCTCCCTGCGGGTGATGCAGTCAGGGAATGCGTTCTCACACGGCGCATTCTCGCAGTGCTGGCACATGAGAGCCAGATAACCGACATCAATCCGAGGACATTGTCCCCGCTCGGTGCGGAGAAGCTTCAGCCAGCGGTGTCCGTGCCGCGGCTGGGACTCGGTGTAGGGCATCCAGTCGTTGCCGACATGCTCATCCTTGCAGGACATAAAGCAGTCGTTGCAGTCAAAACAGGAAGCGATATTCATTACCAGATATTTCTGTTTACTCATCTAATTTTCCTCCCATCCAGTCATGGCCGGAGAACTTCCATGCTTTCTCAGTCCAAACCATTTCCTTGCAGTTCGGATCCTTATAGAAGTTCGCGGAACGATTCGCTCCCTCCGGTGCAACGGCAGGCTCATTCCAGGAGGCTTTCTCCTCGGCGCCGCCGTGGTTCTTGTCAAGCGGTTTCTCTTTCCAGTCTTCCAGCTCTTTTCTGTCCCATTTTTCGATCTCTACCAGACAGTGCTCGGTCGCCATACCGCTGGCATACTTGGACAGGAAACGGGACGGGGTCAGGATGTTGATGCAGCCGCCGCGGTCTACCGCATGTCCGGGATCGCCCAGAGGCTTGTACTCTGCGGAGGACTCATAGCAGTGGCAGGTACCCTTCGGCACACGCTCTGTCAGCTGAGCGGCAAAAATAACAGCACCGCGTTCATTATATGCTTTCACCAGATCGTTCTGCCTGATACCGCGCTCTGCCGCATCCAGCGGATTGATGCGCATGATCCAGTAATAGAATCCGTCCACGAGCACTCTGTGGTTTTCGATATCGTTGACGAAGGAATCCTTGCCGTCACCCTGTGTATGGAAGCTGAATCTCGGATGCGGGGACAGAACAGCGAGCGGATATTTCTTGATACGCTCGGTGTGATGACCCTCCCAGGACGGGATATACATCGGCATCAGCGGTCTCTCTGTATCATCGGTATCATAGTGTCCGAAGCGCTTCAGGCTGTTGGATACGAACTCCACCTTGCCGGACTGTGTCTGCAGGCCCTTCTGGTCTACCAGGTCGCCCGGGCGGAATCTGGAAATCCATCCTCTGGTATCCTGCTCACGATCCTCCGCAAACCAGCGGAACGAAGGTGCCGGTGGTTTCCTGTCATCATTCGGCACAATAAAGTAACCCTTCTCGAAAAATTTCTCCCAGGTCACTACCTTCGGCATATCGGAGGCGTAGAACATCTGCTTCGCCCAGCCGAGCTCTGTCTTGCCCTCAGAGAAAACGTCGCCTACATGCAGACGCTCGCAGATCGCGTTGAAGATCTCATAGTCGGACATGGACTCACCCAGCGGCTCGATACACTTCTTCTGCAGTGTGATCACGCGATGGTTCGCCTGGTTGTGGGAATCCGGGTTGTAACCGGAGTTGCTCGCCCACTCGCCGATATCCCAGCGCTCGAAGTTCGTGCAGGCCGGAAGGATGATGTCCGCAAACGGAACCTCGCCCTCAAACCAGATGGACTGGCTCACCACGAACGGAAGTCTCTTCGTACGGTACATTCTCGCATAGCGGTCTCCCTGTCCCATCGTGCCGATGTGGGATCCGCCGTATTTATAAAGCATCTGGATACGGGAATAGCCGTTCGCCGGATACTCGTATTTGTGGAACTGCTGCTCCTGAGAGTCGCCGACAAAGCCTCTGCCCCACCACTCTACATGGTCGTCCAGAATACACTCCGGAAGTCTCATACGATCCAGGTGAACGCCGGCCGCCGTACTCAGGTTGGAGGACATCGGTTTGCTGTCCACGCCGTTGAACATCCGGTATGCCAGAACCGCGCCCGCCGCTGAGTTCTGTGCATCGCCGCCGATTCCGCCGTCCGCATAGCCCGGGAAGTAGAAATCGGAGTCAACCGGCACACCCTGCGTCGTACTGTAGAAATTGATGCCCGGCTTGCCGAGGCCCTGCATGGTGATCAGGGCGATCATCATTCTCGCCCAGTCCATACCGATCGGGCTTCTGCAGCAGCCGCCCCAGCCGCCGAGACCGCCGGCCGCCAGCATGGTCTTGTTTTTCGCCCACTCGCGCGCCAGTGCACGGATGTCACGGGCCGGAATATTGCATTCCTTCGCCGCCCACTCGGAGGACTTCGGAACACCGTCAGATTTGCCGAGTACATAGTCGGTCCACTCTTCAAATCCGTATGTATGAGTCGCCACATACTCCTTGTCGTAGGTACCTTCCACCAGCCAGGTGTATGCGATACCGAGTGCAAGAGCTGCATCTGTACCAAGCTGCGGGGAGAACCATTTGCCGCCGTACAGACCGTTTGTGTGATTGTAATAAGGATCAATGAATACCATCTTTACGCCGAGCTCCTGCAGCCATTTCCGGCGAATGGTACTCTCAAACGCACCGTAGATACCATTGTTCGTCTCCGGATCGGAGGACCAGAACACCATCATCTCACAGTTCTGCAGGCAGTCCTCCAGCAGATCGGTCTGCTCCGGGTTTCCCAGTCTGGCGGTAAAGCCGTACATATGGGTCGCGCCCCAGTGCCAGCCCTCCCAGCTGTCCGGGTTGTGATCGCCGTAGGTCATGCCGACTGCGTTCATGAAACGGAACAGGGTGCTGTGACGGTAGCCGACCGTGCCCCACAGGTGGTGAGAACTCGGCTCGATCACCATCGCGCCCGGTCCGAACTCTCTCTTGATCCGGCGAATCTCGTTACAGACAATGTCGAGAGCCTCGTCCCAGCTGATCCGCTCATAGCCGGAAATACCGCGGTTCTCCTCATGCCGGTCGCCGTTCGGGTCAAAGTCCACACGCTTCATCGGATACAGGTTGCGGCGGTCAGAATAAATCATGGACTTAAACTGAGCCGTAACCGGCGTGTAGGTCGTCTTTCTAGGCGGGGTAAATGTGCGTCCTCTCGCTTCGATCGAATAAGAAGCGGCGTCGTCGTCGTCCAGATCCATCGGTGTGATACGTACGATCTTGTCAGCCTCTTCATCCACATAGACAAAGACCGGCCCACCGGTGGTCATCTGGGTTTTTCTTACCAAATTTCCCATTTTTTCCTCCTTCTTTCAAGCTCCTTTTGGTAATCTCGCAACTATTATTATATATGTAATTACGATATATTATTTATAACACCTTCTGATTGATATGTCAAAACGGATGAGTTTCATTTATATGTTACTTCTTCCATATTCGCCCAAATGAATGCAAGTGGTTACTTTCATGCGATTGTTACAATATAGGAAAAGCTTTTGTGTATTATATCTAAAATTCGTCTTTAATTTTTATTGGAATTACACAATTTTTGTATCTTTTTCAGAAATGAATGCAATCGGTCACTTTCATTTTTTCACCGGCAGATCACGATTTTACCTGATTCTCTGCTTCGCATAAATATCTGCATTTTTTATAAGGTAAGACTGGTTTTTTGTTCTGAAAAAAGGTATACTGGATATATGAAGAGAAACGACCGTAACTGTTCATAACTGTTCAGTACCTTCACAGTTACGATAACCGGATGTATTAACAGGGGGCAACCGCATATGAAAGACACCAAAGCCTGGATTCTGGACGCAGCAACCATGCTGTTCACACAGAACGGATATAACGGAACCACGACCCGTGCCATCGCCGAGCTTGCGGGTATCAGCGAGTCCACATTTTTCCGTATCTACAAGAGCAAAGACGCGCTGCTGACCGACCTTCTCTATATCATGACGCCGGGTCCCGAGGATATCCCCATGAAAGAGATGACGAATGGTGCCGACATTGAAAAAGACTTCGAGCTGTTTCTGTACTATAACGCCATCCTGCATATCCGGCATCTGCCGGTCTTTCGACTCGCCATGCATGTGGACGAGGTCTATGATACCTCCCGATTTTCCAAAATCAAGGGTCTGGTCTCCCAGATGGCCGGCTATTTCGAGCACCTGCAGGAAATCGGTTTTCTGATCAGGTTTGATTATGAAGCGCTGGCGGAGCATGTCAACGCGCTGTCGATCGTCAAAGCCTCCGAGTTTATCACCGGGGAGATCTACGGCGTTCCCATGGAGCAGTCGGTGCGCGCGTTTTCAAAGCAGTATGCAGAGTTTTTCACCCGTCTGCTGTCAACCAGAGATATATAGGATTTCTCAGGGAGTTCATTCTGCAAAACAATGTTATGCACACGATCGCGCAAAGAATGGCTGCTTACGCAGCCCGCGATCGGCGCAACAGGAAACGACTTATGTCGTTTCCTGTTTTTCTCTCATTTATCTTTCTGTCGTATCGCCGGCGTCGTCTGTCACATTCTCCCCGATTCCGTCTGCGGCATCCCGAACGGCATCTCCCGCGTCATCCACTGCGTCCCGTACGTTTTCTCCCGCGTCATCCAGCGCATCACCGTCGGTCGTGGAACGGTCAGTTCCGTCCGTTGTCCCGGCATCATCATCGGTTCCGTCATGGGTGAGATCATCATCGGTTCCGTCGTCGATCCGGTCATCGTCGGTTCCGTCATCAATCAGATCGCCATCCGTGCCATCTGTATACGCGGAACCGTCATCCACGGTGCCATGATCGGTTCCGTCTTTTTCACACGCGGTAAAGACCGTCAGGCTGAACGCGAGCATTGCGATAAAAACAAACTGTTTCCACCTTTTCATTTTATTTACATCTCCTTTTCATTTTCCATTTACCTTTAATTATGAGCGTTTTTTCAGTCTTTATTCGTTTTTACTTCCGCATCTTCGGCTGAAAGATCAGAGAGATCAGATATCCGAAGATCAGAGCCGCGGAAACGCCCACCGCACAGGCCGTAAATCCGCCCATGAACAGACCGAGAAAGCCGTTCTCGTCGACGGCCGTCTTCACACCCTGCCAGAGCACGTTCCCGAAGCCGAGCAGGGGAACAGATGCCCCGGCGCCCGCAAACGCGGCAAACGGCTCGTAAATGCCGACAGCGCCCAGCACAGCACCCGTACAGACCAGCAGAACCATGACTCTGCCGGGCAGCATTTTTGTTTTATCAATGAGTATCTGGACCAGGGCGCAGATCACGCCGCCGACCCAGAATGCGTTCCAGTAATCCATCGCTACTCCTTCCTGTTTCCGTCAGATGCAGTCTGTCCGCATCATTCCATGTCACTCTCCAGCACAACCGCGTGCGCGATACCCGGCACATTTTCTCCCTCGTTAAAACTGATTTTCGACAGAAGCGCTCCGGTCGGGACAAAAAGAATGCGTTTCAGTTTCCCGGAGCGGAGCATGGGCAGAAAACAGGCGCTCAGAGTCACCGCGGAGCAGCCGCAGCCGCTTCCGCCGGACCCGGTGCCCTGTTTTTCATTATCAAAAATCTCCAGGCCGCAGTCCGTATGGTTGCCGGCAATATCAATATTCTTTTCCCTGAGC
>JAJBUT010000046.1 GCA_020860185.1 Lachnospiraceae bacterium | reverse complement strand
CGTAGCGTCAGGTTTCGGCAGACGGTGGTTGCCCAAGAGACACACAGTCTCGACGTGAACCGTCTGGCAAAAATTATCCACCGCCCTGACCCTCTCCAGCCGGTATCCGCCCTCGCACAGCACCTTCAGATCCCGAGCCAGTGACTTCGATTCGCAGCTCACATACACGATCCGCTCCGGCGCCATCCGAAGAATCGTCCGCAGGAGTCTGCCGTCACACCCTTTCCGCGGCGGATCCACCACGATCACATCGGCACAGGCCTGTCTCCCTGCCAATGCCTCGCTCTCATAAAATCCCGGCAGCACCTCCTCCGCCTTTCCCACAAAAAATTCCGCGTTCGTGATTCCGTTCAACGCAGCGTTTCGCCGCGCATCCTCAATCGCCTGCGGCACGATCTCCACGCCACAGACCTGCCGCGCACGCTGAGCAAGAAACAGAGAGATTGTCCCGATTCCGCAATAAAGATCCCAGACCGTCTCCGTTCCGTGCAGATCTGCATATTCCAGCACAAGCCCATACAGTGTCTCCGTCTGCACCGGATTCACCTGAAAAAAGGAGACCGGTGAAATCTGATATTTTATATTTCCTATATAATCCGTGATGAAAAGCTGCCCCCAAAGAAGCCTCGTCTCCGCGCCGAGAATCACATTGTTCCGCGCCGTATTGATATTGACGGAAATGCTTGTCATCCCCGGCAGGGCAGTAAGTTCCCGGATCAAATCCTTTTGATGCGGCAGTTCCTTCTCATACAGCAAATCCGTCCCGTTCAGTAATTTCTTTTCATGCGGCTGCTCCGTCCCGTTCGGTAATTTCTTTTCATGCGGCTGCTCCATCCCGTTCGGAATTTTCTCTTTATGCGGCTGGTTGGTTCCGTTAATAATCAGGCAGACCATGACCTCCCCCGTGCAAAATCCGTACCGTATCAGCACATGGCGGATCAGCCCCTGCCCCGTCCCCTCGTCGTAAGCGCTCACATGATAACGCTCCATGTACGCAATCACGATATCCAGTATGTCACGGTTCACCGGCACGCCCAGCGCACAGTCACG
The DNA here is from genome assembly GCA_020860185.1 of Lachnospiraceae bacterium. Classification (GTDB taxonomy): domain Bacteria; phylum Bacillota; class Clostridia; order Lachnospirales; family Lachnospiraceae; genus Eubacterium_I. Next base: position 7,544 of record JAJBUT010000046.1, on the reverse strand, counting down.
GTTGGGAATGATCCGGTGCGAGCGTTCAGCGTAAAAACCGGCGATGATTTTTCCGTTTTTGTCTGTTCCGACGGGGAACTGCGATTTATTGCGATAATGAAACGGATCTTCCATTCCGATGATGGGTTCCATGGGAATCTGTTCAAAACCGCCGATCCGGCACAGATTGCTTTCAACCTTGTGTTGTTTAAACTCCAGCTGCTTTTCATAAGAAAGAGCCTGAATCTGGCAGCCGCCGCACTGACGGTAATACCCGCAAACAGGCTTCACGCGATCCGGTGATGGTGTAAGAATCTCCATCAGCCGGGCAAAAGCATAGGTCTTCTTCGGCTTCACCACCCTGACCCGCACCCGGTCTCCGATCACAGTGTCCTTTACAAATACAATGATGCCGTCCTTTTTTCCGACCCCTGCGCCGTCCACGCTGATATCCTCTATTTCCAGTACAAACTCGTCGTTCTTTTTCAACGGTATTCTGTTTTTCAGGTTTTCTCCGGTACATCTCTCATCAGAACAATTCCTGCCGGAAAAAATTTCGCCGGATCTGAATTCGCCGTTTTTCCTCATCAGCTTCCTCTTTTTCTTCTCATTCCAGAAACTTCTTCTCCTCCGGACACAATTCCGTCAGGCGTCCCGGTTACGATCACTGAATCTTTCCTGACACCAATCCATCCGTCCTCACCGATTCGTGTGGTTTTGTATCACCCGAACAACCTCACGCCCCTTCTTCGCCTCCGGTCCTCCGGATATTCGACTCAAACAGGCGGTTATAACCCTGCCACTCCAGATTTCCGGCCGGGACCGATGCCAGAGCCTCCTTCATTGTCTCCAGCTTCGCATCGGCATTGTCCGCAAAATTCAGAGCCAGCGCCTCCGCCAACGCCGGTTTCTTCGGCGAGCCGAATTCCAGTTCTCCGTGATGCGACAGGATGCAATGCAGCAGCTCCGATGCCATTCGCTTCGGGAATCCGTCAATCGCGTCAATATGTTTCTGAATCTCCATGCTCCCGATCACTATATGCCCCAGAAGCTGACCGTCGTCCGTATAGTCATTCGCCGGAAATGCAGACAATTCCATCAGTTTCCCGATGTCATGGAACATCGCGGCGCACAACAGCAAATCGCGATTCAGCATCGGATACATTTTACAGTAGAAATCACAGATCTGTGTCACATGCAGCGTGTGCTCAAGAAGACCGCCCACAAAGCCGTGATGCACGCTTTTTGCCGCGGAATGAAACTGAAATCGCTTCGAAAAATCCGAGTCATTGAAAAAAGACTCCGCCAGCTGTCTCAGATACAGATTTTTCACCTGACTGATATAGGCCGTGAGCTGCTGGTACATCTGCGGAATATCATTCTCACTGGTCGGCAGATAATCTTCCGCATTGACCTGACTGTCTTCCACGCGCCGGACACGGCGCACATTCAGCTGCAGATTTCCCTGAAAACTGGTCACGTCACCCATCACATAGACATAATCCAGCGTCTGAAAATCCTCAATACCGTTCGAGTTCACGTCCCAGATTTTTCCGTCCAGAGTCCCGGTTTTGTCCTGTAAAACCAGTGAATCGTATGGCTTTCCCGCCTTCGTCAAAAACGTCTGTTTCTGCCTGCACAGGTAAACCTCCGAGATACGCTCGCCCTCTCTCAATGTCTCTATATACCTCATACTTCATCCTTTCCCTGACTCAAAATACACTAGCTCCACACATTATACGTTTTCCTTCGCCGCGTTGCAACTGCTAATTCTTCCATTTTAAAAAGTTTTATGCTATAATGATTTTACTTTTTTTATCAGGACAAAAATATGAACCAGAAAGCATTACGAGTTTTAGAATATGACAAAATCATCGCACTCCTGGCGGAACAGGCCACTTCCGACTCCGGCAGGACTCTGTGTGAAAATCTCCGCCCGATGACCGACCCGGACCGGATTCTCCGGGCACAGACGGAGACGGGGGACGCGCTGGACCGTATCTTCCGCAAAGGCGAGCTCTCCTTTTGCGGGTTGCAAAATCCCGGCTTCCAGATGAAGCGTCTGGAAGTAGGCGGCACACTGAACATGGACGAGCTGCTGATGATCAGCGGCATTCTGGAGGTGACCAGGCGCGCGAAAGCATACTCACGCGAACTGCGCGGAAACACGACCGGACAGACTCGACAGGATTCGAACGCCACTGCGACAGCTTATTCGCACGAACTGCGCAGAAACACGACCGAACAGACCCGACAGGATACGAACGCTGCTGCGACAGCTTATCCGCGCAAACGCACTCAGAATGAAGATACCCCCGCGGACTCTCTCGATGAGATGTTTGCCTCTCTCGAACCACTGACGCCTCTCCGTGAGGAGATTATCCGTTGCATTCCCGGTCCCGACGAGGTCAGCGACGAGGCCAGTCCCGCGCTCCGCAGCATCCGGCGAAAGATCCGCGGCATCAACGACCGGATCCACGACGCCATGAACAGCCTGCTCAACAATTCCTCCGTGCGCACCTGTCTGCAGGACGCGATCATCACCATGCGCGGCGACCGCTACTGTCTGCCGGTAAAGGCCGAGTGCAAAAATCAGGTGCCCGGCATGATCCATGATCAGTCCTCCAGCGGCTCCACTCTGTTTATCGAGCCGATGTCCGTCGTCCGCCTGAACAATGACCTGAAAGAAGCCTTTTTAAAAGAAAAGGAAGAAATCGACGCGATACTTGCATCCTTAAGCAGCCTCACAGCAGAACACATTCCGGAGATCACACAAAACTATCGGACGCTCACGCAGCTGGATTTCATCTTCGCCCGCGCAAAGCTGGCGAAGCTTCAGAACGCCATGCCGCCCGTCTTTAACACGGAAGGACGGATCAGTATCCGAAAGGGACGGCACCCGCTGCTGGACAAAAAAAAGGTCGTTCCCATCGACATCCGTCTCGGCGAGGAGTTTCATCTTCTCATCGTCACCGGGCCGAACACCGGCGGCAAGACTGTATCCTTAAAAACACTCGGACTGCTGACGCTGATGGGACAGTCCGGACTTCACATACCGGCGGGCGACCGCTGTGAGCTCGCCATTTTCAAACAGGTCTACGCGGATATCGGGGACGAGCAGAGCATCGAGCAGAACCTGAGCACGTTCTCCTCCCATATGACAAATATTGTCTCTATTTTAAAAAAGGCAAACCGCGGGAGTCTGGTGCTATTTGACGAGCTCTGCGCCGGCACAGATCCGGTCGAGGGCGCCGCCCTGGCCATCTCCATCCTGGAACAGCTTCGGCGCAGAGGGATCCGCACCATGTGCACGACGCACTACAGTGAAATGAAGCTTTATGCCCTCTCTACGGATGACGTTGAGAACGCCAGCTGCGAATTTGACGTGGAAACCTTAAGTCCCACCTACCGCCTCCTGACCGGCATCCCCGGGAAAAGCAATGCTTTCGCCATCTCGCAGAAGCTCGGCCTGCCGCCGAAGCTGATCGACGATGCGCGCACCCGCATTTCTCAGGAAAGCGAGAATTTTGAGGACGTAATCGCGGATCTGGAAGCAAGCCGCCGCGCCATCCAACAGGAACAGGCACAGATCAGTCGGACAAAAACCGAAATTGAGACCCTGAAAAAACAACTGGAGGAAAAACAGGAAAAGCTGAACCGGAACCGGGACAGACTCCTGCGAGAAGCCAACGAACAGGCCGCCGTCATCTTAAAGGAAGCAAAGGACGCCGCGGATGAGACCATCCGCAGCTTCCATAAGTTCAGAAAAGAAAATATCAGCGCCGCCGAAATGGAAAAGGAGCGGGAACAAATCCGCCGGAAGATGGAAAAGGCGCAGCAGAAAGCCGCCATTCCGAAAAAAACACAGGAAAACAAAAATATACCGAAGAATCTCCGCAAGGGCGACACAGTCAAAGTACTGAGCATGAACATGAAAGGAACCGTCCATACTTTACCAGACGCGAAAGGAAACCTGTCCGTGCAGATGGGCATTCTCCGTTATCAGGTGAATATAAAAGACCTTGTCCTGATCGAGGAGGAGAATCCGACCGCAGCACGCGCACCCAAAACGGACACCGGACGATTGAAGATGTCAAAATCTCTCTCCGTCTCACCGGAGATCAATCTGATCGGCATGACGACAGCGGAAGCCATCCCCGCCCTCGACAAATATCTGGACGACGCGTATCTGGCTCACCTGAAAAGTGTCCGCATTGTCCACGGGAAAGGAACTGGCGTTCTGCGGAACGCCGTCCACAGCCATTTAAAACGCCAGAGCTATATCGCCGATTATCACCTCGGCGAATTCGGCGAGGGAGACGCAGGTGTCACCATCGCGACCTTCAGCTGAAACAGACACACATGTCACCATCACAACCTTCAGCTGAGACAGACATCAGCACAGACTCAGCCGGCATCGAAGAACTCCGATGACACAATCACCGCCTTCAAAGGAAAAAAACAGATAAATAAACATGACTACCGGAGGACGATATATGAGTACAAAACAGAAAATTTTAATTGTAGACGACGATGAAAACATTGCGGAGCTCATCTCCCTTTATCTGACCAAGGAGTGCTATGACACCCGCATTGTCTCCGACGGAGAGACAGCTCTGGAAGAGTTTAAACACTACAAGCCGAACCTGATCCTGCTTGACCTGATGCTCCCCGGCATGGACGGTTATCAGGTCTGCCGGGAAATACGCACGCACTCCAACACCCCCATCATCATGCTCTCCGCCAAGGGCGAAGTATTTGACAAGGTACTCGGGTTGGAGTTAGGAGCGGACGACTATATTATCAAACCCTTTGATTCCAAGGAGATGGTTGCCCGCGTGAAAGCAGTGCTCCGCCGTTTCCAGCAGACCGCTCCGGCCAAACCGGAAAACGAAATCAAATGCGTCGAGTATCCCGACCTTGTCGTCAACCTGACCAACTACTCTGTCCTGTATCGGAATCAGGTGATTGATATGCCGCCCAAGGAGCTCGAGCTGCTGTATTTTCTGGCCTCCTCTCCCAATCAGGTATTCACTCGCGAGCAGTTGCTGGACAATATCTGGGGATACGAATATCTGGGCGACACGAGAACGGTGGATGTCCATGTAAAACGCCTCCGCGAAAAAATCAAAGACCATGAAAACTGGGGCATCGGAACCGTGTGGGGCATCGGATACAAGTTTGAGACACGATAATGACAGACATTAGCATCCATCAGGAGGCCGCCATGAAAAAAAGACTGCTGCGCCGATTCATTTTTGCCTATATTATTTTCTGCGTGATCGGATTTATCGGCACGTCATATCTGACCTCCAGAAATCATTCTCCTTTTCTGCAGGTGACGCTCACGCTCTCCGACCTGCGGGATTATTTCTCCACCGGTTATTATCTGATCTATATCATCGTATGCCTCGCCGCATTGCTCGTCCTGTTCGTCTATATATTCAATATCTACCGTTCTATTCACCGGATCGTCGGTCAGGCTGCCGCCTACGCCGAGGGTGATTATGAAGCTCTGTCTCCTGACCACGCGCAGGATGAGCTTGGTTTTATCTCAGATGTCATGAGCGGTATGGCGCTGGAACTGAGTTCTCTGGAAGAAGACCAGCGCAAATTCGTTTCCAATATTTCTCATGATTTTCGCTCACCACTCACCTCCATCAAGGGTTACGCGGAAGCGATCGCCGATGGAACGATCCCGGTTGAAATGCAGGGAAAATACTTAAACATCATCATCTCGGAAACAGAACGTCTCGAAAAACTGACACAGAGCCTGTTAGATCTGAATAAATACAGCGCGAAAGGCGCTTACATAGATTACACTGCATTTGACCTGAACGATATCATCCGCCAGACCATCCTCACCTTCGAAGGACGGGCAAGAGACAAAAATATTACATTTTCCCTAAAGCTATCCGGTTCATCCCTGTACATTAAGACTGATGTCTCCGCAACCGCAAACCAAACCATCCCAGCGAGCGCCACCTCACCCCTGTATGTGAGAGCCGACTCCGCAAAGATCGAACAGGTACTCCATAATCTGGTTGACAATGCAGTCAAATTCAGTAATGAAAACTCTGAGATCATCATCGAGACAACAAAACGGAATGAAAAAGCATTTGTGTCTATTAAGGATTCCGGCATCGGCATTCCAAAGGACAGCCTGAATAAGATCTGGGAACGATTTTATAAAACAGACCTCTCCCGCGGCAAAGACAAACGCGGCACCGGCCTCGGACTCGCGATTGTGAAGGAGATCATCCACGCGCACCACGAAAACATCAACGTAATCAGCACGGAGGGCGTGGGGACGGAGTTTATCTTTTCGCTGTCACTGACGGCACCTCCGATGCAGCAGCTAAGGAACTGTTAAAGAATTAATCTTTACAGCTTTATCTTAACACAGGTAATAAAATGATGTTGGGGTCAAAAGTATTTGACCCCTATGATACCTGCGGATTGCAGCTTTGCATAAGTTCGATTACGGAAAATATAGATTTCCCATCTCACTTATCCGCACTTCGTGCTCCCACAATCCTCATCATAAAATAACAAAACCAATTTTTCAGGTGGTTCTTTTTCCAGATATCCGCTATGCCATGATAATCCTTTTGTCTTTCCTCTATATATGTTTCCGAAGGAATAAACGGCTGATTAAAAGAACAACCCGTAAGTTCTCTCATGGAAAAGGCTGCCAACTCCAGAATCGCAATCCTTCCCGCCAGAGATTCAAAAATATTCTTCATCAGGTGATACTGCTGCGAACCCGTAAGAAGAAAACGTCCCTTCTCATCACTCCTGTCACATTCCATCTTATATAGGGAAACCACTCTGAAATATACTGCACCTCATCCAGCACGATCGGGGGGCTGTTATTTCGAAAAAACAACCCCGGTTCTGATCTCGTCTCAGCCAGCAGAACAGGATCGTCAAAGGTTATATATCTTCTATCCTCATATGTAATATATAAAAATATCTGCTGTAAGCTGCATATATGCCTCCTGTAAACCTCCGGTGAAATCAGAAAGTATTCCTTTCCGCCTTCTTCTTTATTTTAGATAGTTTAACTCAAACTTCATACTTTTCAAAGTGTAATGTTTGAGTAATATAGAAATCGAATAAGTAACAGGCTTCGATATCTCAACTTATATCGAAGCCTGTTTCTCTGAGTATAAGGATAATAGACGGACACCTGTTGTCTATTTAAAACTGAAACTCATTCACATGCGCCAGAATTTCCTTCGAGCCCGCAATCGCATCGTCGATAATCTGCAGCGCCGGTCTTTCCTCATTCACCAGTGCGGTGATCTGGCCCGCCATCACGGCTCCTCCGACCATATCGCCTTCCATCATCGCTTTCTTTAACGAGCTCTCCGCTACCGGGCGAAGCAGCTCTGCCGCCTTTTCCTTCGTGTTGTTATCCTCGATGGCAATCATTTCGTCCGCCAGCTTGTTTTTGATCTGACGGCAGGGTTCATCCGTGCAATAACCTGTGATCACGGTGGACATATCTCCAGCCTCGATCACAGCCTTCTTCACATTCTGATGCACCACATTTTCGCTCG
>JAJBUT010000002.1 GCA_020860185.1 Lachnospiraceae bacterium | reverse complement strand
GACCAAGCCGGTATGAGCAAGTAGGGCGATAGCCCGGATTGCGAATACCGGCGGCCATCGCGGGAGCTCGAAGAGCGGAGCGATGGGCTTTCATAGATGTTGGCGCGCTGCGACAGCAGCGCATGGGAGCTTATAATGATATCCGGGTTAAATGGTCATGGATGGAGCGCTCGCGGTTCCATTTATGACGTTGGGATCCGCAGATATCATATTCCTTCATATACTGTTCAGTACCTTCACAGTTACGAGGAAAAGTCCATTTAAAATCGCGATGGGACTTTTCCTTGTGTGATTTACGTTATCAGACGTACTTCGCAGCAAGTGCGAAGTACTGTCCTGAATAGTTACATCCTTTCATCTTTCAGCTGCATGGGCAGGAATATATATGAGAAGAATCAAACTTGTGGTCGCCTATGACGGCACCGGTTACCACGGCTGGCAGCTGCAGCCGAACGGGCTTACAATCGAAGAAGTTCTGAATACTGCTCTGACAAAGCTGCTGGGCGAGGAGATTCGCGTGATCGGAGCCAGCCGGACAGATGCGGGGGTACATTCTCTCGGAAATGTAGCGGTCTTTGATACCGCGACGCGCATCCCGCCCGAAAAGATTTCCTATGCCGTAAATCAGGGTCTGCCGGCCGACATCGTGGTGCAGGATTCCCGTGAAGTGCCTCCGGACTGGCATCCGCGGCATTGCGACAGCAGAAAGACATACGAATATCGGATTTTAAACCGTACCTTTCCGCTGCCGACGCGGCGGCTGGATACATATTTTCTCCATTACGTCCTGGATCTCGGAGCGATGCAAGCTGCGGCGGCAATTCTGGAGGGAACGCATGATTTCAAAAGCTTCTGCTCGGTCAACACGGAGGCGAAAACGACCGTTCGCACGATCTGTTTCTGTACAGTCACCCGAAATGAGGAGATGATTACCATCCGCATATGCGGAGACGGTTTTCTCTATAACATGGTGAGGATCATCGCGGGTACTTTGATTGAGATCGGCATGGGGAGACGCAGGCCGGAGGAGATGGCGCGGATTCTGGAGGCAAAGGATCGAGGTGCGGCCGGGCCGACGGCCCCGGCGCACGGCCTGACTATGATGGGAATCGAGTATTTGTGATGATGCTGCACAGGGGTCAAAAGGTCATGAAGGGAGCGCTTGCAGTGTGATTCACCACATGGGGATCCCGGTATCATGATATGATTTGAGCGATAAAAGGAGGATTTTGTGTATACAAAATGGCAAATAGAAGAGTACCTGACTCGAATTAATTATACAGGCGATCTGACGATCTCCAAGGACACGCTGGACGCGCTGATTTACGCGCATCAGTGCGGCGTGCCATTTGAAAACCTGGATGTCTATGATTTTCACAGAGAGATTCTGCTGGATGAGGACAGTCTGTTTGAGAAAATTGTTACCCGGAGGCGAGGCGGATATTGCTTTGAGACGAACGGCTTTTTCTGCCGGATGCTGCAGTCCGTCGGTTTTGACGCGCGGCCCTGTCTGTGCCGGGTGATGTTCGGGCTGCAGTACCCGAGGGAGAATCTGATTGATCATCGGGCGACCATCGTGTTTCTGGACGGACAGCGTTATTTCTGTGAAGCCGGTATTGGCGGCGCCATGCCGCCGGGGGCGCTGCAGCTGCCGCCGGAGATAAAAATATCGGAACAGGGAGAACGGCAAACACCGGATGACACACTGCCCGGAGCAGGAGAACAGCTGCGGTCGATGGGCACAGACTGTCCGGAGGGCTGCTGGCAGGAGATGCGGGGCGAGTATTTCTGTGTGCGAACGATCGAGCAGAACTGGTACGGAACCATACGGAAGGTGAATGTTAGCCGGGATATTTATGACGACCCTATGGATCGCCGGGAACGCCTGGAGGTGATGTTCTGCGATGCTGCGGCCCATGAGATAGATTTTACCGCATTAAATTATTTCCTGTCCCAATCGGATCAGTCAATGTTCCGGCAGAAACGCGTTGTGAATATCCGCACGCCGGAAGGTTACCGCGCGCTGACGAACCGTACCTACCGGGAGGTGATTCACGGCAGACGGACGGAGAGAGAACTGCCATCTGAGGAAATACCGCTCACATTGAAAGAGAAGTTCGGAATTGAGATCTGTGAGAACCTGAGAAAAAATAAGTAATATTCTGGGATGCCCGGAGCAGAAATGTGAGATGCCGGGTGAGATTAGGAAATATGCGCTGCGTTTTGTGCAGACGGAAATATCGCCGGTAAAAATCTGTGTCAGGATCAAAAAATCGTTCCAGTCGGGCAACGGCTTCTTTCAGAACATCCTCCGCCAGTATTCGTTCTCGGAGCCGAAGATCCTGAACGATCATCAGGTAGAATCTGTGGCAGCTTTCGGAGATTTTTATGTGGTAGCGCTTGCCAATCTGGAGTACGCGGAGGACAGACAGAATCAGAGGATGACGGTACGGCCGCGCCAGGGCTGACAGATCAAATTATTATTTTTCCTGAATCTGGATTCCATATAAGAAAAAAATGACTGGCACTTGAGATATATTTTCATGTATGATACCATACAGAAAAACAGTTCATGGGAGTGAAAGGAATGGAGCTGATTACGAACGGTATGTTGCCAAAAGCGTGGCGGTATATTGAGAACGACGGCATGTTTTTGCGGTCCCCAAGGTCAGAAATACGGATGCGAGCATCCGATTTCTGACCTTTTGTCCCCTGTATCATATGATTACAGAATATCTATATACTCCCCGGACAGCGCCTTATTCATACTGCGGACCGCGCAGAACTTTCCGCACATGCTGCAGGTGTCGCTGTGGTCGTCCTCGGGCAGCCGGTCGTCGCGGATGGCTTTCGCCGTTTCCGGGTCAAGCGCACAGGCGAACTGTGCGTCCCAGTCGAGATTGCGGCGGGCGTCCGCCATCCGGTCATCGATATCCCTTGCGCCGGGAATGCCTTTCGCGATGTCAGCTGCGTGCGCGGCGATCTTTGAGGCGATGATGCCCTGCTTCACATCCTCGACATTGGGCAGCGCCAGATGCTCCGCCGGTGTGACATAGCACAGGAACGCCGCGCCGTTCATTGCAGCCACCGCGCCGCCGATGGCTGAAGTAATATGGTCATATCCGGGCGCAATGTCAGTGACCAGCGGACCGAGAACATAGAAGGGAGCACCCATGCAGATCGTCTGCTGCACCTTCATGTTGGCGGCGACCTGGTCGAGCGGGACGTGTCCGGGTCCCTCCACCATGACCTGCACATTGTGATCCCAGGCACGCTTCGTCAGCTCGCCCAGACGAACCAGCTCCTCAATCTGGCATACGTCGGTGGCGTCCGCCAGACATCCCGGACGGCAGGCGTCCCCGAGGGAGATTGTTACATCATACTCCTCACAGATGTCCAGTATCTCATCGTAATATTCGTAGAACGGATTTTCCTCGCCGGTCATGGACATCCAGGCAAAGACCAGACTGCCTCCGCGGCTGACGATATTCATCCTGCGTTTATGTTTTTTTATCTGTTCAATGGTTTTCCGGGTGATCCCGCAGTGAAGCGTGACAAAGTCAACGCCGTCCTCCGCATGCAGCCGCACGACGTCGACAAAATCTTTTGCGGTCAGGGTGGCGAGATCGCGCTGGTAATGGATCACGCTGTCATAGACCGGCACGGTGCCGATCAGAGCCGGACATTCCCGCGTCAGCTTCCGGCGGAACGGCTGTGTATCTCCGTGGCTGGATAAGTCCATGATCGCTTCTGCGCCGAGCTTCACGGCGCTCATGACCTTTTCCATTTCAATGTTATAGTCCTTGCAGTCCCTGGAGACGCCCAGGTTGACGTTGATCTTGGTGCGCAGTATGCTGCCGACGCCCTCCGGAGCCAGACAGGTGTGGAGCCTGTTCGCGGGTATGGCGACCTTTCCTTCGGAGACAAGCTGCATCAGCTGTTCGACCGGAAGGTTCTCCTTTTCTGCTACGGTTTTCATCTGCGGTGTGATAACGCCTTTTCGTGCTGCATCCATCTGAGTGGTATAACTGCTCATAGTATCCTCCTTTTTGCACGTTTTATATAGCGACAGAAAGTGGTGTCCCCGATCGGCCGCTGATTCAGATTATACTCTTTTCAGTTCGTATTGCAAGGATTTTCGGCTCTGAATGATAAGTCGCGGAGCTATGGGACAGTGGAAAACCTGAAGCAAAATTTATACTTTCAAAATTGAAATAATGGTGCTAAGATAGGATTTGCGAAAAATGACCTGTTTCGCTGAAGCGCCGTGAAGATAGTCGATGCGGCTGATGTAATGACGGCATTTTGTCTGAGGGGAAGGTTTGCTCCGGATGAAGCGAAAAAGAGGAAACATATGAAAAGAAAAACGGCTGGCAAACCGGATATTAAAAAAGAAGATTTGCTGTTCACGAACCGGGATCTGTATCTGCTTCTGGTTCCGCTGATGATCGAACAGCTTCTGAACGCCCTGATGGGAACGGTGGACACTGTGATGGTGAGCAATGTCGGGAGTGCGGCGATCTCTGCGGTTTCTCTGACAGACTCCATTAACACGCTGGTGCTGCAGGTGTTTGTGGCGCTGGCGGCGGGCGGTACGATCGTGTGCTCCCAGTATCTGGGCCAGCACAATCATGAAGCGTGCAGACAGGCGGCCAACCAGGTGTTTCTCACCATGTTTCTGATCTCAGTTGGGATCATGGCAGTCTGCATAGTGTTTCGGTATCCGCTGCTGCAGCTGATTTTCGGTCAGGTAGACGCGGATGTGATGGAGGCCTCTCAGATCTATTTTCTGGTGACCGTGCTTTCCTACCCGTTTATCGCCCTGTTCAACGCGAATGCGTCCTTTTTCCGCGCGGAGGGGAATTCCCGTCTGCCGATGACAGTATCGGTGATCTGCAACTTTGTCAATATCGCAGGGAATGCGATCCTGATCTTCGCGCTGGATATGGGTGTGCTGGGCGCCGCGCTCTCCACGCTGATCTCGCGCGTGCTCATGGCGGTTGTCATGATCTGCTTTCAGCGGAGAGACAGGCAGGTGATCGTGATCCGGAATTACGCGAGGCTCCGGCCGGATCCGGTGCTGATCCGTGTGATTCTCGCCGTGGGCATTCCCTCCGGCATTGAGAACGGTATGTTTCAGTTTGGGAAGCTGGCTATTCAGTCCACTGTATCCACGCTGGGAACGATCGCGATTGCCGCGCAGGCCATGACGAATATACTGGAATATCTGACCAGCGTGTGTGCGATGGGAATCGGCATCGGCCTGATGACGATTGTCGGGCAGTGCATCGGTGCCGGGGAAAAGGATCAGGCCGTCTACTATATCAAAAAGCTGAGTATCTTTGCGGAAGTGACGGTGGTCGCGTTTTCCCTGCTGATCTTTGTGCTGACCCGGCCGGTCGTGCGCCTGGCGGGGATGGAGGCGGACAGCGCGCAGCTGTGTGTTTTCATGATGTCCTGGATCACCCTGATCAAGCCGATCATCTGGACGCAGGCGTTTATACCGGCCTACGGCCTGCGGGCGGCAGGGGATGTGAAATTTTCCATGCTGACATCCACGCTGTGCATGTGGATCTTCCGCGTGACGCTGTGTATTTATCTCTGCCGTGTGCAGGGCTTCGGGCCGATGGCCGTGTGGATCGGCATGTTTGCAGACTGGACAATGCGCGGCATCATTTTCTGTGTTCGGTTTAAACGCCGGAAATGGCTGCTGCACCGGGTGGTGTGATGATTCTGACAGGATCAGTCTGCATTCTCATCTTCCTTTTTTACCAGCGGGGGCGGATAGGGGTACAGATTCTGATAGGATTCCCGTTCGGCGTCGCTCGTGATGCCGGCGGGAATCAGACCGGTCTGATCATTAGCGGAGGCGGAGTGCGCAAGGTAATCATAGTCATCTGTCTTTGTTTCCTTTTTTTCAGTCATATAAAAATAACTCCTTTTACTGCTATTATGAAGACAGTATCTGCAAAAGGAGTTTTTTTATGCGTGATGCAGTATAAAAATTGTCCGGAATACGAATACCGGCGGCCATCGCGGGGCGCCAGACGTCCGGGGGACGTCTGTTTAGCGCCGACCAGAGCGGAGCGTAGACTCGAAGAGCGGAGCGATGGGCTTTTATAGATGTTGGTGCGCTGCATTAGCAGCGCATGGAAGTTTACTGACGAAGACCGCAGCCTGACATCACTCCGGTAGCAGGATGGCGTGTTCCAGAATAAACGACAGAGCCATGTCCAGCAGAAGCTGGTCGATGATGCTTTCAAGCTCGTCGTCTCCGAGGCTTTGGATGAATAGATCCGGAGATTCGCCTTCTTCTTCCGCCAGTGCGGCAATCTCCTCTGCCAGTTCCTCATCGGAGACCTGCAGATGTTCCCGCTCAGCGATAGCGTGAAGGACGGATTCTGATTGGATGAGACGCTTCGCTTCTTCTGTTTGAGACGCGCGGAGGTCGTCTTCAGTACGGCCGGAGCGGCGAAGCCATGTTTCCAGCGTCATTCCATCCGCCTCCAGATCCAGCAGAAAGTCTTCGTATAAATCATCGGCGATTTCCTGTTTCAGAACCGGATCGATCGGGATGACAGAGTCTGCGATGACCAGATCCATCAGATCGCGCGCCAGTTTTTCATTGGCAGAGATCATTCTTCGCGCCTCCAGCTCCGCACGTATTTCCGTGCGCCAGTCTGCGAGCGTATCATGTTCGGAAAAATCCCGGGCGAAATCATCGTCGATCTCCTGGTATTCCGGCAGACGGAGCGCTTTCAGGCGCACATGAAAAACAGCGTCGTGTCCGCCCAGTCCGGGGATGCGGTAGTCGTCGGGAAAAGTGACGAAAATGTCGAAACGTTCTCCGGGCGAGTGCCCGACTATGGCGTCCTCAAATCCGCTGACAAAGGTGTGAGAACCCAAACGCAGGGGATAGCTGCGCCTCTTTCCGTTCGGGATCGGCTTCCCTTTGCACTCTGCTTCAAAATCCAGTACGGCTTCGTCGCCCCAGTTCGCGCCGCGGCCGTCTATATGAAAGACAACGGCATTCTCGCGCTGCCTTTTTTCTAATACCTGATCAATCTCTGCCTCCTGAACCGTGAGACTCGGCTGGCTGATTTTCAGGCCTTTGTATTTTCCTAATTTCATTTAAGCCCCCGTTTTCTATTAGAATTTTGGCCGGGATTCTGTATTCAGAATCCGACGATGTGTGTTTTACTGTTGGCGCGCTGCGACAGCGGCGCATGGAAGTTTGTTTTGATTATCTTAGCACGCATACGGAAAAATGTACAGGTTCACTTAATCCTTTTATTTTTGCAGAGGAGACTTTTTACGGAAAACAGAATCAGTATCTTTCAAGAAAACAGTTTTTTTCCATGGATAAATATGCTATGATATGAGAGTTGACAGAGGAGAACAGAGGAGGAACAGCTATGTTATTAGTGACGACAGATTACATTACAGGGAAGGATCTGAGCATGCTCGGCATGGTAAAGGGCAGCACGATCCAGTGTAAAAATATCGGAAAGGATCTGGGAGCCGGATTCAAAAACCTGGTGGGCGGTGAGATGAAGGCCTACACCGAGATGATGAATGAGGCCAGGGAGATTGCGACGCAGCGTATGATTTCCGAGGCGGAGCGCATGGGCGCGGACGCGGTCGTGAGTACCCGCTTTGCCACTTCCGCGATCATTCAGGGCGGCGCGGAGGTGATCGCATACGGAACAGCGGTCAGATACTTATAGGATGGAGTAAAATATGGCGAAAGAAAACAAATTTGCACTTTTAATCGATGTGGACAATATATCGCCGAAATACCTGTCGGTGATGTTGAATGAGGCGAAATCCTACGGCGTCGTCAGCGTGCGCAGAGCATACGGGGACTGGACGGATTACCAGAAGAAGACATGGAAAGAGTGTCTTCTGGAGAATTCTATTATTCCGATGCAGCAGTACAGCTACACGTCGGGGAAGAACTCGTCCGATTCCTCTATGATCATCGATGCGATGGATATCCTGTATTCGGACAATGTGGACGGGTTTATCATCGTCTCGTCGGACAGTGATTTTACGAGGCTGGCGATGCGTCTGCGAGAAGCCGGCAAGATCGTGATCGGTATGGGAGAGTCCAAGACACCGACGGCCTTTGTCCGCTCCTGCGAGGAGTTTAAGGTGCTGGATGTTCTTTTTAAGAATACGATATCGGAGGAGGATGAGCAGACCGCGGGAACGGAGACGGCTGCCGCGGAGGACTCCGCTCCGGAGGGATCACCGATCACCAGATTGTCAAAGATCCGAAAAAATATATTCGAGATTCTCGATAAGAATTCCGACGAGGACGGCAGGATGCTCCTGTCCGAGCTGGGACGTCTTCTGACGAAAAAGTTTCCGGATTTCGATGAACGCAATTACGGGCGATATCGGAAGTTCAGCGAGTTTATCAAGGTGATCGACGGGCTGGAGATCGAGATGGTTTATTTTGACGACAACAAAAAGACCCCGATCGCCTATGTGAAAAAGAAAGCTGACGCAAAGGCAGATGCGGCGCCGCGGGGGAAGAAATCCAGAAAGAGCCGCTAGTACCTCGAATATTAAGTAACTAGCCATATCGCTTGCCTGATTTCCCATGT
>JAJBUT010000160.1 GCA_020860185.1 Lachnospiraceae bacterium | reverse complement strand
CCCCTCCACCAACCCCCTCCCTCGCGGCGTCCGCTCTTTTTTTTTAAAACCCACACCAAAACAACCCGTCCGGGCGGGCGTGGCGCCGCCACTTCCGTGTTTAAGGGTACTTTGTATGTCAAATAAGAGTGTCAGTCAGTCTGATTAAACAAAGGCTCCAGTACATCCGCATAGGTCTGGAAAATATCCAGCAGATAAGTGTTCCAGTGACGTGCGTCCTGATCGGAGCTGCCGAACACATAATCCTCCTGGCCATAGTCGATGACATCAAATCCGGGCATGGCCTTGCTGGCGCCGGCGGTGCGGTAGGAAACCGCGTCTGCCAGGGTAAAGGAAACGGAAGACGTGTCATCGTAGTTTACCCAGCTGCTTAAGTCTGTGCCGCCTGCCGATTCGGAGGTCCCGTTTTCGGTCTGTGCTTCAGCTTCCGGTTTCTCAACGGCAACTGCTCCGTCTACATATTCCCCGTACATTTCATCTACATAGAGAGCCAGTGATTCTCCGAGTACTTCAGACGGTACGTGACCGCCGTCCCACTGCCACTCGATCACCGCGTCCACACCGGCATTCAGCCATGCGATCTGCAGATTCAGGGAGGAGAACATGGACATGTCGCCCTCGGAGGCTCCCATAACGATCCGGGTCCAGGTCGGATTCTCCGTGTCGCCGGAACCGATATAGTTCAGCGGGTTGTAAAGGGAGACGATGTTGTTGCCGTATTCGTCGCCTGCCAGGATTTCGTTGATATCCTCCTCATATTCGGCGACCATATCCTCATAGGAGTCATAGTTGGCGGAATCGGTACTGCCGGTGGCGGACTGAGTCGTGCCCGCGTCGGGGGTGCCGACCTCTTCTGTATCCTCGCCGCCGGCGGAATCGGCGTCGTCTGCGTTATTGCCGCGCCCCGGGCCGCCGCGTTCCGTATCGTCTGCGTCAACCATCATATCTTCGTCAATTTCCATGTCATCCGGTGCTTCACCGTCCATCCCGGACATATCCGGAAGCTCAGAGGTATCAATATCGGACAGATCCATATCACCGTCGGCCGCGTCCGGCATTTCGCCCATCTCGGAGGTGTCAATATCGGACAGATCGACGTCGCCGTCGGGAAGTGCAGAGGTATCCATGTCGCCGTCCGGGAGTTCGGAGGTATCCATATCACCGCCGGGCATACCGCCGCCTCCCATATCACCGTCGGGCATACCGCCGCCCATGCCGCCCATGGCATCGCTGCCGGAGCTGCTCTTTGTGTAGCGTCCCTCGATAAAAGCGGCCGCCTTATCCTCCGTCGTCATGGCGGCAACTTCTTCATCACTCAGGGCATTGCCGTCCGCGTCAAACCATGTCCAGCCGTCCGCATAGTCCAGATTGTCGAGATACCACTGCAGGTTCTGTGTAAACTCGGCGAGGTAAAAATTCAGATAGGTGCCGTAGTATCCGTTTGTTTCCGGATAAGCTTCGAGATCGTATTCGATCGTCAGATCAACCGTGTCGTCGGTGTCGCCGTCCTCATTGATGTCAAAGCCGACGGTGCTTTCATCCACGGTGAGTTCCTGCTCGTTGATATACTCCATGTAGGATTCTGACAGATACTCTGCCAGCTGTGCCTGGAAATCGGTGCTGAAGGAATAGTCTGTATCCAGATAATACTCAAAGGCGAGCGCCATATCCGCTTCGTAGAGAGAAGTGATCGCGCTGTAGGCAATGCAGCCCCACACACCGTCGGAAATTTCATAATCCGTCCCGTCGATCGTGACGGTCGTTGTATAGCCGCCGTCCTCCGTGTAGTATACGCCGACCGCGCCGGCCTCGATCTCATAGTCATAGAAATCGGAGTTGTTCGAGGTGGCCGCAAACATGGTGGCATGCGCGCCGCCGCCGGAACCGCCGGTGGATACGAAATAGTCCACGCTGCCGGGAAGATTGCCAAGCAGAATGTTATACTTTACATAGCGTGTGGCATTTTTCTGGTCTACCAGGCAGCAGGGAGCGTCGCCTGTGTAGACGGTATTGCCGTCGTCGTCGGTAATGGAACTCTGTTTTCCCCGGTTGCCGCAGGATACGTTGATGTATCCCTCCGCTGCATAGCTGGTGGATGCGTTGGAATTGCTCTGTTCGCTGTAGCCGGCAGCGCCTGTGTTCAGAATGACCGGTGCGGTGGCCGCCGTGTAGACCTGGCCGTTGGTGCTGGTGATCTCTGCGTCATAATCAATCACCAGAGAGCCGTTTACCGCTTCGGAAGCGTCCGCTGATGTGACATCCGCAGTCCCGTCCCCGTCCGTGTCGATGCCGGTGACATAAGCGCCGGGGACACATACGGACACGCCCTGTTCGTCTTCAATCTCGGGGTAAGCGACCGCTGAGACGGAGGAGAGCACCCAGGCATCCGCGGATGAAGAGTAGGTCCACTCCTGGTTTTCGTTGTTGGCAAGGTTCAGGGTCTCCTCAATGTAAGCCTGCGTATCGGAATCTGCGGCTTCACCGGAAGAACCGGTTTCACCCGAATCGCTCTGGCAGGCGCATAAGCCCAGAGGGAGAGCCATGCAGAGCAAAAGGGCCAGGCTTCGTAACTGCATCTTGCCGTTACAGTTACGAGGAAAAATCCATTTAGAATCGCTTCGCGATGGGGATTTTTCCTTACATAATTTGATCTTTCGGACGGTCAGCGCAGCAAGTGCGCAGACCTGTCTGGCAGGTACGAATTTTCTTTTCTTTCTCATAAATAAGCCTCCTGAAATAATGAGTGTACTCCCGCACTTCCGGCAAAAACACCGGAAATGCATATAGTAAACTGCCGATATGATACATGAAAAAGATTGAAATAAGGTTGAAGAATGCATCGGAAACTATTTTATGGTTGGAATCGTAACGACAAACTCTACCTTTTCGTCATGGCAGAGAACGCGGATCGTTCCGTGGTGGGCAGTCACGATGGCTCTGGCGATAGCGAGACCCAGCCCATAACGTTTTTCCCCACCGGTCCGCGCGGAGTCCGCGCGGTAAAAGCGCTCGAAAATTCTGTCGCGGTATTCCGCGGGAATTTCTTCCCCGTCATTTATCACAGAGAGCGAAGCCGCATTGCGTTCCGCGTGCAGGGAAAGCTCGATCTGTCCGCTTGCCGTACAGTGATGGAGAGCGTTATCCAGGAGGATCGAAATCAGCTGTCTGAGCTGAACGCTGTTGCCCTGCACGTGGATCTCCTCCGTGATCCGGCATGTGAAGCGCAGTCCCTTTTCAAAGGCGATGCTTTCAAAAGGCAGTGCCTCTCCTTCTGTCATGCGGCTGAAATCCAGCCGTTCCATCGGGGGCGCGGCGTTCTCGGTACGGGCGAGATCCAGCATCTGCGTCACCAGTGCGCCCATCCGGTCATTTTCATATTGTATGTTGGAGAGCCAGGTGTTTTCGTCGATCTCACGCGAGAGCAGATCCGCGCTGGCTTCAATGACAGCAATGGGGGTTTTCAGTTCATGCCCTGCATCCGAGATGAACTGCTTTTGCATCTGATAGCTTTCTTCAAGAGGACTGACGATTTTCCGTGCCAGAACGATGGCAATGAAAAAAATCAGAACGATGGCGAAGGCGCCGAAGATCAGGGTATATCGGAACAGCGTCGACATGCTTTCCTGCATGATCGTGTTGTCCACAAACGCCACCAGCGTATAACCGTCCTTTTTCATTGTGAAGTAGATCAGATTGTCCCGCAGACCTCTGTCCCTGCCGCTGTTTATGATGTATATGGCGATGCTTTCCAGTTCCTCATTTTCATAGGAAATGTTTGTATTCTCCGTTGCAAGGACTTCCCCGTCGTCTGAGACTGCGACCGAATAAAAGGTGGAAAGCCGGAACGTCGGAGTGGATTCGGGCGGAGGATCATTTTCATCCGGCGGGCTGTCCGGGCTGCCGGTTTCCGGCGTGTCGTCCGGCCGCGCCGGCTCGTCTGAGGTTTTTTCAGGATCCGGAACATCATCCGGCAGATCGGAATCTGACGGAACCGTTCCGTCTGACAGATTTTCAGAATCCGGAGCACCGGCCGGCTGTGTCGTGTCTGCGTCAGATGTCTCATCCGGTTCGCCGGTCTCATCCTCAAGGGAGTACAGCTCCGCGTAGCGTTCCAGCATGGTGTAATTCTCTTCGGATACTTCGTGATAGCTGGAAGCATAAATAATCATCAGAATGCCGAGAAAAAGACAGATCAGGATGGCCATGATGGAGACGAGGATTTTTCGTCGGGACTGTTTAAACATCGGCACACCTCAGCTCATATCCGATGCCGCGCACGGCCTTGATCTCGGTGCGGGAACCGACGAAAGCCAGTTTTTTGCGCGTAAAGGACATATAGACTTCTACATTATTATATTCTGCGTCGCTGTCGAACCCCCAGATCTTAACGGCGAGCTGTTCGCGTCTCAGAATCTGACCCTGGTTGGAGATGAGATATTCCAGAATACGGAATTCCTTCTCGCTCAGCCGGACGCTCTGCTCATCTGCGGAGCAGATCAGCGTAGAGGTCGCCCTGTCGAGGCGGATATCCCCGAAAGACAGGGAACCGTCAGGGGAATGGATGCTCCGGCGTCCGAGGGCGCGCAGCCTCGCCAGCAGTTCCTGTGTTTTGAACGGCTTGGTGAGGTAGTCGTCCGCCCCGCTGTCGAGCCCTTCTACCTTGTCCTCGAGCTCGCCTTTGGCAGTCAGCATCAGAATCGGTGTGCGGACGCCTTTTTTCCGGGCGTGTTTTGCCACATCGAAGCCGTTCATGCCGGGCAGCATGACATCGAGGATGATGATGTCGTAAACTCCGCTCTCAATGGACTGCAGGCCGGAAATCCCGTCGGCGCAGTGGTCCACTTCATATTTTTCGAGGCGCAGAATGCCGGTCAGAGCCTGTGCCATTCGTTCCTCATCTTCAATCAGCAGGAGTCTCATGCGCGCTGTACCTCTGTCACGTGATAGCCGGCTTTGGCGACAATGGATTTAATCTCTCCGTCGTCCACGGGCGTTTTTGTATGGATTTCGGCTGAATTTTTCCGGAGGTTTACTTTTGCAAAATAGCCTTCCGTCTGATTAAAGCGGTTTTCAATCCGCGCTGCGCAGTTTTTGCAGGTCATTCCCTCGATGAGAATGGTGCAGGCATACGGATAATCCGCGAGGTCGACATCCTTCGGAATGACCTTCTCCGCCGCGTCTCCATCCGCGCCGCAGCAGCCCTGCGTGACTTTTTTTCGGTAATTGATAATCACTGCGAGGACAATAATGATGATAATGATAACAATGATAATGGTAGCAGCCATGATTGCCTCCTTTGGGTAGGATTAACTAATTATTTGTGATTGCATCATACAACGAATTATGAAGGAAGTCAATTTGTTTTGAAAGGGTTGGCTTTCATAATCGCCGGTTATACAGTATAACAGCTGTCTCTCTGGATCAGCCTGCAGGGGAACTCGATCCGCACCGTCTCCTCGTGCGCCTTCGCGATCCGGTCGAGCAGCAGGTTGACGGCCATGTGCGCCATCTCGCCGCGCGGGATGTGAATGGTAGTCAGCAGGGGCACGGTGTCCTGGGAGGCCTCGACGTTGTCGATGGAAATGACGGAGATGGATTCGCGGATCTTCTTTTTCTCCCGGCGCAGGAGCTCCAGTATCCGGATGGCGGTGCTGTCGTTGGCGCAGAGGATGGCGGTAAAATCCGATTTCCCCGATGATTTCTGCTCCAGAAGCTCATACAGGGCGGCCTCCGCCTCCTCTTTCGTCTGGTCGGTCTGTTTGATCAGGCTGTAATCCATGGGGATGCTATTCTGGATCATCATGTTGCAGTAGCCGATGTATCGGCTCTCGTAAGAGCAGTCACCGATGTAGGCAATCTTCCGGTGACCGCAGGAGAGCAGGTGCCGCATCGCCAGTTCGGCGGCTTTTTTTCCGTCGCAGATCACCTCGTCCACGTTAAAATTCATGGGGTTTCTCCAGATGGCGACTACATTTTTATTCTGTCCGGTTATGTGGGCGAGCAGCTTCTGGGAGCAGCGTCCCAGAATGATCACGCCGTCGGATGCGGCAAGGTTCTGGGAAAAGGATTCGTCCGCGTAGATGACATGGTCGATCAAGGTTCTCTGTTTCATCAGCTCCACCTCCAGATTGCGAAAGAGCTCGGAGAAGAACAGATCCTTCTCCAGGGAAGTGATTCGCGCTAGAATGATGGAAACGTGGATGACAGTTCCGGCATTCTGTCCGGTCTTCTGAAGCTGTCGGGCCGCCTCGTTGGGGAGATATCCGATCTCATGTGCGGCTGCCCAGATTCGATCCTGCAGCTCCCGGGAGGCGCAGGTGGCGGATGTGTTGTTTAAAACGCGGGATACCGTGGAGACGGAGGTCCCGACCATGGATGCGATTTTTTTGAGCGACATACGTACCCTCCTTCTTCTGCCCTGTGCAGGTCAGTGACTCCGCAGCGTGTCGGATACAACGGCGTTGCCGCGGGATGCAGGATTCACAGAGACAGATTCTGTGTAAAATGAAACACTGCGAACCCGGAAAAGAAAACGTTTGCATAATAAAAAGTTGACAAAAAACAAAAAATATATTAACTTAATTCCAACATAATAAAATAATTGTAGCATAGGGGAAATAAAAACGCAAGAAAATATACAAACGTTTGCGTGAGTTTCCCGGAGAAAGGACAGGTACATAAAAATGAAGCAGAACAGATTCTGGAAAAGAGGAATTGTGCTCGGAGTGACGGCGGCGATGACAGTCGGAGGCCTCGCAGCTTGCGGCAGCGGTTCGGATGCATCGGACAGCGGCAGCTCCGCCGCGGAGACGAACGATGGTTCGAGCGGAGACACACTCACGATCACGAATGTCTCCTATGATCCGACCAGAGAATTCTATGCGGCCTATAATGAGATCTTTGCGGAATATTATGAGGAGGAGACCGGCCAGTCCGTGGAGATCGTACAGTCCCACGGCGGATCCGGCTCTCAGGCGCGTTCCGTCATTGAAGGAAGCGACGCGGATGTGGTGACGCTGGCACTGGCGCACGACATTACCCTGATCGAGGAAGAGGGACTGATTGACGAGGGGTGGATTGATGAGTTCGATCAGAACAGCTCCCCGTATACCTCCACCATCGTGTTTCTCGTGCGCGCGGGCAATGAGAAGGATATTCAGGACTGGGATGATCTGATTCAGGAAGGTGTGGAGGTGATCACGCCGGATCCGAAGTCCTCCGGCGGTGCGTGCTGGAATTTCCTCGCGGCCTGGTATTATGCGGATCTGCAGTTTGACGGGGACGAGGATCAGATGAAAGATTTTGTCTCCGCCCTCTATGACAATGTCATCGTCATGGATTCCGGCGCCCGCGGAGCGACGACGACCTTTGTCGAGAACGGACAGGGCGATGTCCTGATTGCGTGGGAGAATGAAGCACTGCTGGCGCTGGATGAGTATCCGGGCGAATTTGAACTGGTGACGCCGAGCATCAGTATCCTGGCAGAGCCCTCCGTGGCGATCGTGGATGAGAATGTGGATGACAACGGAACGAGGGAAGTGGCGGAAGCCTATCTGGAATATCTGTACTCTGATGATGCGCAGGTTCTGGCGGGAGAGAATTATTACCGTCCGCGCAATGAAGAAATTCTGGAGACATTCTCCGACACCTTTGACTTGTCTGTAAATCTCTGCACCATCGATGATTTCGGCGGATGGGATCAGGCGTATGAAGATTTCTTCCAGGACGGCGCGATCTTTGATGAGATTTATAATGATTAAAGAGGTAGTACGAAATGAGGAAACAAAAACCGGTGATTCCCGGCAGAGGTCTGACTGCCGGGATTACCATCACCATGCTTTCCCTGCTGATACTGATACCTCTGGCGTCGATTCTTGCGTATTCCTTTCAGCTGAGCTGGTCAGAGTTCTGGCAGCTGATCTTAAAACCGAATGTGATGCAGGCGTTTCGCACCAGCATCCTGTGTTCACTGATCGCAGCGGTCGTCAACTGCGTGTTCGGGCTGATCCTGGCCTGGATCCTGGTGCGGTATGATTTTCCGGGGAAACGTATCATGGACGGGATGATTGAGCTGCCCTTTGCTCTGCCGACGGCGGTCGCCGGCATCACACTCTCGAAAATGTACTCGACACAGGGAGTGCTCGGAAGCTTTTTCGAAAATTTCGGGATTCGGATTTCCTACACGAAAATCGGTCTGACGATCGCGCTGATCTTTATCGGTATTCCCTTTGTGGTGCGCGCCCTGCAGCCGGTACTGGAGAAGCTACCTGACTCCTACGAGGAGGCGGCCTCCATGCTCGGCGCGAGCCGCGGCTATACCTTTCGGCGGGTGATTCTGCCGGAGCTTACCCCGGCGCTGCTCACCGGATTCGCGCTGGCGCTCGCCAGAGGGATCGGAGAGTACGGCAGCGTGATCTATATATCCGGGAACAGCGAGAAGCAGGGGACGCAGGTGGTCTCCTACGTGATCATGCAAAAGCTGAATTCCGGCAATGTGGATTATGAGGGCGCGGCAGCGATTGCGCTGGTACTGCTGATCATCTCCTTCCTGCTGCTGTTTTTCATCAATATGATTCAGCTGGCGGCGGGAAGACGGGCAGAGGGATAGCGTAAGGAACTGTTAAGAAATAACTTTTAAATAGTGCGCCGGATTTTTCTTCGAGA
>JAJBUT010000130.1 GCA_020860185.1 Lachnospiraceae bacterium | reverse complement strand
CAGTACAACAATGCTATTATTTTATCATAGTTTGTTGTATGAGACAATATTATTTTACAAATCAGCCGCCGTAACGTTTTCGGCCTGACCACGCAGCAAGTGCGTGGTCAGGGAGTGATCAGTAACAATTCAGTTTCAGCTGCACCTCCTCCTGCGCTTCCTGCTTCATCTCCTCCATCTGCTCCGGATCCAGCGAGGGCAGATCATCCACCGACTGTACGCCAAAACAGCGCAGGAACTCTTCCGTAGTACCAAACAGGATCGGCCGCCCAGGCGCGTCCAGGCGTCCGATCTCGCGAATCAGATTATACTCGACCAGACGATTGATCGCGTGCCCGCAGGAAACACCCCGGATTTTCTCAATCTCCGCCCGGGTGACCGGCTGTTTATACGCAACAATCGACAACGTCTCCAGGACAACGTCCGTCAGTACATGCTTTTTCGGCTGCTTCGCAATCCGGATCAGATACTCATACTGGCTGACCTTGGTACACATCTGGTAAGCGCCGTCCAGTTCAATGATCTGCAGTCCGCTCGCGTCTGATTGATAACGGTCGCTTAAGTTTCGCAGGATCGATGCCGTCTCCTTCTCCGAAAGCTCCAGTGCCTTCGCTATCTTTGACAGCTCCACAGAGTCTCCCATGGCAAACAGGATAGCCTCCGCAGCCGCCTCATATTCTTCTATCCGCATAAGTTCCTCCTTCCGCACAGGTATTCAGACTCCTCTCAGCTGCCCGGCTCCACAATTGTTTTGCAGCATTCCTCCTGTCACTGCCGCTTCACCTCTATATATATATCTCCGAAGGGATCGTCCTGTTTCGCGGATACCTTTCCCATTTTCATCAGTTCCAGAACCGCAAGAAATGTAACAACCAGTTCTACCTTACTGTTCTGCCGTTCCAGCAGATCCCTGAAGGAAAAGGACGCGTACGTTTCCAGATATCGTTCCACCCAGGACAGCTTCTCCTCAACAGACACCTCCTCCTTCTCAATCTTTCCGAACTTCGATCGAATCGGATCCACCAGTCTTTCCTGACGGCTCATCACAGAGGTGAAAATATCATGCAGAATCTTCAGGTCCAGCCCCTCCGTCAGACGATCCATATCCACCGGCGGCTCATATTCCCGCACTTCCTCCGGAATCGCCGGACGGTGATACAGCTTCTGTCCCGCCTCCAGCTGCATGTCTTTGAGTTCCTGAGACATGTATTTATAAATTTTATACTGCAGCAGCTGTTCCGTCAGTTCGGCGCGGGGATCCTCCTCCTCATCTTCCTCAGTATCCCCCGGCAGCAGCCAGCGCGCCTTGATATCCAGAAGCGTCGCCGCCATGACCATAAACTCACTCATGACGTTCAGATCCCGCCGCTGCATCTCCCGGATATAATCCAGATACTGATCCGTGATCTCCACGATCGGGATATCATAGATGCTGACTTTATTTTTATCTAATAAATGAAGAAGAAGGTCCAGCGGGCCTTCAAATACTTCCAGTTTTACGTTCAGATCCATATGTCTCACCGGTGCCGCCAATAATCAGGTCCATGTACTGCCAGGATACGGAATCAGGTCTTTCCGTCGAACCGCCTGACTCCAAACAGTTCTATTTTACTGAATACAGGGAAAAAAGCAAGGATTTTCTTATCATCACGGAAAAACATATCATAATTCACATAATTTCTAATAAATATGAAGTAAACTCTGTACCGGGTACCATCATGAAAAAAATATTCTCCCTCGTTTTTTGCCTGCTGTTTCTTTTCATACATCCGCTTGCTGTTTCTGCCGCGGAATCCGAACCTGAAACCTCTGCCCCGTCTGTGCTTCTCATGGACGCCGATACCGGAACCATTCTCTTCGCCAAAGACGAGACAACTGAGCGTCCCCTTGCGAGCGTGACAAAAGTGATGACACTTCTCCTGATTTTTGACGCCATCGACGCGCAGCAGATCAGTCTGAATGACACCGTGACCGTATCAGAGCATGCCGCCGGCATGGGCGGCTCCCAGGTATATCTGGAAGCAAATGAAACACAGACCGTGGAAACCATGATCAAATGTATCGTCATCGCCAGCGCCAACGATGCCTCGGTCGCCATGGCCGAATATATCTCCGGATCTGAGGATGCCTTTGTTGAACAGATGAACGAAAAAGCTTCTGTCCTCGGCATGGAGCACACACACTTTGTCAATTCCTGCGGCCTGGATGCAGACGGACATTATTCCTGCGCTCTGGATATCGCCCTGATGTCCAGAGCACTGACCGTCAATCATCCGGAGATCTTTGACTATACCTCCATCTGGATGGAGGATATCACACATCACACCGCCAAAGGCGACAGCCTCTTCACCCTGAGCAGTACAAATAAGCTGCTCAGACAATACGAGTACGCGACCGGCCTGAAAACCGGATCCACCAGCCAGGCAAAATTCTGTCTCGCTGCCACCGCAACAAAAAATGACGTAAATCTGATTGCCTCCGTCATGGCTGCCGAGGACAGTGCCGCACGGATATCCGACGCCATCAGCCTGTTTGAGTGGGGATTTGCAAACTGTCATATCTACATCGACGAAAACACAGATGCTCTGACCGATCTGCCTGTAACCGGCGGCACGGAAAAAAGCCTCGCGATTCAATACAGCGGCTCCTTCCGATATCTCGACACCACCGGTTCCGCAGAAGAGCTGACGAAAACCTTCTCCCTTCCTGAGTCCCTGGAAGCCCCGGTCACAGAGGGTGAGACGATCGGCAAGGCCATCTACAGTCTCGGAGAAACCGAGGTCGGTGAAATTGAAATCGTTGCAGCCAAAACCATCCCCGAACTCATCCTGCGGGATGCCGTCACACAGATACTTCACCGCCTCTTTCTCGGCGAATCCTGAGCAGCCTGCCAATCCTGAGGGGTATGTCTGTTTTCGTCTGCCGGGTTCTTCCACATCAAAACGACAGCTCCTGAAAGCTACAGCAGCCCATCCAGAGTAACTGTCCCCCAGTTCTTTCCTCCGCCGCTCCCTTCCACCCGTCTTGCCGCGTAGAACAGCCGCATTTTTATCTCATTCGGCGTCAGTGAGGGATGAGCGTTCAGCAAAAGCGCAATCACGCCGGAAAGCACCGGAACCGCCATCGACGTGCCGCTCTTCCTCGTATATCCGTCTTTCCGGTTTGAACAGCTCAGGATATTGGTTCCCGGCATCAGGATCTCCGGTTTGACCACGCATGCCTGCGTCGGTCCTCTCCCGGAATAGCCCTTTTGACCCTGCATATCCCACTGATCATCGATGCTGCCGACCGTGATGATTTTTCTGGAAATTCCCGGACTCGTAATCGTATGTTCTTCCGGTCCGTTATTTCCGGCCGCAGCCAGAACGACGATTCCGCTGTCCCAGGCTTTCTCCACAGCAGCGATGAGACTCCGCTGCAGATTCGGGCGCACGGCATCCGTCATCCCGACAGAGATATTTAAGATTCTCACGGGCTGCCGATTTTCCCTGTTAAATCGAATCAGTTCATCCACCGCTCGACAGGTATCCTCGATTCTTCCGTTTCCGAGCCGATCCAGTACTTTGCATACATACAAACGGCTCTCCGTCGCCACGCCGTGCAGAGCCGTTTTATTTTTTGCAGAGATAATACCGCAGATATGCGTTCCGTGTCCGTTATCATCATAGCATGTGTTTTTTCCATTCATGTAATCCCAAAAACGGACGACCTGTCCCTGCAGATCCGGATGCAGCGAAACCCCGGTATCCAGAACCGCGATGCCGACACCCTGTCCGAACCATCCCCGTTCATATGCATAGTCAGCATGTATCTCTTTTAAAATGCGTTCCATATTTCACACTCGATTTGTTCGTCACTGTAAAATATTCATCAGAGACCTCTTTTGGCACAATCGGGCAGGAGCCGCCGCACTGTTTGTGCGGCGGCTCCTGCCTTATGGAACACTACTTTTTGTTTTTAACATCCTTCATGCTGAAGCTGATTCTTCCCATTCTATCCTTGCCGAGGCAGACAACCGTCACCTTATCGCCGAGCGTCAGAACATCCTCAACACGATTAATACGCTGTCTGGAAATCTTGGAAATATGAACCATTCCCTCTTTTCCAGGCGCGAACTCAATAAACGCGCCAAACTCCTTAATGCTGACGACCTTTCCTGTAAATACCTGACCGGCCTCAAAGTCCGTCACGATAATATCGACGTACTCTTTCGCCTTCGCCATCATCTCAGGATCGGTACCGCAGATCGAAACGGTACCGTCGTCCGTGATATCGATCTTCACACCGGTCTCCTCAATGATCGCGTTGATTGTCTTACCGCGCTGGCCAACCACATCGCCGATCTTCTGCGGATCAATCTGCATGGAAATAATCTTCGGTGCGTATTTGCTGACCGTCGGGCGCGGTGCGTCGATCGCCTTTGCCATAACTTCATCCAGAATGTAGAGTCTCGCCTCTCTCGTTCTGGCGATCGCCTCCTCCACGATCGGTCTGGTCAGGCCGTGGATCTTGATATCCATCTGAATCGCGGTGATACCGTCATGCGTACCTGCCACCTTGAAATCCATATCGCCGAAGAAATCCTCCAGTCCCTGGATATCCGTCAGAACAATATAATCATCGTCGGTCTCCCCGGTCACCAGTCCGCAGGAAATGCCTGCCACCGGCTTTTTGATCGGAACACCGGCCGCCATCAGGGACATCGTAGACGCACAGATGCTCGCCTGAGAAGTAGAACCGTTGGACTCAAAAGTCTCCGAAACGGTACGGATCGCGTAAGGGAACTCCTCCTCACTCGGAAGCACCGGAACCAGCGCCTTCTCCGCCAGCGCTCCGTGTCCGATCTCGCGCCGTCCCGGTCCTCTGGGAGGCTTCGTCTCGCCTACCGAATAGGACGGGAAATTGTACTGATGCATATAACGCTTGTTTGTGATATTCTCATCCAGACCGTCCACTCTCTGCTGATCCGAAAGCGGCGCCAGCGTGGTGATGGTACAGATCTGCGTCTGTCCGCGGGTGAACATCGCGGATCCATGTACGCGCGGAAGCAGATCGACCTCTGCCGCCAGCGGACGAATCTGTGTGATCTCACGTCCGTCCGGGCGTTTGTGATCCTGCAGGATCATCTTGCGCACCGTCTTTTTCTGATACTGATAAATCGCCTCACCGAGGACGGCAAGCCACTCCTCATTCCCGGCGAAAGCCTCTTCTAATTTCGCTGTGATCTCGCGGATATTCTCCTCACGCACCTGCTTTTCGTCGGTAAAGACCGCCTCCTCCATCTCCTCAGGAGTGACAATCTCACGGATCGCGTCAAACATCTCTTCCGGTATCGCACAGCTGGTATAGGCATGCTTTTCCTTGCCGACCTCCGCAACGATCTCACTGATGAATGTATTGATCGTCTGATTGATCTCATGAGCCAGATAGATCGCCTCAATCATCCTGTCCTCTTTGACCTCATTCGCACCTGCCTCGATCATGATCACCTTTTCAGAAGTGGAAGCTACCGTCAGCTGCAGATCTCCCTCATCCCAGACCTGCTGAGACGGATTGATGATGAACTCGCCGTCCACCATACCGATCTGTGTCATCGCGCAGGGTCCGGCAAACGGGATATCAGAAATACAGGTGGCAATCGACGATCCGATCATGGCAAGCAATTCGGGACGGGCTTCCGGGTCAACGCTCAGGACAAGATTGTCCAGCAGCACATCATTGCGGTAATCCTTCGGGAAAAGAGGACGCATCGGACGGTCGATGACACGCGCGGTCAGGACCGCGTTCTCGGATGCCTTGCCTTCTCTCTTATTGAATCCGCCGGGGACCTTTCCCACGGAATACATTTTTTCCTCAAACTCTACGCTCAGCGGGAAGAAATCAATTCCCTCGCGCGGCTTCTCCGATGCCGTCGCCGTGGAAAGAACAACCGTATCGCCGTAATGCATCAGTGCAGCTCCGCTCGCCTGCGCAGCAACACGACCGATATCAACGCTTAAGGTCCTACCGGCCAGTTCCATTGAAAATGTCTTTTTCATACTGTCCTTCCCCGCACTATCTTCTGATGCCTAATTTTGCAATCAGCTCACGATATCTTTCCAGATCATTTTTTTTCAGATAATCAAGCAAACCTCTTCTCTGACCGACCATCTTGTACATACCGCGTCTGGAATGCTTATCCTTCGGATGAACCTTCAGATGCTCCGTGAGCTCACGAATCCTGGCTGTCAGAATAGCAATCTGTACTTCCGGTGAACCGGTGTCTCCCGGTTTTCTGCCATACTCCTCAATGATGGCTGTCTTTTTTTCCTTTGAAATCATGGTGATTTCCTCCTTTTAATCAAAATATCGCCCCTGTCTGTGGACTACCAGGTGCCGGGTCGGAAAGTCCGGGCACTGAGTAAGGGCCGTATGCCCACATGAACGAACTATACCACACATCAAAATCTTTGTAAACCTTTTTATAAAACTGTCGTCAATAAATCTTCCGCTTTTTTATAATCCGCTCTGATCTGTCTTTGAAGCGCTTCCAGAGAATCAAATCTCCGCTCCGGTCTCAGATAACTGAGAAAAGACACTTTGATTTCCCGGTCATAAATCTGACGGTCAAAATCAAAGATATGCGTCTCCACCCCAACCGGATAAACACCATCTATACTCGGCTTGCAGCCGATATTGCTGATACCGTAATAAATCTCCCCGTCCAGCGCGATGGAAGAAACATAAACGCCATTCGGCGGCAGAAGCTTTTTCTCCGGCGGCAGAAGATTCACCGTAGGAAAACCGAGCGTCCGGCCAATCTCATTTCCGTGCCGGACATGCGCCGTAAGAAAATACGGATATCCGAGCAATGTATTTGCCTCCTCGATCTGTCCCTCACAGACCAGCTTCCGAATGCGGGTGCTGCTAATATCCTCACCCCTGTACTGAATCTTGTCCACAATCACCGCGCGGTATCCCAGCTCATCCTCATATTTTTTCAGATCCGCAGGGCTGCCGCTTCTGCCCCGGCCAAAACGAAAATCCGTGCCGGCCACGATCCGTCTGATCCGGATCCGATCCGTCAGCATTTTCAGAAAGGCATGGGGTTCCATTTTTTTCAGTTCTTCCGTAAACGGGCATTCAATCACATAATCCATGCCCGCCTCATCAAAAATATGTTCTTTTTCTTTATTGGTGGACAGCACCCGACAGTCATTTTCCTGCAGCGACCGGGGAGGTATGTCAAAGGTAAAAATCACGCTTCGGTATCCTTCCTTTTGTCCTTTTTCCAGCTCGCGTATCAGAAATTTATGACCCAGATGCAGTCCGTCGAACTTTCCGAGAGAGAGCACTGACGGCTCCGAAATATGAAAATCCAGCGTATTTCGTATATATTTCATGCTTCATTCCCAAATTTTTCTTTTTGGACAGACTCTGCCTGTTCTGCAATGGTCTGACTCCGTTTTCATTATTCAGTCTCATCTCCGTCATCCGGTAAAAACATCTTCACCGGTACAAAACAGTCTTTCTCGTCCGAATAACGATAGATCGCGCAAAACACATCCTCAGAATCCATAACGCGAAAACGCAGTCTGGAAAGATCGGTAGAACGAAGCTCCTCATCTCTGTCATCTGACTTCCATACCAGCATGCGCGGGCTGAGCGGATTGCCGTTGTGCAGCAGACGATCTTCCATCCATTTTGTCTGCAGCGTCGGCAGATCCTGAAAAACATCCTCCAGCGAACGGACCAGGTTTTCAAGCATCCCCGCGTCCTTCATGGCCTGAATCTCATCCAGGCGATGCGCGTTTTCCAACGTATAGCCTGCCGCCTCCGTCCGAACCAGACGTTCCAGCGCCGCATGGCAGCCGAGTCTTTCTCCGATATCATGACAGAGCGTCCGGATATATGTCCCTTTCGAACAGCGGACGGACATCGTCACCCTCGGCAGATCTATTGTTTCAATATCAATCTTATAAATTGTAATTTTCCGGGGCTGACGCTCTACCGTTTCTCCGGCCCGCGCCAGGTCACAAAGCTTCTTTCCGTCGACCTTCAAAGCGGAATACATCGGCGGAATCTGTTCAATCTCGCCGACAAAGGCGCGGATTGCATTCCGCACCATCGTCTCCGTAATCCCATCCGTTGAACATTCAGAAAGTATCTGTCCCGTCATATCCTGTGTGTCTGTCTCAACGCCCAGAAGCATGACGGCCCGATACGCCTTATCTCTGTCCGTGAGCAGATCGCAGGCCTTTGTCGCCCGGCCCAGGCAGACCGGCAGAACGCCCTCCGCATCCGGATCAAGCGTACCGGTATGGCCGATCTTTTTCTGTCCGCAAATACCGCGGAGCTTCGCAACGACGTCAAATGAAGTATAGCCCTTCTCTTTATAAACATTTAAGATTCCGTGATACATAACTGCTCCTCAATTTTTGATAATAACCTGTTTCGAATGCTGTTCGCGTCACCCACGGCCGATGCGCCCGCCGCTCTCGCGTGACCGCCTCCGCCAAAATCAAGCGCAATCTCTGCCACATCCACATAAGATGCCGACCGCAGGCTGATCTTATATCCGTCCTTCGTCTCATACAGAAAAACGGATACCTCCACACCCGTTGTAGATCGCAATTCACTCACAATTCCGTCGAGATCCGCCGCCGTCGCCCCGAAAGCGTCCATGTCCGCCCGGGTCACCACACTGAAAATACATTTCCCGTACAGAAAAAGCTGAATGTCACGCAGTGCTTTTACAAG
>JAJBUT010000116.1 GCA_020860185.1 Lachnospiraceae bacterium | reverse complement strand
ATAATACACGTAAACCCCCAATACATTATAATTTTTTTGCTACCCCCATAGTAAAAAATACCTTCTCCTTGAAAAAGACAGCAGTTTATCTGCTGTCCTTTTTCTTTTTCACAACACAAAAAAGTCCGCGACCGTATCAATGCATAAACACATGACTCATTCCTTTCAGAACCGTCCCCCGCCTGTGATCCGCAGCGCATCCAGTGCGCCGTACACATCCAGCAGGCCATAGCCATACACCCGGTTCGGATAAGCACGGTCACTGTCGCGATCGGCTCCACGCGTAAGGATATTGGTGAGATGCGTGGAATTCAGCCATGTCAGGTTCTGTTCCAGAATCCCCCACTGAAAAATCTGCGCACAGGCTCCCGCCGTGACGGCCGCACTGACACTGGTGCCGCTGCGGGTTCCGTATCTGCCGGTATCCATCCCGAATATATCTCTGTCCGTTTCTGTCTCGGACAGGTCTGCGCCCGTTCCATCCCCACCGGCTTCCATCCCGGATATATTTCTGTCTGTTTCTGTCCCCGGCATGCCGACTCCCGGCTCCGGCCCATATACCTGAACGCCCGGCGCAAGCACATCCGGCTTCACTGTTCCCGCCATGCTGTATCCCCTGCCTGAATCCGGATACACCCCGCCGCCGACAGCCTGATACGCTCCCACAGTCACAGCCGCCGTCGACATACCCGGCGACAGGATTGTCACATCCGGGTCCGGCCGAAGAAAAAACACCTCTCCCCGCATCAGGGTGGTGAGCGGCAGCCAGCAATGAAACGTCCCCTCAATCGCCAGCACCGGCATCAGTTCCAGTGTCCAGATGCCGGCATAGGGCGCAGAAAACCGCAGCAAAATCAACTGACTTCCCAGACCGGTTCCCGTAAAAACAGAATCCACGGTCAGAGTTGTTTTTTCAAACAGAAATATATGACTCTGTCTTCCCGCAAAAGCTCCCGTTCCGCGAAAACGTTCTCCCGTCGGTGAGAGAACTGAAACACGAAAAATCTCCGGCGCCGCCGCCCAGCACTCCAGATAAAATCCCGGCACCCGGTCTCCCACAGAAATCTCTATCCTGTCTGTCTGATTCTCATTTAATCCCGACCCGAAATAGTGATGCCTCGCATTCGCCTCATTTCCGGCGCAGGTCACAATCCCCCTTTGACGCAGCCGTCCGATCTCATCACATAAAGCGGAAATCGCGTCCTCCCCCGCATGGCTGCCCGTAGCGCTCCCCATACCAATGCAAATGATCAGCGGCTTCTGCAGACGCTGTGCCATCCGGTTCAGCCATGCCATGGCAAGCATCAAATCATTTTCCTGATAACATTCCGCCTCATCCGGCACAAAATAATAATCCCTGAGATACTGCTTCGCCTGTTTACATTTCACTACCAGAAGCTGCGACAGCGGCGCCGCCCCGCTAAAATCCATCGCCGGATCCGAACCCCCGCAGGCCGCTCCAGCCAGAAACGTACCATGTCCGTTCTCGTCCCGCTCTGGAACTATTGCGTCAGGTTCATCTGACGCCAGCGCCTCATTAATCATGCCCTCATCATAGTACGCGCCATAGACAAAACCCTCCGGCGGATTCCCATTCTCCGCAGTCTGATCCCAGAGTGCCGCAATCCGCGTCGTTCCATCCGTGTTCCGGAATGCCGGATGAGTGTAATCAATACCCGTATCCAAAAATCCGACAATTATTCCCTGACCCAGCAGATCCAGCCCCGCCGGATTCTGCAGGCGGAGAATACCGCTCACCTCCAAAGCGGTCTGATCCATCAGTGCAAAGCACTTCGGAATGATCGAGTACGGATAATTCTGTGCATTCATCTCCGGAATGCCCGAGCTATCATAATATGCGATATCAAACCGCTCGCTGACCTGTTGAAAACAGGCGGTATCCTCTCTCGGATAACCGCCCTTGTAATCAATAATAAAATCGTAATAATTGTCGGAATAAACTGCCTGACAGCAGAGATTCAGTTCATGCTGCTCCATTCTGCGATCCTGACCCCATAAAACCTCTTTATCATTTTATGGGGTCAGACCCCGGAAAGGAATCATAAAAAACATAAAATAATTATTAAATTTCCACATAAAAAGTTTATAAAAATTTACCGGGGTCAGACCCCCATCACGCATCAATCGCTTCCAGATACATCTCCACCGGCACGTAATCCCCCCATGCCTTCGGAATCAGTATCCCCCCGTTCATAAGTGCGTTTCCGGAATAAATGATGCCGTCCTCACGCAGCCGATATTTTTTCTTCGGATCCAGTCCCCGCAGATAAATCGGGTATCGAAGCATATTCGGCTCCGTCCGAAAGATCATGCCCTGCACGAGCACCTTTCTGGCATCTGTCGACACATATTCCCAGATCGCGTATTTATCCTCAAAGGGATTGCTCAGGCGATAATACTTTCCGTTGTGGATAAGCGGACCATACTCCTTGAACAGACCGATCTGGAACTTCACCTCGTCCTTTTCCTCCTGCGTCAGCCTGTTCAGATCCAGTTCGTAGCCGAAGCTGCCCGCCATCGCGGTAATCCCGCGCGTCTTCACGGATGTGATACGCCCGGTCTGGTGATTCGGCACCGCTGAAACATGAGATCCCATGGACGAGATCGGGTAAAAGAAGGATGTGCCGTACTGAATCTGTGTGCGCTCAAAGGCATCTGTGTCATCGCTGCACCAGATCTGCGGGCAGTAATACAAAATGCCCGCGTCAAAACGTCCGCCGCCTCCGCAGCAGCCCTCGAACAGCACATCGGGGAAAGCCTGTGTCAGCCGCTCCATCAGACTGTAAAGTCCAAGAACGAAGCGATGCGGCATCTCCTTCTGCCTGCCGGAAGGAAGCAGCTCGGAATACCAGTCACTGACACTCCGATTAAAATCCCACTTAATATAGGTAATATTGGCCGAATTTAAAATACGGCTCATCACGTCAAACAAATAATCCTGCACGTCCGGCCTACTCATGTCAAGCACAAGCTGATAACGGCTCCGCATCGGCCTCCTGCCCGGAATGCGAATCGCCCATTCCGGATGTGTGCGGAACAGATCACTGTTCTCGGAAATCATCTCCGGTTCAAACCAGACGCCGAATTCCATTCCCAGATCATTGATTTTTTCCGCCAGACCAGACAGGCCGTTCGGCAGCTTGAGAGGATTTTCATACCAGTCGCCCAGTCCGGAGGCATCGCTGTCACGCTTCCCGAACCATCCGTCATCCATCACCAGCATATCTACGCCCAGCTCCGCCGCGCCTTTCGCAATCTCCACGAGCTTGTCTTCATTAAAATCGAAATAAGTAGCTTCCCAGTTATTAATCAGAACCGGCCGTTCAATCATCTTATATCTGCCCCGGCACACATGCTCCCGAATCAGTCGGTGAAACTGGTGAGACAGCATCTCCATGCCGGAATTGGACTGAGACAAAATCACTTCCGGTGTGTAAAACCGCTTGCCCGGCTCCAGTTCCCAGCAGAACGTGTGCGTGTTGATCCCCATGACCAGACGGGTCTGATTCAGCTGATCATACTCCACCTGCGCCTGAAAACAGCCGCTATACATGAGAACCGCGCCGATACAGATACCGCTGGTCTCCGTACAGCCTTCCCGGCAGAGCAGAACCGCCGGATTCTGATGATGACTACTGATCCCCCGCTTGCTCGAGCTCTCCTGAATCCCGTGCAGCAGCGGCAGCCGTTCCGGCGTGCGCTCCTTCGCCCATCTGCCGTAAAAATGAACCCACTCCCACTGTCCGTAGGGAATATCCAGACAAAGGCTGTGTGCCTTGTTCAGCATGACTGTCTGAACACCGTCATTAATAACCACCGCGCTCCGGGTAATCACATCAAAGTCAGGCAGCACGCCGTACTTTAAAACCACGCGGATATCAGATGCGGTATCCTTCAGCGTCACCTCCAGCGTCTCCGCCTCATACTCCTCGGCATAAACCGCCGGAAGACCCGGGATGGAATACTTCCCCGGTTCCACATGATAACTCTCGTACCGGAGATCCAGCGCGGAAGCGCCGTTCTGGTAGCGGACGCCGACCGCGGAGATACGGAAATCCCCGACGCCCTCCGTCGCGTACTCCAACGGCATCGTATCCAGTGAATAGGAGCGGTTATTATCCGCCTCATAAATATTCCCGGAAAAACCGACGTCCGGATAATCCAGCAGGTACTCCATATCCTGCCCGGTCCGCACACCGTACCAGAGATGCTTTAACACCCCGTACTCATCCGCTTTCATCTGATACAGCGTATTTTTTGTCTCCAGAAAAAAGGTCTTCCCATCAACCCTGACTGCCATATTGTCTGTCCTCCAATACCTGAACTCCTCGCATCTGTATCACCGGCCCTCCGGTTTTCTCTATGTAGTCTCTGGTGATAATCACCTTTCCGATATTATCATCCTTCGGAATCTCATACATGATATCCAGCATAAACTCCTCCAGAATAGAGCGGAGCGCACGCGCGCCCACCTTCTTCTCCTTTGCCCTCTCCGCAATGGAACGCAGAGCCTCGTCCTCAAACTCCAGCTGCACCTCATCCATGCCGAGCAGCTTCTGATACTGTTTGATGATCGCGTTCTTCGGCTCCTTCAGGATCTGCACCAGCATATCCTCCGTGAGAGCATCCAGCGAGAACAGAATCGGCAGACGGCCGATAAACTCCGGAATCATGCCAAACTTCCGCACATCCTCCGTGGTGACATACTGAAGAATGTTTTCTTCCTCATCGTACTTATCCTTCAGATCCGCCCGGAAACCGATGGCGGCATGCTCGTTCATACGCTCCCGGATAATATCCTCCAGACCCGGGAACGCGCCGCCGCAGATAAATAAAATATTAGACGTATCGACTGTCGTCATCGGAACCATGGCGTTTTTGTTGGTAGCCCCCACCGGAACCTCCACATCCGCGCCCTCCAGGAGCCGCAGCAGGCCCTGCTGCACGGACTCGCCGCTGACGTCACGCTGGTTCGCGTTCCGTTTCTTCGCCAGCTTGTCAATCTCATCGATGAAAACAATCCCATGCTCCGCCCGCTCCACGTCATTGTCCGCCGCAGCAAGCAGTTTGGAGAGCACACTCTCGATATCGTCGCCGATATAACCCGCCTCCGTCAGGGATGTCGCGTCCGCGATGGCAAGCGGAACATTCAGAAGACCGGCGAGCGTCTTCACCAGATACGTCTTCCCGCTTCCGGTCGGTCCCACCATCAGCATATTGGACTTCTCAATATCAACGCCGTCCGCAATAGCGTTCGTCTTCGACGCCACACGCTTATAGTGATTGTAAACGGCCACAGACATAACCTTCTTCGCATGGTCCTGCCCGACCACATACTCGTCCAGACTCGCCTTGATCTTGTGTGGCGCCGGAATATTTTTAATATCCAGAACCGGCTCCGTTTTTTTCGACTCCTTTTTCTGCTTTGTCCGGACCTTCTGCTGGTGGCCGAACAGCCCCTGCAGATCCGACATGTTGACAAAACTGATATTCGGGATTCTGCCGGAAAAATTGCCGTTATTTCCGGTGCTGCCGCCATCGTTTCCGCCATTGCCAGTGCCTCCGTCATTTCCGGTGCTGCTGTTGCTACCGTTGTCAGGATGGCTACTGCTGTTACCTCCATTATAACCATTGCTCCCGAACAAATCGCCGATATTAAAATCCGATCCGAACATGTCGGGGAAACCCATGTTCGCCATCCCGTCAAAGGTCTTCTGCATGCAGTCCGCACAGATATTCACATTGCTCGGCACATGGATCAACCGGCCGCACACGCTCTCCGGACGGCGGCACATGGAACAGTATTCCTCGTAACGGGTATTACTGTCGTCATTATTTGTTTTCACGTCTGTTTTACTGATATCGTTGTTGTCAGTCATGATGTTCTGTACTCCTGATCACGATGCAGCGTCATATCTGCAGTTTTATGTCTCGTTCTGTCAGTTACTTAAATTGTGGTAAGTATACCACATAGAAAGACGATTTACTATTTCTTTTCTGAGAAATTATCTAAAATATTTAAATTTTTCTATTACAAAAGGCCGTCCCATTTTCGAAACGGCCCAACGATATACGGATTGAAGGCATAAATCAAACGGACTGTTATACAGACTTTTCTTTCGCCTGAAGAACCTTTTGTATATCCCGTACCAGCGTGATAACGGTAAGCACTCCCGCACAGATCATAATCAATAACCCCAGATTCTGATTCACATAATCGCTCTCCCAGACTGCAAGGCGAATCGTCGGCAGCTGAAAAGACACGCCTTCCAGAGCTGCTTCCATAATACTGTTCCCCAGCAGAGTCAGGATTCCGCAAACCTCCGCCGTGATGAAAACACACAGAAGCACACTGAGCCTTGTATAGCGAAAAAGAACAAATATGCCCCATGTGATCGCCGTGAATAGAACACCAGACAAAATCGCGCCTTTTGTATTCCCGTTATTCAAAGTACCGGCAAACAGGTGCCCGAATAAAACCAGCAGCAACGATGCCAGCACGACGAAAAAGGCCGCCAATCCATTCCCTGTAGCCAGACCCCAGATAAAAACAGAGATCAGGGCAGCGGCATAGCACAGATATGTAATCCATGAATACACACGGATCACCCTCAGATAACCGCGGGACTGTTCCTCTATCTCACGCTGATGCATGTCATCGCTGGCCGTCAGGAGCTCATGCTCCGATATGTGCAGGATTTCACACAGACTGGTGACCAGCGTAATATCCGGATAGGAGAGACCGCGCTCCCACTTGCTAACCGCCGATTCAGAGACAAAGAGCTGGCTTGCCAGTGCTTTCTGTGACAGCCCAACCGCCTTTCTTTTTTCTAAAATATATTTCCCGAATGTTTCTTTTTTTTCCATGATTGAACTCCTTTCCGTCACTCGAATAGTTCCGCCCTGCAGGAGCTGAGTCTTTTATAACATATCTGAAAAAAATTTCAATCTTTTTCCGCAAAATCGGAACCGGAGTGTTGGTCGAGTTCGGAATCAGCCTGTGTTATTCACTGAAACGCAACTGTTCATTACTTTCACAGTTAAGAGAAAAAGTCCATTAAGCAGGAGAGGCGGTTTCCCATACGGAAAAAAATCCGTGATCCATCGGTCCGCTTCCCACTCCGAGATCCAACATGGCAGACAACGCTCCTGTCAGATATTCCTTCGCCAGCCGGATTGAGGTCTCCATATCATATCCCTTCGCGAGATTCGCAACAATAGCACTGGATAATGTACAGCCCGTACCATGTGTGTTGGGATTGTCAATATGTGTCCCGTAAAACCACTCTGTTTTTTTATTTTCACGGTACACATTCCGATACAGAACATCATCCGCACCCCGCAGGCTGTGTCCACCCTTTAACAGAACAGAACAGCCATATGTTTCACCAATACGCTCCGCCGCATCCCGCATCTGCTCCGCCGTGGATATGCGCCATCCGGTCAGCGCCTCCGCCTCGGGAATATTCGGCGTCAGCAGGTCAGCCAGCGGAAACAGACTGTTTTTCATAGTTTCAAGCGCCCTCTCCTCGAGCAGCGCAGATCCGCTGGTCGAAACCATGACCGGATCGACCACGATATTCTTCGCTCCATAAAAGGACAATCTGTCTGCGATGACCCGGATCAGCCCGGCAGAGGAGACCATACCCACCTTCACCGCATCCGGATAAATGTCCTTAAAAACACAGTCCAGCTGCTGCGCCAGAAATTCCGGCGTCGATTCCTGTACAGCCGTCACCCCGGTCGTGTTCTGCGCAGTCATGGCCGTAATCGCACTCATGGCGTACACGCCGTTTGCCATCATCGTTTTGATGTCCGCCTGAATACCGGCGCCGCCGCTGCAGTCGCTGCCGGCGATCGTCAGTGCTGTTTTACTCATAATCGTTCTCCCTACACATAATTATCATCTTGCGACTCAGATACACATGACTTCATAATACTTACAGCATATGACTGCTGTCATAAATTCTGCGCGCATCCTGCTCTGATATCTGGTTGGGATGTGCAGCATACAATTAGAACCATACAGGCTTCATTCCGTCCGCTGCAGCATCTGCTCCGTCCGCCGCCGTAGCTCGCGTACGGCCGTTTCAATCTTCTTCTGCGCAAAAACAGCGCTGACCACCGCGATGCCGTCAATCCCACTGCCGCCCAACTCTGCCATATTCTCCACAGTGATACCGCCGATCGCCACGACAGGAATTGATACCGCCCGACAGATCTCGCACAGCCGATTTTTCGTGATATTCTGCGCATCCTGTTTCGTCCCGGTTGAAAATACTGCGCCGACGCCCAGATAATCTGCCCCCTGTCGCTCAGCATAAAGTGCCTGTTCAACTGTCCGCGCGGAAACACCGATGATTTTTTCCGATCCGAGAATCGCCCGC
The DNA here is from genome assembly GCA_020860185.1 of Lachnospiraceae bacterium. GTDB lineage: Bacteria > Bacillota > Clostridia > Lachnospirales > Lachnospiraceae > Eubacterium_I. Next base: position 432 of record JAJBUT010000116.1, on the reverse strand, counting down.
GCGGCACCGGCTTCCATATCTTTCTGCCCCACATGAACACCGGCCGCATCCACCGCCTGGGCTATTTCAACATGATCATTGATGATCAAAGGGACCTCATATCTGTCACATAATTCTTTAATCTGAAATGCTTCCTGTAAAAATAATTCCCGGCACAGATTTTTTTCCCGAAGCTGAAGAAGCGTAACGCCTCCCCGCAATGCCTGTTCTATCTGATCATACAGCGTCCCGCCCCGTAGCCACGAACGGTCGGTTACGGCATAGAGCAGAAGATTTTTTCTGTCAAAATTCATGATTTACCTCACTTTATCAGATCCGCGAACTCCGCCTGCGCCGCTGCAGCCAGATCATCCGGCGCCAGCTCGATCTGAGATCCGATCCTGCCGCCGCTGACAATGATCGTCGGCTGCTGTTTTGCCGAGCTGTCAATGC
>JAJBUT010000069.1:40659-45296 GCA_020860185.1 Lachnospiraceae bacterium | reverse complement strand
ATACATCCGCGAACTTCGGGATAAAAATAAATAGCAGAATGAAGGAACTGGCTTCTTTTTTCCCTGCAGGGGTACGACACAGATGGTTTTGTCGTGCCCCTGCAGTTTTTTCTGTAAATAGTTCGATTTGTTCATGAAACAACCCTGTATTGAGGAAACTTCCTATTGATTTTTAAATGGAAATGCTTTAGAATGGGTTACAAGTGGCGCGAAGTGGATGATTTGTGGTGGTTAATGGCATAAAGTGGATAATGTGGATAACTTTGTGGATAACTTTCCACCCGTTCGCTTCAAATCCGGCCGCGGAAGAAGGTGTTTTTGATGTTCAAGGGGCAGTACAACCATTCCGTCGATGCGAAGGGAAGGATTATCATGCCGGCCAAGTTTCGCGAGATCCTCGGGGAAGAGTTCGTCGTCACCAAGGGGATGGACGGCTGTCTGTTTGTCTACTCCAATGAAGAGTGGGAGAACATCGAAAACAAATTCCGGAATGTATCGTCGGCCAATAAGGACGCCAGGAAGTTTATGCGTTTCTTCTTTGCCGGCGCCGCAGACTGTGAGGTGGACAAGCAGGGCAGGGTACTGATTCCGCCGAAACTGCGCGAATACGCGGGCCTGCAGAAGGAGGTCGTGCTGGCCGGCGTCGGAAACCGGATTGAGATATGGAATACGGAGAACTGGCAGGAGAACGAGTTTGACGATATGGATGAGATTGCTGAACACATGGCAGATCTGGGGTTAATGATCTGATGAGCGCAAGCGAGGAAAATCATGCTTGCATGAATTTGACGAGCGGCGAAGTGAATCGTGATGAAATCACGATCTGACGAAGCCGGGAACCGCAGGTTCTCGGACCTGCACGGCGGGATGCCTGAAACAGGAAAACCGGAGGCAAAGATGGATTTTGAACATGTTCCCGTACTTCTGAATGAGACCCTGGATGCGCTGCTCACGGATCCGGACGGTATCTATGTGGACGGTACGCTCGGCGGAGCCGGACACAGTTATGAGATCTGCCGCCGGCTTTCGGGCAGAGGACGTCTGATCGGAATCGATCAGGATGCGGATGCTATCGCGGCAGCTACAGAGCGTCTGAAGCCTTTCGGCGAACAGGCGACCATTATCCGCAGCAACTACAGCGAGATGTGCGAGCGGCTTGCGGATCTGGGCATCGACCGGGCAGACGGGATACTGCTGGATCTGGGTGTATCCTCTTATCAGCTGGACACGCCCGCCCGCGGATTTACGTACCGCGAGGAGGATGCTCCGCTGGATATGCGGATGGATCAGCGGCAGAGCAGGACGGCGCGGGATATTCTGGCGACCTACAGCGAGCAGGAGCTGTACCGTATGATCCGGAACTACGGTGAGGATCGTTTTGCGAAAAATATTGCAAAGCATATCGTGGCGGCGAGACGGGACAGGCCGATTGAGACCACGGGCGAATTAAATGAGATTATCCGCGCGGCGATCCCCGCGAAGGTGAGGGCGACAGAGGGGCATCCCTCGAAACGTACCTACCAGGCGATCCGGATTGAGCTGAACCGGGAGGTGGAGGTGCTTACCGATTCGCTGGATGGAATGATCGACCGGTTAAGGCCGGGCGGCAGGCTGTGTGTGATCACGTTTCATTCGATTGAAGACCGGATTGTGAAGACGAATTTTAAGAGAAATGAGAATCCCTGTACCTGTCCGGACAATTTTCCGGTCTGCGTCTGCGGAAAGGTTTCAAAGGGAAAAATGCTGACGAGAAAGCCCGTCCTTCCCTCTGCAGAAGAGATGGCGCATAATCAGAGGGCGAAGAGCGCGAAGCTGCGCGTGTTTGAGAGAGCGCAGGATGCGTGAGAGCCGACGGTTTCTGTTTTAACTGGATTGTCGTAACTGTGATGACGACAGTTGCGAACGCATGAGAGAGGATGTATGATCATGGCAGGCAGTACGAATCGTGAAAATCCGATGTATATAGAAGGAAATACGGTGCACAGGCAGCAGGCCGCACCGAACCGTCGGGGCACTGTGCCAAACCGGCAGGAAGCCGCCCCGAACCGCCGACAGACCGCACCGCGCAGGCAGCCGGTTCTGCCGGAAAAAACCAGAGAGGAGATCATCCGGGATCGCGAACGCCGCCTCTCCGCGAAGAGAAACCGTGAACGCACCATGACGATCAATCTGAGTTACGTGCTGTTTTTGACGGTTGTGACTGCTATCTGTTTTTGTGCGTGTATCGTGTTCGTTCATCTGCAGTCAGATATTACGACACACATGTCTGCCATTACTGCTCTTGAGACACAGATCAGTGATCTGAAATCAGAGAATGAGGCGGCGGAGAATCGTCTGGAGTCCGGTATGACGCTGGCGGAGGTGAAGCAGCGCGCAGCGGAACTCGGCCTGGTATATCCGTCTTCTTCCCAGATTCAGTATTACTCGATTGAGAGCAATGATTATATGAATCAGTATTCAGATGTGAATTCGGATTGACGAGTGGCAGTAAATGACGAGAGGATGACCGCATATGGCAGCACGGAAAAAGAAAAAAAAGAAAACGGAGATACAGTTTCCGTTTTTGTTCCGCATGAAAAAAAAGCTGGCGGTTCTGTTTGTGATTGTGATTGGATGCCTGGCAGTTCTGGTCGGGCGTCTGGTTTTTATAGATGTAAAGAGCGGAGACCGCTATGAAAAGATCGTTCTCAACAATCAGGAGTATTCCAGCACGACGATACCCTATCGGCGGGGAGACATTACAGACCGCAAGGGAACGGTTCTGGCTACCAGTACGGATGTCTATAATATCATTCTGGACTGCACGGTAATCAATTACAAAGAGGATTACCTGGAACCGACCATGGCTGCGCTTGAGGCGTGTTTTGATGAGGATGAGCTGAGGATCGTGAAGGATTCGGACGGAAATAAAACGCAGCTGACCTTCGAAAAAATACGGACATACATATCAGAGAACCCGAACAGCACCTATTATGTGATTGCGGAAGATCTCTCCTACGAGGAGGTGGAAGCCTTTGAGGAGATGCAGGAGGAAAACTCCCTGATCAAAGGCATCTGGTTTGAGAAGGAGTATGTGAGGGAGTATCCCTACGGCTCTCTGGCGAGCGCCCTGATCGGCTACACCGCGTCCGGAAATGTCGGCGTCGGCGGCATCGAGGATTCCTACAATGATGTGCTGAACGGAACGGACGGCCGACAGTACGGTTATCTGAATTCGGATTCGAACTATGAGGTAGCCGTGAAGGACGCGGTCAACGGCGAGACAGTGGTGTCCACAATTGACGCCAATCTGCAGTCCATTGTGGAGGAAAAGATAAAGGAGTTCTATGATACGCTGACTGATAATGCTGAGGAGGGTGGCGGTGCCGAGCACATCGCGGTGCTCATGATGGATCCGGATACCGGTGAGGTGCTGGCCATGGCAGATTACCCGAATTATGACTACACGATTCTGGAAGATGAGGACACGATTTCCTCCCTGTCGCTGTATTATTCCGAGGATGAACTGAGTGATATGAGCGACACCGAGATCATGAATCTGGCGAACCTGTCACTGTTCAACTCCATTGAGACAATCGAGGGGATGGATGACACGGCGATTACGAAAGCAGTGGAGGCTCTGAAGCAGAATTTCTGTATTACATACACCTATGAGCCCGGATCCACGGCGAAACCGTTTACGGTCGCCTGCGGGCTGGATACCGGCACAGTCACGGCGGATATGACGTTTTACTGTGACGGATATGAGCAGATTTCCGGCCATACGATCCACTGTGTGAACCGCAGCGGCCATGGCATGGAGACGCTGTCGGAGACGCTGGAGAATTCCTGCAACGATGCGCTGATGCAGATTTCCTATCTGATCGGAGCGTCAAATTTTGCAAAGTATCAGCAGCTGTTTAATTTTGGCTTAAAGACGAATATCGATCTGCCCGGCGAAGCCCGGACATCTTCCCTGATTTATTCGGAGGAGAATCTGACGACGATCAACCTGGCGACCAATGCCTTCGGACAGAACTTCAACGTGACGATGATCCAGCTGGCCAGCGCGTACTGTTCGATTGTCAACGGAGGGAATTATTATCTGCCGCATGTGGCACTGGAGATCGAGGATGAGGACGGCAACACCGTGGAGAGCATCACGCCGACGCTGCTGAAGAGAACAATCTCGGAGGAGACATCGGCGACGCTCGTTCAGTATCTCGCCAATGTTGTCGAGCAGGGAACCGGCTCGACCGCGAAGGTGGACGGATATTCCATGTGCGGCAAGACGGGTACCGCTGAGAAATATGTCCTGGATGAGGACGGCAATGCGACAAGCGTGCGCGCGGACGGTGAATACGTGGTTTCCTTTATCGGTTCCGTGCCGGCTGAGAACCCCGAGATTGTCATTTATGCTGTGATCGATGCTCCGAATGTGGAGGATCAGGCGCACAGTTCCTATGCTCAGAATGTGGTGCGGGAGATTCTGGAGGAGGCGCTTCCTTATCTGAATATTTACCCGGATCAGGAGCTGACCGGCATCAACGCTGATTTGAATATCATCGGCGGGACGGATGGCGAGGACGGAGCTGCTGCGGACGGGACCACGCAGACAGACGCGGACGGGACGGACACGGACGAGGCGGATAACGGCA
>JAJBUT010000069.1:0-40559 GCA_020860185.1 Lachnospiraceae bacterium | reverse complement strand
GGGACGGACACGGACGAGGCGGATAACGGCACCTCGGACGGGACAGACACGGACGAGGCAGATAACGGCACCGGGGATGAGACCGGTGAAACCGGGGAGGATGCGACAGATGATCCTTCGACCGAAAGCGGGGAATAACCGCGGCATTCGGTATTGGATTTCGCGAGATGCGCGGGAAATCGTCGTGTCAGGGCATAGCTGAATCTATCTTTCCGCTATGAAAAAGCTCTCGAAATACCCCGCAGAAAACCGCCGTGTCAGGGCATAGCAGAGCAGAAACCGAATAGATTATAATAAATGGCAGTTTCGGAGCACGGTTTTGAAACGTATCAGGACATTTCAGAAGAAAAAGATGCTCGTTATGGTACTTATTATTCTCGGCGTTCTGGTTTTCCTTACCGGCAGGCTGACGTGGATCATGATTTTCCGATCGGATTTTTACGGACAGAAGGCGGAGGATCTGCATGAGAGAGAGCGGAGCATTAAAGCGGCGCGCGGGGAGATTCTGGACCGCAACGGGGTCGTTCTTGCGTCCAACCAGTCTGTCTGTACCATATCCGTGATACACGCGCAGATTGAGGATGCAGAGACGGTTATACGTGTGTTGTCGGAGGAACTGGACATGTCAGAAGACGCAGTGCGGGAGAGAGTGGAGAAAGTCAGCTCCATTGAGCGCGTCAGGACCAATGTTTCAAAAGAGACGGGTGATGCAATCCTTGCCTGTGATCTCGCGGGGGTTAAGGTAGATGTGGATTATAAGCGTTATTACCCCTGTGATGAGCTGGCCTCCAGAGTGATCGGTTTTACAGGGAGTGATAATCAGGGTATTTTGGGGCTGGAGGTCATGTACGACGAATATTTATCCGGCACGGCCGGGAAAATACTGACGCTGACGGATGCGTCCGGCATTGAGATCGAGGCGGCGGGAGAGCGGCGGCAGGAGCCGGTCAGCGGAGATAATCTGGTGACCAGTCTCGACTACAACATTCAGTGCTACGCCCAGCAGGCGGCTGAGACTGTTTTGGAGGAAAAGGAAGCGGATGCGGTCAGTGTGATTCTGATGAATCCGCAGAACGGGGAGATATTCGCGATGGTGAATGTCCCCGAATATAATTTAAATGATCCGTTTACCTTAAACACAGATATCACAGAAGGCCTGACGGATGAGGAGGAACAGGATCTGCTGAATGAGATGTGGAGAAATCCTTCTGTCAGCGACACCTATGAGCCGGGCTCGACCTTTAAAGTGATTACAACGGCCGCGGCTCTCGAGGAGAGTCTGGTATCGTTGGATGAGACCTTCTACTGCCCGGGCTATAAACTGGTGGAGGACCGGAAAATCCGCTGCCACAAGACGGCGGGACATGGCTCCGAGACATTTACGGAGGCGATCATGAACTCCTGCAACCCGGTGTTTATCGAACTGGGGCTCCGGCTCGGGGCGGCCGTTTTTTATGATTATTTTGAGCAGTTCGGCCTGCTGGAAAAGACCGGCGTGGATCTGCCCGGCGAGGCAGTGACCATCATGCACGCCGAGGATGCGATCGGCCAGGTGGAACTGGCGACCATCGCCTTCGGTCAGTCTTTTCAGATCACGCCGCTTCAGCTGATCACGACTGTGTCTTCCCTGATCAACGGGGGTGCGCGCATCACACCGCATTTCGGCGTGCGTGTGGAGGATGCGGACGGCGAAGTGGTCGAAACCTTTTCCTTCGCGGAGGAGGAAAATCTTGTGAGCGGGGAGACATCCGAAACGCTGCGGTATCTTCTGGAGAAGGTAGTGTCGGAGGGAACCGGAAAAAACGGGGCGGTGGAGGGATATTCCGTCGGCGGAAAGACGGCTACATCGCAGACCCTGCCGCGGAGTGAGAATCAGTATATTTCTTCTTTTATCGGTTTTGCCCCGGCGGATGACCCTCAGGTGATCGGGCTGGTCGTGATCTATCATCCGCAGGGGACATACTACGGAGGAACGGTTGCGGCGCCGGTGATGCAGGAGATCTTTGAGGATGTGCTTCCATACCTCGGTGTGGAACATTCCGGGTAACCGGTTTGATAAAAAATAAAAAGCCAATCCGGTGTTGCAAAACCCGTCGAAAAGCACTATACTGGGATACCGTAAGAACGATAGGTACGAATGGAAGAGGTAAAAAAATGACATTTCAGGTAATTATTCCGGTTTTGGTCGCGTTTGCGATCACGGCGGTTTTAGGCCCCTTTATGATTCCTCTGCTGAGGAGATTAAAGGTCGGGAACACGGAGCGCGAAGAGCTCACATCTCATCAGAAGAAGACCGGCACGCCGACGATGGGCGGCATTATGATTCTGATTGCGGTCGTGGTCACCTCTCTGATCTATGTGCGGGATTATCCGCGCATCATCCCCGTTCTTTTTGTGACGGTGGGGTTTGGGATTATCGGTTTCCTGGACGATTATCTGAAAGTCATGCTGCGGCGTTCCGACGGGCTTCTGGCCTGGCAGAAGATGCTGTGTGAGATCGCGGTGACGGCGGTGTTCGCGGTATATCTGGTCCGGTCGGATATTTCCCTGGCCATGCTGATTCCGTTTTCCGGCGGGAAGTATCTCTACCTGTCGTGGCTGGCCGTTCCGATTCTTTTCCTGGCGGTCATCGGGACAGTCAACGGTGTGAATTTCACGGACGGTCTGGACGGCCTGGCTTCCAGCGTGACGGTCCTGGTCGCCACCTTTTTTTCTGTGATCGCCGTGGGCAGCGCCTGCGGGATTGCGCCGATTACCTGCGCGGTCGTAGGTGCACTGCTCGGATTTTTACTGTTTAATGTCTATCCCGCCAGTGTTTTTATGGGAGATACGGGTTCTCTCGCGCTGGGGGGATTTGTGGCGGCTGCCGCTTACATGATGCAGATGCCGATTTTTATTCTGATTGTCGGTCTGATCTACTGGATCGAGATTCTTTCTGTTATGATACAGGTGACTTATTTTAAGAAAACAGGCGGAAAACGCTTCTTCAAAATGGCGCCGATCCACCATCATTTTGAACTGTGCGGGTGGTCGGAGACGAGGATCGTGGCGGTGTTTTCCATTATCACGGCGCTGCTCTGCCTGGTGGCATTTATCGGGATGTGATCATACCGGCGTCCGGGAGTGCATGGCGCGGAGGAATCCGCAGATATGATACTGGGGTCAGAAAGACATGAATGGTTCGCCTGCAAAACAGGTACGGGTTGCGAGGAGGAAGAAATGGATTTTTCAGGGAAACAGGTTCTGGTATTCGGGACCGGAATCAGCGGCATTGCGGCCGCGGGATTATTACAGAAAAGACACGCGAACGTGGTTCTGTTTGATGGAAATGATATGCTGGATGAGAATCGCGTGATGGCAGATTTTGACGATACAGATCGGATCTCTTTTTATAAGGGCGAGCTGCCGGAGGAGATAAAACGGGATCTGGATCTTGTGGTTTTAAGCCCCGGCATCCCGGTCGATCTGCCGCTCGTGCGCGATATGAGGGACGCCGGCATCCCGATCTGGGGAGAGGTGGAGCTCGCCTTTCAGTGCGGGAAGGGATCTGTTCTGGCAATCACGGGGACCAACGGCAAAACAACCACGACGTCCCTGCTCGGTGAGATCATGAAGCATGCCTGTGCCGATGTGAAGGTGGTCGGAAATATCGGGATACCCTATGCCGGCGTTGCAGATGATATGACGGACGACACTGTGACCGTGGCGGAGATCAGCAGCTTTCAGCTTGAGACAATACAGGATTTCTGTCCGGATGTCTCGGCTGTGCTCAATATCACTCCGGATCATCTGAACCGTCATCACACGATGGAGAATTATGTGGCGGCGAAAATGCGCATAGCGGAGAATCAGAACAGGGATCAGGTGTGCGTGCTGAACTATGAGGATGATATTCTGAGAGAGAAGGCAGAGCAGATTTCCGCCAGGGTGATCTGGTTTTCCAGCTGCCGCCGGCTGGATACGGGGCTGTATCTGGAGGGAAATCATATTTTTTACGCAGATGGAAAGTCAGACGTGAAGGTGATAGATACCGGAGAACTGAATATTCTCGGTCGCCATAATTATGAAAATGTCATGGCTGCCGTGGCTATGGCGATCAGCTGCGGCGTTCCGATGGAGCGGATACGCGAGACACTGCGGACTTTTCAGGCGGTGGAACACCGCATTGAGTATGTGACGGAAAAGCGCGGTGTGCGGTTTTATAATGACTCCAAGGGAACAAATCCGGACGCTGCCGTGAAGGGGATTCAGGCGATGGATCGCCCCACCTGCCTGATCGGCGGCGGATATGATAAGGATTCTGAATACACGGAGTGGATCAACAGCTTTGACGGCAGAGTAAAGCTGCTGGTTCTGATCGGACAGACGAGAGAAAAGATTGCCGCACAGGCAAAAGCCTGCGGCTTTTCGGATTATGTTTTTGCTGACAGTCTGCAGGAGGCGGTGGATCTCTGCTACGAGAAGGCGAAGCCCGGAGATGCCGTGCTGCTCTCGCCGGCCTGTGCGAGCTGGGGCATGTTTCCGAATTACGAGGTGAGAGGGAAGATGTTTAAAGAAATGGTTCACGCATTAGAGGAGTAGTCCGTATGAGTCGTCGTCCGAAAAAGGAGAAGGCAATCAAATATTTTGATTACAGTCTGCTGTTCCTGATTATTTTTCTTCTGGGATTCGGGTTGGTCATGCTCTACAGTGTCAGTGCTTATGAGGCGCAGAGCGAGTTTGGTGACGCCACTTATTACCTGAGGCATCAGGCGCGCAATATAGCTGTCGGTCTGATTCTGATGTTTCTCGTGACGCAGATACCCTATCGCTGCTGGAAAAAGGTCGGACCGCTGGTCTATCTGCTTGCCTTTCTTCTCTGCGCAGCCGTTATTTTTGCCGGGAGCGATGCAAATGGCTCTACGAGATGGCTGGAGATCGGACCGATCTCATTTCAGCCGTCTGAGATTGCGAAGATTGCCGTTATCATTTATCTGGCGGCTGTTCTGAGCCGGATGCCGAAACAGATCACGAATTTTCGAACGATCATTAAGATTCTGATCCGCGTGGTTCCGATCATTGCAGTGATCGCGTACAGCAACTTAAGCACGGCGATCATCGTCGCGGGTATCTGTATCCTGATGATGTTTGTCGCAAGCCCGAAGTATTCCCATTTTTTTGTGCTGGCGGCACTGGTCGTGGCGGGAGCTGCGGTGTTTATACTGACACAGTCTTACCGGAGCGACCGTATCATGGCGTGGCTGCACCCGGAGGATTATCCGGATGAAGCCTATCAGACACTGCAGGGACTGTATGCGATCGGCTCGGGCGGCCTGTTCGGAAAGGGACTGGGTGCCAGTATCCAGAAGCTGGGATATGTTCCGGAGGCGCAGAATGATTTTATTTTTTCCATTATCTGTGAGGAACTGGGACTGTTCGGCGCAATCTGTGTGATTCTGCTGTTTATCCTGCTGATCTGGCGGTTTATGGTGATCGCGAATAATTCCGCCGATCTGTTCGGCGCTCTGCTGGTGGTGGGCGTGATGTCCCACATTTCCCTGCAGGTGGTTCTGAATCTGGCGGTTGTGACGAACTCCATGCCGAACACGGGTGTGATTCTGCCCTTTATCAGCTATGGAGGCTCGTCCATGATCTTCCTGCTCGCGGAGATGGGGCTGGCACTGTCTGTCTCACGGGGGATTCATCTGGACGAAGAGTATCCGAAAGCATGATTATTGATCGACAGCTCCTGACCCGGATGAACCGGAACAGAAAGTCTGCCATTTTGCGCAAAAAATCGTTTCTAAGCGCCTAAGTGCCTGATGACGGCGGATATGCAGGAGAGTCATGTGAAGCGTGCGGGAATACCCATGAAGTCGGTTCGTGCAGCGGATATGGATCAGCGGGAGGCATAAATGAGAAAAAAGAGAAGAAAACAAAGGCGGCGCAGGTTTCTTCGGATCGCTTTGCCGGTTCTGATCCTGCTGGTGCTTCTCGCGGTGATCATGGTGTGGAAGGTCTTTATCGTGAAAGAGGTGGAGGTCACCGGAAACGAGATTTACTCAGACGAACAGATCGAGAGCTGGGCGCTGGATGACGAATATTCCTGGAATTCACTGTATGTGGTTCTGAAAAACAGATTTCAGAAGCAGGAGGAAATTCCGTTTGTGGATACTATCCATATCTCGCTGCTGTCGCCATCAAAGATTCAGATTGAAGTGACGGAAAAGGGTGTCCTTGGCTATATATATATTCCGACACTCGGTCAGAACGCCTATTTTGACCAGGACGGTTTTGTTGTAGAGCTGTCGTCCGATGTCATCGAGGGCACGATGAAGATCTGCGGTCTGTCGGTGGAACGTGCTGAATTGTATGAAAAGCTTGATCTGGAGGACAGCAGCATCCTGAAAACGCTGCTTTCACTGACACAGCTTCTGAAAAAATATGACCGTGTGCCGGAGCTTATCTATGTAAATGACGGCGATGTCCTGCTGAGCTACGGCTCCATCCAGGTCAATCTCGGGACAGGCTCCTCGCTGAATGAAAAAATTCTGCGCATGGATCAGATCCTGTCACAGCTGGATGAGGGACAGAGCGGAACGCTTCATCTCGATACCTGGAGTCAGTCCAGTACGGATATTTATTTTAAACAGGGCGAGCTTACGGATATCCCCGTGGATGAACAGACGGTGCCGGTGGAGAGCGATGCAGGATGATATCAGATAAAAAAGAGTTTTTCATGTATTTTTCGAAAAAAACAGTTGATTATTTACCGAAAAGATTATAATATTAAGTAGTTATAGTATATGAAATCAAGTCGGATTTAAAATATAAAATGTCTGAGATACAAGGAGGAGCTGTTGTGGTTGAGATTATGTCTATTGGAGCTGAGTCCAGTGCCAGGATTATTGTGGTAGGCGTAGGCGGCGCGGGCAATAATGCCGTGAATCGTATGGTGGATGAGAATATCGGCGGTGTAGAGTTTGTCGGAGTGAATACAGATAAGCAGGCATTGACGCTTTGCAAGGCGCCGACCCAGATTCAGATCGGCGAGAAGCTGACGAAGGGGCTCGGTGCGGGTGCACAGCCTGAGATCGGGGAGAAGGCGGCACAGGAGAGTTCGGAGGAGCTTGCGAAGGTGCTTGAGGGTGCGGACATGGTCTTTGTTACCTGCGGCATGGGCGGCGGCACGGGTACGGGCGGAGCACCGGTGGTGGCCAGGATTGCAAAGGATATGGGCATCCTTACCGTCGGCGTTGTGACAAAGCCGTTTAAGTTTGAGGCGAAAAAGCGCATGACGAATGCCATTGCGGGTATAGAGCATCTGAAGGAGAGTGTGGACACGCTGATCGTGATTCCGAATGACAAGCTGCTGGAGATCGTGGACCGGCGGACGACGATGCCGGACGCCCTGAAGAAAGCGGATGAGGTGCTGCAGCAGGCTGTACAGGGCATTACCGATCTGATTAACCTCCCGGCTCTGATCAATCTGGATTTCGCGGACGTACAGACGGTGATGAAGGACAAGGGCATGGCTCATATCGGCATTGGCTCGGCTGTCGGCGATGAGAAGGCAATCGAGGCTGTGAAGATGGCAGTGTCCAGTCCTCTTCTTGAGACGACGATCACCGGGGCATCCCATGTGATTATCAATATCTCCGGCGATATTTCTCTGATGGATGCGAATGATGCAGCCAGCTATGTACAGGATCTGGCGGGAGATGAGGCGAATATCATATTCGGAGCGAAGTTTGATGAGTCGGTTCCGGATGCGGCGACGATTACTGTCATCGCGACAGGCCTGGAGGAGCCCTTACAGTCTCCGAATATCATGCCCGGCATGGGATCCAGATTCAACGGCACATCCTCGATGAATCTTTCACGGACGACGGGAGCTTCGCAGCCCTCGCAGGGTGTCTCTTCGATTCAGAAACCGGTGAGTCCGACGCCCACGGTTCAGCAGAAGGACATCAAGATCCCGGACTTTTTAAAGACTACACGCAGATAAGGAATTGTTTTTCATAATAAAAAATTACCCCTGTGATTTTGACAAAAAAATCGCAGGGGTTTCTTTATACTGTTTTATCGGGAACCGACATTCTGAGACAGTGCGTATCGGGCAGAGGGGAGGTCAGGTTTGAAATACGAATGGTATCCGGACGTATATTTTCTTGTTAATTTTCTGATGGATTCCTCCGCGCTTCTGCTGGCGGCGGTCAGCTGCAATCAGAGAGTTTCGTCCGTCCGGATTTTTCTGGCTTCCGCGGTGGAGGTCGCAGTGAATATGATCCTGATTGTCTGCCTGCCATCCCGGCTGCTGTATGTTCTCCTGGTACATCTTGTCCTGCATCCGGTGATGACTGTGTTGGCTTTTGCGCCGAAAGGGGTGAGGGCGTGTCTTCGCCTTCTTGCAGCGGTATATGTGCTGCTCTTTCTGGCGGGAGGGTTACAGGAAAGCCTGCGTATACAGTTTGGGTCGGGCAGTGCGGGAATGATTCTGTCTGAGGGGATTCTGACGGCGATGCTTTTTACACTGTGGCAGATACGGCAACGGGTGTTCGGCGGTCTCTGCGTTGTGGACTTATGGTTTCACGGGCAGCGGATATCACTGAATGCTTACTGTGACAGCGGAAATCTGCTGCGTCACCCGAAAAGCAGGCATCCGGTCAGCATTGTCGACCGCAGCGCTCTGCCGGAACCCTGGGTGCGGCAGCTTCCGCCGGCGGAAAAAATCCCCTGTCGTACAGTAAGTGATACGAGCGCATGGATGGAGGTGATTCCTTTCGATAAAATGGATGTCTATCTGCGGGGCAGAGTGAAGGTCATTCAGGCGCCGCAGATCGGTCTTCAGGACGGACGTCTCATGCAGATGCCCGATGTGCAGATGCTGCTGAACGAAGCGTTTCTGTGATTTTTTCGTGTCGGTTCAGGCAACGATGGTTGTTGTATGTCGCTCACTGAACACGCGTTTTTACTGCGGGGTCAGGCTGAAAACGCGATGGGTAATCATGAATGATCCGCTCATTGATCTGTTTCTGGCCAAATTATAAGAAGGAGATGAAAACTGCGTATGTATCTGAAAATTTCTATACCGGAGAGATTCCAGATGAAACTGATGCCAACGATAAAAAATCTGCTGTTCCTGAGATCAAATGAGGTACATTATATCGGCGGCGCAGAGGTGCTGCCGCCTCCGCTGAAGACGGAGGAGGAGAGCAGCTGCATTTCTCTGCTGGGTTCGGAGGATGGCGCAGCCGCACGCGCGATGCTGATCGAGCATAATCTCAGGCTGGTGGTATACATAGCGAAAAAATTTGATAATACGGGGATCGGTGTAGAGGATCTGATCTCCATCGGAACGATCGGGCTGATCAAGGCGATCAATACCTATAATCCTGCAAAGAAAATCAAGCTGGCGACCTATGCTTCCCGCTGTATCGAGAATGAAATCCTGATGTATCTGAGAAGAACAAGCAAGATGAAGCTGGAGGTTTCCTTTGATGAACCGTTAAACGTAGACTGGGATGGAAACGAACTCCTGCTTTCCGATATCCTTGGCACGGAGGAGGACGTGATTTATAAAGACATGGAGATGGAGGTGGAAAAAAAGCTGTTAAAGCGCGCGGTCGCAAAGCTTTCGCCGAGAGAACGCAAGATCATTGAACTCAGATACGGTGTCGCGACAGTGAACGGAAGAGAATATACGCAGAAGGAAGTGGCGGAACTCATGGGAATATCCCAGTCATACATATCCAGGCTGGAAAAAAAGATCCTGAAACGACTCAGAAAAGAAATTGTAAAATACGAATAGAATACAGATCTGTCTGTATGACTCTGTGTCCGAAGTCTTTACATTTTTGTTAAAAATCTGTGAGAAAGGTTGATGATTGAAAAAAAAAAGCTATAATGTAAATCGTTCCCTTCTGGCATGCCGGTTATCAGTGAATATACAGATCGAGGAATTGACTTTGGAACAAAAGATCAGATTGAGACAGGAATTAAACAAACAGAAGCAGGTTGACGCCCGGATTCGAAAGGTGATACTGATCATTATCCTGGTGATCGCTGCGGTCTATGCGGCAGGATGCTTTTATTACAGCAGACATTTTTACGGGAATGGGGCCGTCTTCGGCATAGAGATGCAGAATCAGACGGTGGAGGAGATGAAGGCTCAGATCCAGGAGAAGATCGACGGTTATCAGCTTACGGTCGTGACGCGGGACGGCACGGAGACCATCACGGCGGATCAGATTTCCCTGAAATACAGCGATCAGGGTGAGATTGATGATCTGCTTGAGGAACAGTCTGCCGCTCTGTGGTTTCTGATGTTTGCGACAGTCGATGAGGACTATGATGTGGATGTGGAGATGGATGAGGATATGCTGGGCGACGTCGTGCGTTCACTTTCCTGCATGCAGGAGGAGGATATGACTGCGCCCACGGATGCATATCTGGATTATGAGGACGGTTCCTTTGTGATCTGCGCGGAGACTTACGGGAATCAGCTCACATACGAGGCAGTGTATCCGGTGATCCGGGATTCCGTCTACGAGGGGGCCAACGAGGTTTCCCTGGAGGAGCAGTCCTGCTACACGGAACCGGAGAATTATCAGGACAATGAGGCGCTGACGGCCGAATGTGAACAGGTCAACCGACTGATCAGCGTGGAGATTACATATGATTTCGGCGACCGCACGATGGTCGTGGATGGTTCCGTGATCGCGGAGTGGATCATCTTCGGAGATGATTATACCTGGGAGCTGGATGAGGGTGCTGTCGCGGATTACGTTTATGAGATGGCGTATGAGACGGACACCTTTGGGCTGAGCCGCTCTTTCACAACACACAGCGGTTCCGTGATTACGCTGAAGGGCGGCGATTACGGCTGGTGCATCAATCAGTCGGAGACGACGGCGGAGCTGCTGGAGCTGATCGAGGCGGGGGAGTCTGTGACGACAGAGCCGGTTTACCGCTACAGCGGTATTTGCCGGGATACGAATGATATCGGGGACAGCTATGTGGAGATCAGCATTTCGGAGCAGACGATGTGGGTTTACAGGGACGGCGAGTGCGTGGTGTCTACACCGGTCGTGACGGGCAACTCTTCCAGAGGCTATGACACGCCCTCCGGCGGCGTGTGGGCTGTAGACGCGCGGATTACGGACTATACGCTGTCCGGACAGGACTACAATACCGAGGTGAGCTACTGGCTCCCCTTTAACGGGAATGTCGGGATCCATGACGCGACCTGGCGCAGCAGCTTCGGCGGCGATATCTATAAGACGAACGGATCACACGGATGTATCAATACGCCACTGACTGCCATGGCGGTTGTGTACGAGAATGTGCAGATCGGATATCCGGTCGTGGTTTATTAATACGGAAGGTGGCAGAAGTGTCAGAGAGAGATTCATCCCGGAAAAACGGGGCGGGCAAAAAGAAGAGAGGGAACATTCTGTCCGCGGTCATTCTGATCGCGGCAGTCCTTGTCATTCTTTTTTCACTTTCCCGCCTGCTTCCCATACTGCTGGATTACCGGCAGTCCGGCCAGACATATCAGGATCTGGCAGATCAATATGTGAACGATGCTGCAGACGGAGATACGGACGCAGACGCGGACGAGGATGAGGATTCGATTTCGGATGACGCGGCCGTGCAGGGTTTTGACTGGACCGCTGTTTCCATTGATTTTGAAGCCCTGAAACAGATCAATCCGGATGTGGTCGGATGGATCCGGTTCGATGATACCGCGGCAGTCGCGGTGGATTATCCGATTCTGTATGCTGCGGATAATGAGACTTATCTGAGAACCGATCTGTACGGATCCGCTCACACGGCAGGCAGCATTTTCCTGGAGGCGGCCAATACACCGGATTTCTCAGATTATTACAACATCATTTATGGTCATAATATGCGAAACGGCTCGATGTTCGGCACGCTGAAACAGTATCGCAGGGATGAAAGCTTTTACGATGCCAACCCCTGCTTTACCATTTATACAGAGGAGACAGCGTACCGTTATCAGATATTTGCCTATGAGGTAGTGTCGGATGGCAGTAAGATCTATACGGTGGGATATGAGCCCAATGAGGCTTATCAGGATCTGATTGACCTCATTTGTTCCCAGTCCATGCGGGATACCGGGATTGTGCCGGAGGTCACCGACCGGATCGTTACACTCTCCACCTGTACGTCGGTCAATGACAGTGAGCGCTTTGTGGTTCACGCGGTCTGCATTGATCAGGCGGATTTACAGTGAACGACAGAAATAATTCGCGTCCGGCACAAAGAAAGTAACAGGGCGCGGACGCGCTGCGTTTGCAGCTCATGGAAATTTATATACGAGGGAGATATATGATGAAAAAGATACTTGATCTGATTACGGCGGAGGTGACAAATGCATTTCTGTCCGCCGGGTATGAGGCAAAATACGGCAGAGCGACGCTTTCTAACCGGCCGGATTTATGTGAGTTTCAGTGCAACGGAGCCATGGCAGCTGCCAAAGCATATAAAAAAGCGCCGTTTATGATCGCAGACGCTGTATCACAAGGGCTGCAGGATAATAAAATGTTCGCTTCCGTTGAATCTGTCAAACCGGGATTTTTAAATTTGAGAATATCGGAGGCATACCTGGCGGATTATCTGAATGAAATGCAGACGCATGAAAAGCTCGGCCTGGAGGAAACCGGACAGGGACAGGATATCATTGTGGACTATGGCGGAGCGAATGTCGCAAAGCCTCTGCATGTCGGTCATCTGCGTTCTGCTATCATCGGAGAGAGCATAAAACGTATGGGGCAGTATATGGGATACCATATGATCGGAGACGTGCATCTCGGCGACTGGGGACTGCAGATGGGCCTGATTATTGAGGAACTGCGCGACCGTAGACCGGATCTGGTATACTTCGATGAGAGCTACACCGGCGAATATCCGTCGGAAGCGCCCTTTACCATCAGCGAACTGGAGGAGATCTATCCGGCTGCAAGCAAAAAGTCAAAAGAGAACGAGGCGTTCAGAGAGCGGGCGCACGAGGCGACACTGAAGCTGCAGAGCGGATACGCGCCCTGCCGGGCGATCTGGAACCACATCATGCATGTGTCGGTCGCGGATCTGAAAAAAAATTATGAAAATCTGGATGTTCATTTTGATCTGTGGAAGGGGGAGAGCGACGCGGATCCTTATATTCCGGGTTTGATTCAGTCCCTGCTGGATCAGGGACTCGCCTATGAGAGCCAGGGGGCGCTGGTTGTGGATATCGCTGAGGATACGGACTCCAAAGAACTGCCTCCCTGTATCATCCGCAAATCGGACGGGGCTGCTCTGTACGCCACCTCTGACCTCGGTACGATCATTGAACGGGAACGGGACTTCTCTCCGGTGGAGTACATTTACCTGGCGGACAAGCGTCAGCAGCTTCATTTTACGCAGGTATTTCGTGTGGCAAAAAAAGCCGGTTTTGTCAGACCGGAGACCCGGATGATACATATCGGTTTCGGCACCATGAACGGAAAAAACGGCAAACCATATAAGACCAGAGACGGCGGCGTGATGCGCCTGGAGCATCTGATCGCGGATGTCAACGAAGCTGTCTATGCCCGTATCATGGAGAATCGTTCCATCTCTGAGACAGAGGCAAAGGAGACGGCAAAGATTGTCGGTCTGGCTGCGATAAAATACGGCGATCTTTCCAATCAGGCCTCCAAGGATTATGTTTTTGATATCGACCGGTTCACTTCCTTCGAGGGAAATACCGGACCCTATATTTTATATACGATCGTCCGTATCAAGTCGATCCTGAAAAAATATCAGGCGGCCGGCCGCAGTGCGGACGGAAAGCAGATTCTGCCCGCCGGCGCAGCGGAAGAAAAGGATCTGATGCTCGAGCTTGCCAAATGGAACAGCGTGATAGAGAACGCGTTTGAGGAGACGGCGCCTCATAAGATCTGTGCTTACATTTATGACCTGGCAAATGCGTTCAACCGTTTTTATCATGCCACGAAGATTCTCGCTCAGGAGGATGAGACAGTGCAGGCGGGATATATCCGGCTGCTGGAGCTGACGAAACGCGTGCTGGAAGCAGGAATCAGTGTGCTGGGATTCTCAGCGCCGGAGCGCATGTGACAGTTCCTGAATAAGAGGCTGCCGCACGGATCTTCTCGTGTGGCAGCCTCTTTAAAGAATTTCATCCTGGTGTGCTGGTGTGCAATTACGAAATCAACGCCTTCTTTTGATGTGACCACTATGGATCGCCAGTACATGCCGCCTTCCCCGTCCTGATACATGTGGATCAGCAGAGTATCAGCCGGACCCAGATGTGTCGCACCCATCCAGCAGTGTTCATAACATTTCGTAAACGGATATTTTGTGATGCTTTGTCTGGTTATGACAATCGGGTGCTCCAGATCAAATTCATAAGCTCTTTCTACGGATCCTTCGTAACCGACTTCACAGGGCGGTACGATCCAGTCAAACCCGTAGTGCTCGCCTGGCGCCCAGGCGTGATAGCCTTTTTCCATATGTGACCTCGCTTTCTCACCTGCTGCATGCCGATGCTGACATTTCTTATGTTTTATATATATATCATATTGTACCAAGCCGCTAAAATGTTTGTTTGACTTTTGAAAGACGCGGGCGTATAATATAAAAAAAACCGAAGTCATTCATCTGACCATAAGGAATAAGACCTGAAGGGGAAGACAAGTGAATGTGGCAGAAAGTAACTGCTTTTACTATCTGGTTTTGACTGTGCAGCAGTCATGTCCGCTTATGTGAAAGCAACGGCTATGTTACCCTTGTACCCGTTTTTGGGCGCAGGGGTTTTTTATGTAATAGGAGGTGTAAATATGGGATTAAACAGCACACCGTCCGCCAACCGGATTCATATCGGTTTTTTCGGACGAAGGAATGCCGGAAAGTCCAGCGTGGTGAATGCCGTGACCGGGCAGGATCTGGCGGTCGTATCGGAGATGAAAGGAACGACGACTGACCCGGTATACAAATCCATGGAGCTGCTGCCTATGGGACCGGTCGTCATCATTGATACACCCGGATTTGATGATGAGGGAAGTCTGGGTGAGCTCCGTGTAAAAAAGACCCGGCAGGTGCTTAACAAGACGGACGTGGCTGTCCTGATTGTGGATGCGGCGGAGGGAAAGCAAAGGTGTGATGAGGAACTGATTTCTCTTTTCACCGAGAAAGAAATCCCTTATGTGGTGGTTTATAATAAGCTGGATCTGATTGACAGGCATCCGGAACCGGCTGCTAACGAGATCTATGTGAGTGCTCTTCATAAAGAGGGCATTTATGAGCTGAAGGAACTGATCGGCAGATCGGTGGTGACGGATGACGAGCACCTGCGGATCGTCGGCGATCTGATCTCACCGGACGATTTTGTCGTTCTGGTTGTTCCCATTGATTCCGCTGCGCCGAAGGGAAGGCTGATTTTGCCGCAGCAGCAGACGATCCGTGATGTTCTGGAGGCGGATGCGACAGCGCTGGTCGTGAAGGAAAACGGACTGGCAGAAACACTCCGCAATACCGGGAAGAAACCGTCGATCGTGATCACCGACAGTCAGGCTTTTGAGGAAGTGGCGCGCATTGTGCCGGGTGATATTCTGCTGACATCATTTTCCATTCTGATGGCGAGATATAAGGGATTCCTGAACGCGGCCGTGGACTGTGTGCGTACGGTCGATGAGCTGCGGGACGGCGATGTGGTTCTGATTTCCGAGGGCTGTACGCATCATCGGCAGTGCGACGATATCGGCACGGTGAAACTTCCGCGCTGGCTGCGGCAGTATACCGAGAAGGATATTCGTTTTGAGACGACCTCCGGCACGGAGTTTCCGGACGATGTGACCGGATATAAGATGGTGATCCACTGCGGCGGATGTATGCTGAACGAGCGCGAGATGAAATACCGCATGAAATGTTCACTCGACCAGGGCGTGCCGTTTACGAATTACGGGGTTATGATCGCGTACCTGAAAGGCATTTTAAAGAGAAGCGTGGAGGTCTTTCCGTATTTGCATGAGAAACTTTAGACGTTTCAGTAAAACATGTTATGATTTGGGAGAAAGGGTTATGATTCTGTAGATGTGAATATCCGTTGACAGGTCATTTTTCCTTTGTATTATGATGAAAGGATATGTGAGTGTTATGTGGGTTGTTTTTGCTCTGTTGTCCGCAATCTTTGCTGCACTGACATCCATTCTGGCGAAGATTGGCATTGATGGGGTGAATTCCAATCTGGCAACGGCGATCCGGACGGTTGTTGTGGTCATTCTGGCGTGGGGGATGGTTTTTCTCACTCATACGCTGAGCGGGTTGACGGAGATAAGCAGGAAGAGCTGGATATTTCTGATTCTGTCGGGTATCGCTACGGGAGCTTCGTGGCTGTGTTACTACAGGGCTTTGCAGATGGGAGATGCCTCGAAGGTGGTTCCGATTGACAAGCTGAGTGTTGTGATCACCCTGGTTCTGGCATTTGTGTTTCTGCATGAACAGTTTACCGCGAAATCACTGGCAGGATGCGTGCTGATCGGCGCGGGGACGCTGCTTATGGTTTTGTAAATGGTTTGTCTGGCGTTTTAGCGTAAAATGGAAAAATCCTAACTCCGTTTTTTCTTGAGAGAGCCACTGTGAAAGAATATAGATTTTTTCATTGCTATTTGTGCCGCCAACCAAAGGGCGGCGGAATGGAGATTATCATGAAAAAAATTGCAGTATACGGCAAGGGCGGTATCGGGAAATCCACCATTGTCTCCAATATGGCGGTCGCTCTGTCACAGCAGGGTTACCGGGTGATGCAGATTGGCTGTGATCCGAAGGCGGATTCCACCATCGCTCTGCGCCATGGGGAGCCGCTGCCGACTGTGCTGGAGACTTTCCGGCAGAAGAAAAATGATTTTTCGGCGGAGGAGATTGTACGGATCGGTTACGCAGAGGTGATCTGCGTGGAGGCCGGCGGGCCGGTTCCCGGTATGGGATGCGCGGGCAGGGGGATCATTACCGCACTGGAAAAGGTTGAGGCGAAGGGTATTTATGAGAAATACTGTCCGGATATAGTGTTTTATGACGTTCTGGGCGATGTGGTATGCGGCGGATTTTCCATGCCGATGCGGAGCGGCTATGCCGACAAGGTATATATTGTTACATCCGGCGAGAATATGTCCATCTACGCGGCGGCGAATATCGCGACCGCGATTCAGAATTTCCGGGGGCGCGGCTATGCCTCACTTGGCGGCGTTATCTTAAACCGGCGCAATGTAAAGCGCGAGACAGAAAAGGTTCTGGAATTGTGCGTTGATTTTCAGACAGGAATTACAGGCATCCTCAAGTTTTCTGAGCTGATTCAGGATGCGGACGAGAGGAAGCTTACCCTGATGGAGGCGTATCCGGACAGTGATATAGCGGAGAGCTTTCGACGTCTGGTGCAGCGCGTCATAATTAATTGAATTTCAGGCGCCATTCAGGATAGTACTTCGCACTTGTTGCGAAGTACGTATGATGACGCAAATTACGAATTTTATGCAAAAGCGATGTGATGCATACCATGTGTCCGAAAATTTATCAAATGTTTATAAAAATTTTATGAATAATTCCCGGGGTCTGACCCCATTAAAGGAGGACAGCGAATTGCTGAAACGGGTTGGCGAGACAGAAAAACAGAAAAGTGTGAAGACGACAATCGCGGATGCTCAGTTTCCGGCTCCTTTCCATGAAGGGCTGGAGTACAGTTCGCCTGCGCGCGGCACATGGAATATCGTTCACACCGGCATGCTGATTCCGGAGTCACACCAGATATTTGTCTGCGCGCTTGGCTGCCTGCGCGGGGTTGTCCTGACCGCGGCGGAGATGAACGCGCTTGACCGCTATTCTTCCATACAGATTCGGGAGGAGAATGTCCTGGACGGCGGGATGGAGGAACTGATGATCGAGGGCGTTACGGATATCATCCGGAAGCTCCGTTATCAGCCGAAGGCGATCCTGCTGTTTATCAGCTGTCAGCATTTTTTTCTCGCCTATGACCAGGAACTGGTGTTTTCTGTTCTGAGAGAGCGCTTTCCGGAAATTCATTTTACTGACTGCTATATGATTCCGACGCTGCGCAAGAGCGGGCTGACGCCGGATCAGAAGATGCGGATTCAGATGTACAGCATGTGGGAACCGCAGCCGTTTGAACCGAAACGGGTGAATCTGATCGGAAGCAACCTGCAGACGTCCCCTTCTTCAGAGTTAGTTCGCATGGTGGAGGACGCCGGCTATGAATTCTGGGACCTGTACCGCTGCAGGCATTTTGCGGATTATCTGGGAATGGCAAAAGCTCCTCTGAATCTGGTCTATGAACCGGCGGCGCTGATGGCCGCGGAGGATCTGAAAAAAAGGCTGGGGCAGGAATATGTCTATCTTTCCTTCAGCTATGATTTTGGGGAACTGGAACAGAATTATAACAGGCTGGCAGAAAAGCTTCACATCCCCAGGCCGGATTTTACGGCGGATCAGGAACGGGCGCTCCGCGCGATCTCGCATGCGAAGGATCTGATCGGCGATACGCCGATTGCGGTTGACTATACATTTACGTTTCGTATTCTGAGTTTTGCGAGACTTCTTCTGGAATACGGATTTCATGTAGCAGAGATTTACGCGGACGCATTTTTGCCTGAGGATCGGGGGGATTTTGAGTGGATCCGGGAGAAATATCCCGGTATCGTGATATCGTCCACTAACCGACCGGCGATGCGGTTCCTGCACGGTTCTGAAAATTGCTGTGATACCGACCGGGAATGTTCGGAAACGCAGAGCACAAAAACGGAACCGGGCGCAGGAATAGGACTGTCTGTGGAGCAGGAACAGAAAGCGGCAGAAGCAAAGGCCGCAGGAAAGGTTGCGCCGAAGGTTCTGGCGATCGGTCAGAAAGCCGCATATTTTGCCGCAACCGATTACTTTGTCAATGTGGCGGAGAGCGGCGGATACTATGGTTTTGACGGGATTGTGCAGATTATGGGACTGATGGAAGACGCGTTTTTACATAAAAAAGACAGGCGGACGGTGATTCAGAGAAAGGGATACGGGTGCGAGAGCTGCTTATGAGACAGGTGACAGGATTGACTTCGACCTATTCATCCGATGAGTTCGGTATCTGTTCTGCTCTTTATGAGCTTGGCGGGATGGTGGTCATGCATGACGCTTCCGGGTGTAATTCGACCTACACGACGCACGATGAGCCTCGCTGGTATGATATGGACAGCATGATCTATATATCGGCTATTTCCGAGACGGAGGCCATTCTCGGCGACGATGACAAGCTGATCGATGACCTGATTGAGACGGCGCAGGAGCTGCATCCGAAGTTTATCGCGCTGGTCGGAGCGCCGATTCCCTATATGATCGGCACGGATCTGGATGCGATCGCGGCGATTGTCAGCCGGAGAACGGGAATCCGCTGTTTTGCTTTTGCCGCGAATGGCATGCGTGATTATACCGTGGGCGTTTCGATGGCGCTTGAACGGATTGTGAGGGAATATGCGGTCAGGGAACCGGAAATTCATTCTGCTCAGATATACAGACAACCGTACAGACAACCGGATTGGAAGTTGAATCAGGCTGAAAAAGTATATGGGAGCAGGGATTCAGAGGAAGCCATCGGCATAAAAGAAGAAAAAAAGACGGCTGTCAGAGATGGCGGATGTGTGGTAAACATCATCGGCGCGACGCCGCTTGATTTTTCTCTGAACGGCAGTGTCGCCTCCATACAGAAGTGGATCACGGATCGCGGAATGACAAACGGTGTCTGTCTGTCCATGGGCTGTTCGCTGGAGGACGTCAGGATGGCCGGACAGGCGCAGGTAAATCTGGTGGTATCCGCCGGCGGTCTCGCGGCCGCTAAGACACTGCGGGAGCGATTCGGGACACCTTATGTGGCGGGGATTCCGGTTGGAGAGAGGTTTTCCGGCTGTTTTGAAGATATTATCAGGGATGCGGTCCTGTCTTCAGACAATTGCCTGGCGTATGCCAGTACTGCATTCCAAAGAAGGAAAACGTCGATCCCGGCAGTGAAAGGGAAAGAACTCCCGCGGAAATCAGAGACTGGATCCGCGGCGGAGCCGGAACCTGTACCGGATGCGGAAAAACCGCTGGCTATCATCGGTGAAGCCGTGCGCTCCGCATCTCTGGCGGCTGCCATCGAGATGGAGTACGGCGTAAAGGCGCATGTACTTTGTCCGCTGGATATCGGGAAGGAACTGCTTCGGCCGGGCGATATTTACACACCGGAGGAGGATGACCTGATACGGCGGCTCGGAAGCTATATCGGAGTGATCGCGGATCCGCTGTATCAACCGCTTGTCCGCGGCGGGCAGAGGTTTTATCCGCTGCCGCACGAGGCCTTTTCCGGACGTATCTATGACAGTGTGAATCCGAATCTGATTGCGGTCAGACTGATACAGAAACCATAGATGTAGATGAATCGGGAAGATTTTTGCGTGAATCCTGATCTGATTGCGGTCAGACTGGCACAGGTAAAAGAAGACGCGTATCAGAACAGCATTTCACAAAGCACAGGAAACCCTGATGGAGGAATATAACAGTATGCTGAAGTTAGCGATATACGGAAAAGGCGGAATCGGAAAATCGACCACGACGGCGAACCTCGCGGCGGCTTTTTCGGTTCTAGGGAAAAAGGTGATTCAGATCGGCTGTGATCCGAAGGCGGATTCTACGATCAACCTGCTGGGCGGGCATCCGCTGCTTCCGGTTATGAATTATATTCGCGATCATGACGAGGAGCCGGAGAAGCTGTCGGATATAGCGAAAGAGGGATTCGGCGGTGTTCTCTGCATTGAGACCGGAGGCCCGACGCCGGGACTCGGCTGTGCGGGGCGTGGGATCATTACCACATTCAGCCTGCTGGAGGATCTGGAGCTGTTTGAGACATATCAGCCGGACGTCGTTTTGTACGATGTACTGGGTGATGTAGTCTGCGGCGGGTTTGCCGCGCCGATCCGCGAGGGTTATGCCGAGCACATCCTGATCGTGACCTCCGGGGAAAAAATGGCGCTCTATGCCGCCAATAACATCAACATGGCGGTGAAAAACTTTGAGGATCGCGGCTATGCCTCGGTGCGCGGTATTATTTTAAACCGCAGGAATGTAGAGAATGAATACGAAAAAGTCTCGGCTTTCGCTGTTGAAAACGGACTGGAGATCGTGGCGGACATTCCCAGAAGTCCGGATATCATCCGCTGCGAGGATCAGGGCATGACGGTGATCGAGGGGGACGCAAAGCTTCCGGTCAGCCGGATCTATCTTGATCTGGCACGGAAGTTATGGGAGGAACATACGCGTTGACACATATGGGAATGGAACAGAACATGAACAACGACGTTTATTATATCACTGCGTCGGAACTCGCCGCACGCGGAAAAGAGAATATTCCCGATGAACTGCTGTCGTCAAAACACCTGATCTACAGTTCTCCGGCGACACTGGCTTTCAACTCGCCGGGGGCGCAGGGCTTCGGTGTGAAGCGGGCGGGTCTGGCCATACCCGGCTCCGTCATGCTTCTGGTGGCTCCGGGCTGCTGCGGCAGGAACACGATGATGCTGGATCAGATCGGCGGATACGGAGACCGCTTTTTCTACCTTTTGCAGGATGATACCGACATCGTGACCGGCCGTCATTTAAACCGGATTTCCCAGGCGGTGAAAGAGGTTGTGGATTCTCTGGAGACAAGGCCGACGGCTGTGATGATCTGCATCACCTGTGTGGACGCGCTGCTCGGTACCGACATGGAGCGCGTCTGCAGGAAGGCGACGGAATTTGCCGGGGTACCGGTGCTGCCCTGTTATATGTATGCACTGACGCGGGAGGGGCGCGTTCCGCCGATGACGTCGGTGCGAAAGACGGTTTATGCGCTGCTTGAGAAGCGAGGGAGAAAGCAGCGTGCTGTGAATCTTCTCGGCGAATTTGCACCTTATGATGACGGATGTGAGCTGTATCAGATATTGAAAAATCTCGGAATACAGATCATCCGGGAGATTTCCCGCTGCCGGGACTTCGAGGAATACCTGTCCATGGCGGAGGCGAACTTCAATATTGTGCTGAACCCGGAGAGCCGTCTCGCCGCGGAAGATTTCCGAAAGCGGCTGGGTATACCGTCTATGGAGATGACCCGTGTCTACCAGATCGACAAGATACAGAACCAGTACAGGCTTCTCGGGTCTGCGCTGGATACACAGATTGATGATTCCTCGTATTATGAAGAGGCTATGCGGGCGGTGCGTGATTTCTCGGATCGTTATCCGGAAACGTCCTTTGCCGTCGGGGAATGGCTGAATGCGGATTCCTTCGAGCTGTCACTGGCGTTGCTGCGGTACGGCCATAAGGTTCCGGAAATCTACGGCACAGTCACGGATGTGAATTTTATATACATCAAAAAAATAGCGGCGATAAGTCCGGACACCCGGATCTATACGAATCTGTCCCCGACCATGCTGAATTACAACTGCAGCGCGCGCGCGGCGGACATCACCATCGGACAGGACGCCGCGTATTATCATCCGGACAGCCCGAATCTGCCCTGGAATGCGGAAAACAAACCCTTTGGGTATCAGGGACTGCGCGACCTGTTTCTGGAACTGAAAAGACTGCAGGATGAAAATCAAGATATCTATAAAGTGAAAAGAAAACATAAATAAACAGAACATGCAGGCACATGAAAAACTCATTCACATAACTTCGGAGCGGATAAAAGAAATTATTCAAAAGCAGACGCTGTTTGCGGCTGCGTTGAATCATTTCTTTGTCCCGCCAAACTAAGAAAAATGAGTTTTTCATGTGCCGGAGGGAACTATTATCATGAAAGGTCTTTTAAAATATTTATCTCCTTTTGCCCCGGATCAGTCCGGTGCCGTATCCGTCCTCTATGAACTGGGCGGTATCATCGTGATCTGTGACGCGGGCGGAT
This sequence comes from Lachnospiraceae bacterium, assembly GCA_020860185.1. Lineage (GTDB taxonomy): Bacteria > Bacillota > Clostridia > Lachnospirales > Lachnospiraceae > Eubacterium_I. The sequence goes on along the minus strand of JAJBUT010000069.1, from coordinate 17,611 downwards.
GCACCGGAAACATCTGCGGATTTGATGAGCCGCGCTGGTTTACGAAAAAAAGCGCCCTGTTTTCCGCGGGACTCCGCGACATGGACGCGATTCTCGGGCGGGATGACCGATTGATTGATAAATTAAAGGATGCCGCAGAGCATCTGGACGCGCGTTTTATCGCTCTGATCGGCACGCCGGTTCCGGCTGTGATCGCAACAGACTTTCGTGCACTCAGGCGAATGACGGAAAAACGATGCGGTCTGCCGGTGCTGACCGTGTCCTGTACCGGAACCCGTCTGTATGATCAGGGAGCGGAGGAAGCATATCTTGAACTGTTTCGCACCTTTGCAAAAAAAGAAGTGACACGGGATGAACAGACGGTCGGAGTGATCGGAGCGATTCCCCTGGATGTGAGCCATGTGAACGCTGCGCCGATCATTCGAGACACACTGAATGCACAGGGATATTCCCGGGTATACTGCTATGGCATGGGCGGAACCGGTCTGGATGAAGTGGAAAGGGCGGGGAGTGCCGTGAAAAATCTGGTGCTGTCCCCGGCGGGCATTCGGGCGGCCCGGTATCTGCAGGAGACCTTCGGCACGCCGTATGAGACGGCTTATCCGCTCCTGAAAGCGGAACAGAAGGAGCAGCTGCAAGGACTGGCCGGAAAGAAGGTTCTGGTTGTGCACCAGCAGGTGGCGGCAAACGAGATACGAAAAGAAATCCCCGGTGAGATCGTCTGCGGAACCTGGTTTATGCAGCACCCGGAGCTGAAAGAGCCGCAGGATGTGACATTTGAACGCGAAGAAGAGTTTGTCTCTTTTGTGGAACATGGCGCGTTCGACGCGATTGTCGGCGATAAACGGCTGAGGCGGGCGCTGCGGGATTTCAGCGGCGTGTATATAGAAATTCCTCATTTTGCTGTTTCCGGTGAATATGAGGATGACATCCGGTGATTGCCCCCGCTGTTTTGTGTATAACAAAAGTCTGCAGATAACCTGTTATTTTGCATAAAAATCGTTTATACGCGCTTAGAAACTGTGACAAGATAGTCTGAAAAACAGTAAAACAAGGGGCAGAAAAATGGCTGTTGCTCTGTGAGGACATTGAAATGGGTAAAACGAAAGAACTCCCCCCAATAAATACTACAAAATGGATCCGCGTGTATGGTATCGTTCAGGGCGTCGGTTTCCGTCCCTTTGTCAGCCGGATTGCCGATCGGATCGGCGTGACGGGCAGTGTGGCAAACAAGGGCTCCTATGTGGAGATTTATTTAAACGGAACATCCGGCCAGCAGCAGGATTTCCTGTATGCACTGGAGTATGAGGCGCCGGAACGTTCTGCGATATTAAAAATTGATGTCTCTGATCAGACATATACAGACTTTTCTTCGTTCGATATCATCGAAAGCGAACGGGAGGCGGGGGATATTTTTGTCTCACCGGATATCGCTACCTGTCCGAAGTGCAGACAGGAACTGTTTGATCCGGCAAACCGCAGATATATGCATCCGTTTATTAACTGTACGGCCTGCGGCCCCCGGCTGACAATTCTGGACGCCATGCCCTATGACCGGGAGCGAACCAGTATGAAAGAATTTCCCATGTGCCCGGCATGCGAGTATGAATACACGCATGCCGAGACAAGACGCTATGATGCTCAGCCGGTCTGCTGTAACGACTGCGGGCCGGAGGTTTATCTCATCGGCCGGCCGGAGCACGGGCGCGAGGCGATCACGTTTGTCCGGAAAGCGATTCTGGACGGACAGATCATCGCGATCAAGGGAATCGGCGGGTTTCATCTCTGCTGTGATGCCGCAAACGAGGAGGCGGTGAGCCGTCTGCGGCAGTTAAAACGCAGGCCGGCCAAGCCTTTTGCGGTGATGATGAAGAATCTGGAAACAGTGAAATCTGAGTGTGAACTGTCTGCCGCGGAGGAAGAGATACTGGATGGTCATGCGAAGCCCATCATTCTTTTAAAGAAAAAACAGGAAAGCCATCTGGCGGATTCGGTAGCGCCGGATAATCCGAAGGTCGGAGTGATGCTGCCCTATGCGCCGGTGCAGATGCTTTTGTTCACTTACAATGACGGGGTGGAGATGACCGCGGACAGTTTTGTGATGACCAGCGGCAATGTATCGGGCGCTCCGATCTGCCGGACGGATGAGGACGCGGTGCGGGAGCTGAGCGGATTTTGTGATATTATGCTGTCGCACAATCGCAGGATCCGGCTGCGGGCGGACGACTCCGTGATGAACTTTTATCAGGGAGAACCTTATATGATTCGTCGCTCCAGAGGATATGCACCGCTGCCAGTGATGATGAATTTTCCGCAGGGCAATGAATGGCGGGGACAGGTGCTGGCGGTGGGCGGCGAGCTGAAAAACACATTCTGCATCGGGAAAAACCAGCTGTTTTATCCGTCCGCTTATGTCGGGGATATGGCGGACGCGCGAACCGTGCGGGCGCTGACGGAATCCATCGCGCGGATGGAGGAGCTTCTGGAGACAAAGCCGGAGCTGGTGGTCTGCGATCTGCATCCGAAATATAATACGACAGCGGTAGCGGAGTCTTTCGAACTGCCGGTGCTGAAGGTACAGCACCACTACGCGCATATTTTATCCTGCATGGCGGAGAACAACCTGCCGCCGCAGACAAGGGTGATCGGCGTTTCTTTCGACGGCACCGGCTATGGAACGGACGGGACGATCTGGGGCGGAGAACTGCTCCTGAGTGGTTATCAGGATTTTCAGCGGGTTGGAAGCATCCGGCCCTTCCTGCAGATTGGCGGAGATGCTTCCGCGAGAGAAGGGTGGAGAATCGCGGTGTCCATGATCAATTCTCTGTATCCGGAAGAAGAGGCGGCAGATATAACAGAGAGGCTGGGACTGTGCGAGCCTCAGATGCAGAAGCTCTACCGGCAGATGGCGGAGAAAAAAATAAATGCCGTGGTCTCCACCAGTGCCGGGAGGCTCTTTGACGCGGTCAGTGCGATCCTGGGAATCCGTCTGAGTTCCACTTTTGAGGGTGAGGCGTCCACGACGCTGCAGTTCCGGGCGGAGGAGTATCAGGAAAAGACAGGGATTCACATCGGAGATTCCGGTATCCGTGAGCAGACAGGTTATTACGATTGTGAGACGGATGGAAGCCGTAAAAATGGAAAAGCATGTTCACTGATAACCGGGCAGGGCACAGGGGAAAATGCTGAAAGCAGCAGAGTTGTGCTTCCTGCGGATGCTTTAGTGCGTTTTATGATAGAGGGACGGCTGGAGGGGCAGGACGTCTGCCTGCTGGCATATCGTTTCCATGAGATTCTGGCTGAACAGATTGTGACCGGCTGCAGGGAGGTTTCCATGAAAACCGGCGTCAAAGCCTGTGCTCTGAGCGGCGGGGTGTTTCAGAACCAGCTTCTGCTGGAGCTTTGTGAGACCGGACTGAAAGAGGCGGGCTTTACCGTTTATCGCCACAGCATGATTCCGCCGAATGACGGCGGGCTGGCACTGGGACAGGCGGCGGCCGGGATGGCATATCTGAATCAGTGAAGTGTGTGTCTTGAAAATCTCCTGTGAACCGCAAAACTTATAGGGAATATTTCGCGGAACGAAGCGTAAAGATATTGACAAAGGCGGACATATATGTAAAATGAAATGATAGATACACGACATTTAGTCGAATGCCTGGGGGTGTTAGTTTGTTTAAAGTAAATCCATATCGGCCCGGAGCCGGTTTAATGCCGTCTTATCTGGCCGGACGGGAAGAGGATTTGCGGGATGTGGAGCAGATCTTTGAGGCGCTTGCCATCAATATGCCGGTTCAGTCTGTGATATTCAGCGGATTACGGGGTGTCGGGAAAACAGTTCTGATCAACAGTCTGCAGAAGATTGCGGAAGAAAAAAATATATTTTGCAGACATATTGAAGTGGAAGAGAGGGATGATTTTATTTCTCAGATTGCTTCCTGTTCACAGGCTTTTCTGCGTAAGGTGAGTACAAAAGAAAAGTTTAAGAATCTGATTCAGAAACCGTTGGATGCAATCAAGTCACTGGTAGTCTCTTTTGATCCGTCAGATCATACATTTTCCCTGTCTCTGCAGGAAAGGGAACTGTATCATTCTGTTAATCTGACACAGAGTCTGACCGAGGTTTTTACAACGATCGGAGAGACGGCTTCTATATCAGGTATACCGGTCTGTTTTTTTATAGACGAAATGCAGTATATGCAATCGAGAGAGCTGGGTTCACTGATCGCGGCGCTGCATCGGACGAATCAGCTGGGATATCCGGTTATGATCGTCGGTGCGGGTCTTCCGAAGATTTACAAAATGCTGTCTGAGGAAAAGTCATATTCAGAACGATTGTTTTACTATAAGGAGATTGGTTCCCTTACAGAGGAACAATCTGAAAAAGCCATCGAAATACCGGCGCGGAAGTTCGGGGTATTGTATACAAAAGAAGCTGTAGAAAGGATCCACGCGATTACGAAGGGTTATCCGTTTTTTATTCAGCAAATCTGCCAGGTTGTATATAAAAATGCGGACGGAGATGAAATTACGCTGTCTGATGTGAATCACAGTATCGGTGAATTTTATAATCTTCTTGATACAGGTTTTTTCAGGGGCCGTTATGAACGATGTGCGGAGAGTGATAAAAGATTTATATTTGCCATGGTGCAGTGTGGTGAACTGCCCTGTACGATTGCGAACATCGCGAAACATCTGAATAAAACCGTCAGTTCTGTCTCAACGACGAGGGCGCAGCTGATCAGTAAAGGGATTATTTATCCGGTCCGGTACAGAGAACTGGATTTTACGGTTCCGGAATTCGGCGGATTTATTCGGCGGCTCGATGAATATAAACATTGGTCTGAGGGGCAGCAGACTGTATTGCCCGATCACAGTTGATGTATGAGTAACAACAATGAAAGCATATATGCCGCACTCCTAATACCGGGCGCGGATTGAAACAATCAGGAGGAAAAGATATGTGTGTAGGATTATCTGCAAGAGTTGTAGGAATCAAAGACGGCATGGCGCTGGTGGATGCCTCCGGTGCGAAGCGGGAGGTTTCCGCGGAGCTTCTGGATGAGCTGGAACCGGGTGATTATGTCATGGTGCATGCCGGGATGGCCATCGCGAAGATCAGCGGAGATGACGATGCCGAGGCAGAGGATATCATCGGTCTGCTGTGACGGGCTCGCTGGCAGCTGTGAAACGAGGCAGCTGCTGACAAACAGGACTATACTCAATTGAAGGGGAATCAGGAAAAACCATATGGACGATACAATCAGAAAAGCGCGAAGCATCATTGAAAATTACGACGGCCCGAAGCTGCGGATCATGGAGGTGTGCGGCACGCATACCCACGAGATTTTCCGCCTGGGGATCCGGAAAATACTTCCAGAAAACATCGTACTGATCTCCGGCCCGGGCTGCCCGGTGTGTGTGACGCCGGTGGATTTTATCGACGAGGCGATGATCCTCGCTCTGGAAAAGGAGTGTCTGATCTGCACCTTCGGCGATCTGATCCGCGTGCCGGGAACGAGGATGAGCCTGGCGGACGCCAGAGCCGAGGGGGCGGATATTCAGATTGTCTATACACCGTTGGACGCGGTGAATACCGCGCGGGAAAATCCGGACCGGCAGGTGGTGTTTTTGTCGGTCGGCTTTGAGACGACGACGCCGTCGGCCTGTCTTTCGGTGAAAAAGGCAAAGGAGCAGGGACTGACCAATTATTCTGTCCTGACCGCAAACAAGACGATGCCAAATGCCTATGAGGCGTTAAAGGGAAGTGCAGACGCGTTTCTCTTTCCGGGTCATGTCAATGCGATCACCGGCGAGGCAGACTGCCGCCGGCTGCGGGATGAGGGTGTCTCCGGTGTGATCGCCGGTTTTACGGCAAAAGAACTGCTCACGGCGCTGGCTGTCATCATAGAAAAATCAAAGTCCGGAGAGCCGTTTTTTGTGAACTGTTATCCCAGGGTGGTGCGGCCGGAAGGGAATCCTGCCGGCATGAAGCTGATCGCGGAGGTGATGGAACCCTGTGACTCGCAGTGGCGGGGGTTGGGCATCATCCCGGGTTCCGGGCTGAAGCTGCGGGAGACGTACCGGGCGTATGATGCCCGGATCAGATTCGCGCTGCCCGAGGTGCATGGGAAACCGAATCCGGCCTGCCGCTGCGGCGACGTGCTTCAGGGGAAATGTAAACCGTCGGACTGCAAAGTGTTCGGGAAGGTCTGTACGCCGGAGCATCCGGTGGGAGCCTGCATGGTCTCCAACGAGGGAAGCTGCTCGGCGTACTATCAGTATGAGCGCTGGCAATGAGCCGTGCAGCGATCACAGAAGAACAGACACGTCACGATTACATGAAAACCGAAGGATCTCAAACGCGCACAGCGTAGCAGATTCCAAAAGTGAGGAGATAATCGTGTGAAGATCGTGTTTTTACTGCTATCTGAGCCGCCGGACAAAGGGCGGCAGAATGGAGATTATCATGTCAGAAAAAAAAGTAACCCTCGCGCATGGCGCGGGCGGAAAACAGACGGCGGAATTGATTCAGGAGGTCTTTGCGGCACACTTTTCCAACCCGGAGTTCACCGCGGATGACGCGGCGGTTCTGGATATGGGAAACGGAAAGATCGCGATGTCTACGGACGGATTTATCGTTTCTCCCTTTGAATTTAACGGCGGAAATATCGGAAAACTCAGCATCTGCGGAACGGTCAACGACCTCTCCTGTATGGGTGCCCGGCCGCGTTATCTGACCTGTTCCTTCATTATAGAAGAGGGATTTCCCCTGGACAAACTGGAGGAGATCGCGGCCTCCATGGAAAAGACGGCGGCAGAGGCCGGCGTGAAGATCGTGGCGGGCGATACGAAGGTGGCGGGCAAAGGACAGGTGGATCATATTTTTATCACCACGACCGGAATCGGCACTTTGACAGAAGGTTTTTCTACATCGGGAGCATTCGCAAAGCCCGGCGACGCTATTCTGGTGACCGGGGATATCGGTCGGCACGGCTGTACGATTTTGCTGGCGCGCGAGGACCTTGGCATCGATGCGGATATCAAAAGCGATTGCGCTCCCCTGTGGGGGACTGTAGACTCCATGATTCAAACGACAAAGGATATCCATGTGATCCGCGACGCCACACGGGGCGGTGTCGGAACCGTGCTCTATGAGATCGCTTCGGAGAGCCATGTGGGCGTGAGACTTGACAGTGAATCGATTCCTGTCGATCCGGCGGTGCGCGGCGTCTGCGGTATGCTGGGGCTGGATCCGCTGTATCTGGCGAATGAGGGTACGCTGGTTGTGATTGCGCCGAAAGAGCAGGCGCAGGCATTACTTGCTGTTTTAAAAGAGGGAAAATATTCTGCGCATGCGGCAATCATCGGGGAGATTACGGATACCATGCCGGGGAAGGTTGTGGTAACGACGGAGATCGGTGCAGAGACGCTGCTGCCGCAGCCCGGCGGGGAACTGCTGCCGAGGATATGCTGAGAAATGCAAAAACCGCCTTTTTTATGGCACACCTGTTTTGTGAAGTGCAGAATGCCCGTTTTCAGGGTACATCAGAGTTTTTTACATAAATATTACCGGAACTTTGTTATCAATTTCACAAAAAGCTGTTTGATTTTTCCACAAAGTATGTTAGAATGTAACACGGATTGCAGGGGGTGTCCTGTATGACATGCTTTTTGAGGAAAACCAGAACAAGATACACCTGTTGTGCCGGCAGGCTCATGGTTGTGTCCGGTTCTGAATAATCACCATATTTTTTTATCAGGAGGATTTAAAATGGCAAACAAATGGGTTTACTTATTTAGTGAGGGCAATGCGAATATGCGAGAGCTTCTCGGCGGCAAGGGCGCGAATCTGGCTGAGATGACGTCGCTTGGCCTCCCGGTTCCCCAGGGCTTTACGATTACGACAGAGGCCTGCACACAGTATTATGAGGACGGGCGCGAGATCAATGATGAGATCCAGGAACAGATTAACGAGCATATCGGCAAGATGGAAGAGATCACCGGCAAAAAGTTCGGCGACGCAGAGAACCCGCTGCTGGTATCTGTGCGTTCCGGCGCGAGAGCTTCCATGCCGGGTATGATGGATACCATCTTAAACCTCGGACTGAATGAGACCGTTGTCAATGTTCTGGCGGAGAAGTCCGGCAACCCGCGTTGGGCCTGGGACTGCTATCGCAGATTTATCCAGATGTATTCCGACGTCGTGATGGAGGTCGGCAAGAAATATTTCGAAGAACTCATCGACGAGATGAAAAAGGAAAAGGGCGTTATCTATGATGTAGATCTGACCGCAGACGATCTGAAGAATCTGGCTGGACAGTTTAAGGAAGAGTATAAGACCGTGCTGGGAGAGGATTTCCCGGATGATCCGAAGGAGCAGCTGATGGGAGCGGTGAAGGCCGTTTTCCGCTCCTGGGACAACCCCCGCGCGAACGTATATCGCCGTGATAACGATATCCCATATTCCTGGGGGACGGCGGTCAACGTACAGAGCATGGCGTTCGGAAATATGGGCGACGACTGCGGTACCGGCGTTGCGTTTACCCGCGACCCGGCTACCGGTGAGAAGAAGCTGATGGGCGAGTTCCTGATCAATGCTCAGGGCGAGGATGTGGTTGCCGGTGTGCGCACGCCGATGCCGATCGCGAAGATGGAAGAGGAGTTCCCGGAGGCTTACGCAGAGTTTGTGGAGGTCTGCAAGATTCTGGAGAATCACTACAGAGATATGCAGGACATGGAGTTTACCGTTGAAAACCGGAAGCTCTACATGCTGCAGACGCGTAATGGTAAGAGAACCGCATTTGCCGCGCTGAAGATCGCCTGCGATCTGGTCGACGAGGGCATGAGGACGGAGGAAGAGGCGGTTGCCATGGTAGATCCGCGCAACCTCGATGCCCTGCTCCATCCGACTTTTGACGCTGCGGCTCTGAAAGCGGCCGAGCCGATCGGGAAAGCGCTCGGCGCTGCTCCCGGCGCAGCCTGCGGCAAGATTGTGTTTACGGCTGACGACGCGGTAGAATGGGCCGGAAGAGGTGAGAAGGTCGTTCTTGTCCGCCTGGAGACTTCTCCGGAGGACATCACCGGTATGAAGGCTTCCCAGGGTATTCTGACCGTTCGCGGCGGCATGACCTCTCACGCGGCAGTGGTTGCCCGCGGTATGGGTGCGTGCTGTGTATCCGGCTGCGGTGATATCATTATGGACGAGGAAAATAAACGGTTTACACTCGGCGGAAAAGAGTACCGCGAGGGTGATATCATCTCCTTCGACGGTTCCACCGGCTGTATTTACGACGGAGCGATTCCTACCGTTGAGGCGAAGATCGCGGGTGAGTTCGGCAGGATTATGTCGTGGGCGGATAAGTTCCGCACGATGAAGGTTCGCACGAATGCGGACACGCCGACGGATGCGAAGAAAGCCCGTGAGCTTGGTGCGGAGGGCATCGGACTTTGCCGTACCGAGCATATGTTCTTCGAGGGCGACCGGATTGACGCGTTCCGTGAAATGATCTGTGCGGATACTCTTGAGGAGAGAGAGGCTGCGCTCGAAAAGATTCTTCCGTACCAGCAGGGCGACTTCGAGCAGCTGTATGAGGCGATGGAGGGCGACCCGGTTACCATCCGTTTCCTGGATCCGCCGCTCCATGAGTTTGTTCCTCAGGAGGAGGAAGACATTGAGAAGCTGGCCGAGGCGCAGGGCAAGTCCGTTGAGGATATCAAGGCTCTGATCGAGGGTCTGAAAGAGTTCAACCCGATGATGGGACACCGCGGCTGCCGTCTGGCTGTCACCTATCCGGAGATTGCCAGGATGCAGACGAAGGCGGTGATCCGCGCAGCGATCAAGGTACAGAACGATCATCCGGAATGGAAGCTGGTTCCCGAGATCATGATTCCGCTGGTCGGCGATATCAAAGAACTGAAATATGTAAAGAAATTCGTCGTTGAGACTGCGGATGCGGAGATTGCGGCGGCAGGATCCGGCCTGAAATATGAGGTCGGCACAATGATTGAGATTCCGCGCGCGGCGCTTACCGCGGACGAGATCGCGACGGAGGCCGAGTTCTTCTGCTTCGGAACGAACGACCTCACGCAGATGACCTACGGCTTCTCGCGTGACGACTCCGGCAAGTTCCTGGATGCCTACTATGACGCGAAGATCCTGGAGAATGATCCGTTCGCGAAGCTGGATCAGACCGGCGTCGGCAAGCTGATGGAGATGGCGATCGAGCTGGGTAAACCGGTTCGTCCTGAACTGCACTGCGGTATCTGCGGTGAGCACGGCGGAGATCCCTCTTCCGTAGAGTTCTGCCATAAGATCGGGCTGGACTATGTGAGCTGCAGCCCGTTCCGGGTACCGATTGCGCGGCTGGCGGCGGCGCAGGCGGCGATCAGCACGGCACGTTGATTTGAGAATATGACAATAACGAAGATAGACCGGCAAGCCCAGAGGGGTTTGCCGGTTTATCTTAATTTTAAAAGTATAATGATAAAAATTTTACCTATAGGTAAAAAAGTACTACCATTTTCGGAACAATAGGTGTATAATGTTTTCAGTAAATTTTCTTTGAATGTCGATTCTGGCAAAAATTCCGGGATAACATAACCATCAGGTACTATTTCAAAGGAACAGCATCATATGCAGTTTAGTTGTCATTTCAGGACAAACCTACCATATTAGAAAACAGGCGTTTCGTTCGTTGAGTGGAATAGCCATAAAATATAAAATTACCGGAGGTAAGAATGAGGGAAAAATATGAAAGTCTGTCACTGGCTATTTTAAAAGATTTAGCGAAAGCCAGAGGCATGAAACGTATCTCCACTTTGAAAAAAGCGGATTTGATTGAGCGCATGCTGCAGCAGGATGAGATCGATGCTGCCGCACAGACTGAGAAACAGGAAGCAGATATTCAGCAGGAAGATGCCGGATCGCCAGACGCAGGAGCAGAAACACAGCAGAAGAATACCGGAACGCCAGACGCAGGAGCAGAAACACAGCAGAAGAATATCGGGCTGTCTGACGCAGAAACAGAAATACGGCGGGAGAATGCCGGATCCTCTGATTCAGAAAAAGAAGAGCGCCAGGAGGATATCAGAACGTCGGATGCGGATACTCAGAAAAAAGAAGCTGCAGCGACGGAGCGGCCTGAAAGAGATTACAGAAGATCCTGGCAGAAAAATACAGGGGAATCGAGAGAAAAGAGAGACTCTTCAGAAAACGGGCAGAATCATTTCGTGAGAGAATCTTCTAATAATCATAAGTCATACAGAAATAATACGTATAGTAACCGACAGGAAGATAACCGGAACCGCTATTCAAAACCTGCAGCGAACCTGTCAAACGAAACGGGTGATGAACGGATCCGGACGGTGGATGACCGGACGGTTCAGCGGATGGAATCAGAGGGAATCTCCATGTCTGATCTGGACAGCGGCGAGCAGGCGGATGGGATTCTGGAGGTTATGCCGGACGGTTATGGATTTATCCGCTGTGAAAATTATCTTCCCGGTGATCAGGACGTTTATGTGTCTCCTTCACAGATCCGACGCTTTCGTCTGAAAACCGGTGACATTATTGCCGGAAATAAGAGAATCCGTTCTCAGGGTGAGAAGTTCAGCGCGCTTTTATATATTTCCTGTGTCAACGGCATGAATCCGTCGGTTGCCGCTCAGAGAACCCCGTTTGAGGATCTGACACCGATTTTTCCGAATGAGAGGCTTCGGCTGGAAACCAGTTCGTCCCGTGTGTCCATGCGGATCATGGATCTGATCGCTCCGGTTGGCAAAGGGCAGCGCGGTATGATTGTATCACAGCCGAAAGCAGGAAAGACGACGCTTTTGAAAGAAATCGCCACCTCTGTCAAGCAAAATAATCCGGAGATGCATCTGATCATCCTGTTGATTGATGAGCGCCCCGAGGAGGTGACGGATATCAAGGAGGCCATCGAGGGGGACAATGTCGAGGTAATCTATTCTACCTTTGATGAACTGCCGGAGCATCACAAGCGCGTTTCGGAGATGGTGATCGAGCGTGCGAAGCGTCTGGTGGAGCACAAACACGATGTGATGATTCTGCTTGACAGTATTACCCGTCTCGCGCGCGCCTATAATATGGTCGTACCGCCCAGCGGCCGGACGCTTTCCGGCGGTCTGGATCCCGGAGCGCTGCATATGCCGAAGCGGTTTTTCGGCGCGGCCAGAAATATGCGCGAGGGCGGCAGTCTGACGATTCTTGCGACAGCTCTGGTAGACACGGGCAGCCGTATGGATGACGTTGTATATGAGGAGTTCAAGGGAACCGGTAATATGGAACTGATCCTGGATCGGAAATTATCGGAGAAAAGAATTTTCCCGGCTATCGACATCGTGAAATCCGGAACCAGAAGAGAGGATCTACTTTTAAACCGTGAGGAGAAGGAAGCGGTCGATATCATGCGGAGAGCGTTAAACGGCATGAAGGCGGACGATGCCGTGGAATCCATCCTTCGCATGTTCCTGAAAACCAGGACGAACCGGGAATTTATCAATCAGGTACGTCATCGGAAGTTTTTCTGAAAAACATCTTGCATTCATAAATACTGCATGCTATAATACTTATGTTGTGTGCACGGGCATGCATGTATTGTGTTTCAGACGCGATTTTGGAATGCCATACAGTTATCAGAAAAGGACTCTGAAGTCAGAGTATGAATGAACAGGTTTATTGTATCCCGACAGGCGGCTGTGCGGTTGAGCGGACGCAGAGATACAAAGAGATCTGGTATGTGAGGTGAATAGAATGAGAGCAGACATCCATCCGGATTACTATCAGGCTACTGTGACCTGCAACTGCGGCAATACATTTGTGACAGGTTCGACAAAGCAGAATATTCATGTTGAGATTTGTTCCAAATGCCATCCGTTTTACACCGGTCAGCAGAAGGCTACACAGGCTCGCGGACGTATTGATAAGTTCAATCGTAAGTACGGCTTAAACAAATAGCATAAGTGAAAAAGTAAGACGGCAGTCCAGCGGTGCTGCACTGCTGTCAGCGGAGCCTCCGGTCGTATTTTCGGTAAATATAGCTGGAGGTTTCTTTGTTATCCATATGAGGTGTTTGAAATGAAATACTCAGGTATCGGCGGTCAGGCCGTCATGGAGGGGGTTATGATGCGCAACGGCAAAAAATATGCTGTTGCGGTGCGCAAACCGGATCATGAGATTGAAGTAAAGATTGAAAATGACAAGGCCTCCCTTTTCGATGAAAAATGGAATAAAGTTCCGCTGGTCAGGGGCGTACTGAGTTTTATTGATTCTATGGTTCTCGGCATGTCTACCCTGATGTACTCCGCTTCTTTTTTTGAGGATGAAGAGGAGGATGCTGATCAGCCAGAATCTTCCGGAAAGAAAAAAACGAAAGAAAGTGATGCGGCAAAGGATTCCGAGGGCGGAGACAAAAGATCAGCGGGTCAGACAGAGACAAAAACAAAGGAGGCGGACGATCCGCAGGCTCAGAAAAAGCAGGATCGTGCCGAGAAGGCTCTGATGGGAGGAACACTGGTTTTTTCCATTGTTCTGGCGGTGGCTATTTTTATGATTCTTCCGTATTACCTGTCGCAGGCATTTCAGCGGCTGATCACGGATAACGCCAATCTGGTGGCCATTTTTGAAGGTGCTCTGCGGCTGGTGATTTTTATCGGATACATTCTGTTGATTTCCCGCATGAAGGATATACAGCGGGTTTTCATGTATCACGGAGCTGAACATAAATGCATCAACTGCATTGAGCATGGCATGGATCTGACGGTGGAGAATGTCCGAACATGTTCGAAAGAACATAAGCGCTGCGGAACCAGCTTTATGGTGTTTGTGATTGTCATTACAATCATATTGTATCTGTTTATCCGTGTGGATTCCCATGCGATGCGCATCGTGATCCGCCTGCTGCTGATTCCTGTGATTGCGGGGCTTTCTTATGAGCTTATCCGGATGGCCGGACGATCGGACAATCGTCTGGTTCAGATCCTGAGCAGACCCGGGATGTGGATGCAGGGACTGACGGTGAAGGAGCCGGATGATGAGATGATTGAGGTCGGCATCGCGTCGGTGGAGGCTGTGTTTGACTGGAGGCCGTTTGTGGAGGAGGTCAGGAACGATGAGAAAAAGTAATTATCTGGCGGATGTGCTGCGGCGAAATGAGGAAGTCAGCGCTTATGAATTATGAGGACGGGTCTGAGACTTACAGAAATGCCCGATTGCGGGCGGCTGATCAGCTGAGGAAAGCAGGAATTGAAAATGAGATATCAGAGAGTGAATTTCTGCTGGAGTACGCCTGTGGGATTGATCTGAATTTTTATCTGCTGCATCAGCGTGATGAGATGCCGCGGGAGCAGAGACTGATTTTTGATGAATTGCTGGAGAAGCGCTGTTATCGCATTCCTCTGCAGTACCTGACCGGCGAACAGGAGTTTATGGGACTGCCGTTTTTCGTTGATGAGCACGTGCTGATTCCGCGGCAGGATACGGAGCTTCTGGTGGAGGAAGCGCTGCGCATTCTGAAAGATACAGAAAAGCATCAGATGCGCGTGCTCGATCTCTGTACCGGCTCCGGCTGTATTGCGGTCAGCCTGAAAAAGTTTTGTCCCGGGGCGGAGGTGACGGGCTCCGATATCTCAGAGGAATCATTGTGCCTGGCTCGGAAGAATGCGGAACGCAATGATGTGAACGTCAGGTTTGACCGAAGTGATCTGTTTTCGGATCTGACCGGACGGTTTCATATGATTGTGTCGAATCCGCCCTATATTCCGACAGACATCATTCCGACGCTGATGCCGGAGGTCAGGGATTATGAGCCGCGGGCTGCGCTGGACGGGAGCGCGGACGGGCTGTTTTTTTATCGGGAGATTCTGGCGGAGGCTGACCGTTATCTGTTTCCGGGCGGCTGTCTTTTGTTTGAGATCGGCTGTGATCAGGGCAGAGCGGTATCTACACTGATGAGGGAAAAAGGTTATACAGGGATAGAGGTGGTGCCGGACCTGCAGGGTCTGGACCGGGTCGTAAAAGGAAGGAGAACCGAACATGTTTGACAGACTGGAGGATACGCTGCTCCGTTTTGAGGAGGTATTAAGCCTGCTGAGCGAGCCGGATGTCGCGTCTGATCCGAAGCGTTTTCAGGCGCTGATGAAAGAACAGAGCGATCTGGCGCCGGTGGTGGAAGCATATAAAGAATATAAAAAATGCAATCAGGATATAGAGGACAGCCTTGCCATGCTTCAGGAGGAGTCTGACGAGGAAATGAGGGACATGCTCAAGGAGGAACTGAATGATGCCAAAGCCGGAGTGGAGGAACTGGAGAAAAAACTGAAAATTCTCCTTCTTCCCAGGGATCCGAATGATGACAAAAACGTGATTGTGGAGATCCGTGCCGGGGCGGGCGGTGACGAAGCGGCACTTTTTGCGGCGGAAATCTACCGGATGTATGTCCATTACGCCGAATCAAGACGCTGGAAGGTGGAGACGATGGACGTGGAGGAGATCGGCATCGGCGGTATGAAATATGTCAGCTTCATGGTGACCGGACAGGGCGCGTATTCCGTGCTGAAGTATGAGTCCGGCGTTCACCGCGTGCAGCGTGTCCCTGAGACGGAGTCCGGCGGGAGGATCCATACCTCGACAATTACGGTTGCCATCATGCCGGAGGCGGAGGAGGTTGATGTCGAGATAGATATGAACGACTGTAAATTTGATGTATTCCGTGCGTCCGGAAATGGCGGGCAGTGCGTGAATACCACCGATTCGGCGGTTCGGCTGACTCACATTCCGACCGGTATCGTGATCTCCTGTCAGGACGAGAAATCGCAGTTAAAAAATAAAGACAAGGCGCTCAGGGTCCTGCGCGCGAAGCTCTACGATATGGAATGTCAGAAGGCGCATGACGCGGAGGCGGAGGCAAGAAGGAGCCAGGTCGGCACCGGAGACCGTTCGGAGAAAATCCGCACCTACAACTTTCCGCAGGGGCGTGTGACCGATCACCGGATCAAGCTGACGCTGTATCGTCTGGACTCCATTATGAACGGCGATATCCAGGAGATCATAGACGCGCTGATCGCAGCAGATCAGGCGGCAAAGCTGGCAAAGATGAGTGCGTGACAGGGAATGTGAATGAACGGCCAAAATAATATCCTCATCATCAGAGAGATTCGCCTTTGATGATGAGGATTTTTTAAACATAATGATGAAGCAGGTTTTCATGACTCACGTAATTTTTCGATAATCTGTTCGATTGCTTCATCGGAACCGAGTTCGCCCAGATCAAGATACAGATCATAGTTGCTTTTGGAACCCCATTTTTTCCCGGTAATCGTATTATAGTAGTCTGAACGAAGGCGGTCCATCTCCCGGACGGCTTTTTTTGCCTGATTTTTGTCGCAGGAGGATAATTCCTGACAGCGCTGTATCCGTTTGTTTTCATCTGCGTGGAAGAAAACACTTAAAACATTCGGATAGCCCCGCAGGATCTGGTCAGCGGTTCGTCCGACGATCACAACGCCGGATTTGTCCGCATATTCCCGGATGATCTGCCTCTGCGCGTTGATAATCTTCATATGATCAGACATGGAAAGATTGTTGTCTGAATACCAGCCGGATGAGATCAGCCAGTGCGGCGGGATATCGAAATAGCCGGCCGGCTTTTCCTCCTTTTGCTCGACGTATTCCGGCAGCATGCCGAGTTCCCGTGCTGTCTGATCGATCAGTTCTTTGTCAATATATTTGTATCCGAGCCTTTCCGCCAGTTTTTTCGCTGTCTCTGCGCCGCCGCTGCAGAATTCCCTGCCTACTGTAATAATATAGTCCGGCATGGCAGCAGGCTGAGTTTTCTCTTCTGTCTGTTTATCACGGACAAAGATAGCCTTGAAAATCGTCCGAACCAGCGGTTGAATGAAAAACAGCTGCGAAAAATACGCAAACGGAAAGTTAAAGCACACAAGCCTCAGCCAGTTGGCAAACAGGGTTACTATGCTGAATCCGGCATAATAAGGGTAATACATCCAGGCTGCCAGAAAACTCATGGCGGGGCACATAATGCCGACGGTCGCACAAATGATAGCGGTTTCGAACATCATATGGTGTGTTTCGGCCGGATTGAACACTTTGCAGGCCAGTTTGAAAGAGCAGGGGCTGCCCAGCAGATTTTCCAGCGTATAGGCGAGACAGAATTCGATCAGTATGACTGCCCAGATCGGCAGGTAATGTCCGAATGCATACACGCCTCCCTGTATGTTGATTCCGCTGATGACGCCTGTAGCGCCTTCCAGGGACGAAAAATAAGAACCGTTGACTACGTAGAGACTGTAAAAGACATAGCCGTGCACGGTAATTACGACAGTGATAAGCGCGAACATCATTCGCTGAAACTGATTTTGCGGCATAAAAAAATCCTCCTTTTATAGGAAACGACATTAAGTCGTTAAACACAAAAAAACACAAGCATATCAAAAAGTAAAAGTGAAATACATGCTGCCGTGATCAGATTTACTTGCCGAGCAATACTTGTGTCGTTATGCGTATTATGAAATTATTAAGGAACTGTTAAGAAATAACTTTTAAATAGTGCGCCGGATTTTTCTTCGAGAG
>JAJBUT010000131.1 GCA_020860185.1 Lachnospiraceae bacterium | reverse complement strand
GTTCAGGCGGGGGAAGTCATGGTGCGCTGCGGCGCACTGAAAAGAGGTTTTTCCTATCCGGATATCCGTTTTGTTGTCCTGACGGAGACAGATATTTTCGGGGCGAAAAAAAGATCCCGAAAAAAGAAGCATTTTTGCGGGGGAGAGAGACTTTTCGGTTTTGATGAATTAAAGTCGGGAGATTATGTCATACATGAGAATCACGGTTTGGGGATTTTTCGGGGATTTGAGAAAATCGAGATTCATAAAACCCTGCGGGATTATATGAAAATTGAATATGAAGGGGGAAGTATCCTCTATGTGCTGGCGACACAGCTGGATTTGATTCAGAAATATGCAGGAACCGATACGAAAGCCCCGAAGCTGAACCGCCTGGGTGGACAGGAATGGAAAAAAACCAGAGGCCGGGTGCAACGGGCCGTGCAGGATATCGCGCGGGAGCTGGTGGATCTGTATGCCGTTCGACAGAATACTTCCGGGTTTTCTTATGGGAAGGATACGGTCTGGCAGCGTGAGTTTGAGGAGATGTTTCCGTATGAGGAGACAGAGGATCAGCTGCAGGCAATCCGTGATGTCAAAGCGGATATGGAGAGTACAAAGATTATGGATCGGCTGATCTGCGGAGATGTGGGTTTTGGAAAAACCGAGGTCGCCATCCGCGCGGCCTTCAAAGCGGTACAGGAGAACAAACAGGTTGTCTATCTGGTGCCGACGACGATCCTGGCACAGCAGCATTACAACAATTTTGTTCAGCGGTTAAAGGATTTTCCGGTTAATGTTGAACTCCTCTGTCGTTTTCGGACGCAGGCGCAGCAGCGGGAGACGCTGAAAGGTCTGCGGCAGGGTATGGTGGATATTGTGATCGGAACGCACCGGGTGCTGTCAAAGGATGTTGCGTTCCGGGATCTGGGTCTTCTGATTATCGACGAGGAGCAGCGTTTTGGAGTGACGCATAAGGAAAAAATCAAGCAGATGAAAAAGACTGTGGATGTTCTGGCGCTGACAGCGACGCCGATTCCGCGGACGCTTCACATGAGCCTGATCGGGATCCGTGATATGAGCGTTCTGGAGGAGGCACCCAGAGACCGGATGCCGATCCAGACGTACATTATGGAATATAATGAAGAACTGGTGCGTGAGGCAATCGGACGGGAACTGGCGCGGGACGGTCAGGTATATTATGTATATAATCGAGTACAGAGCATTGCGGATGTGGCGGCGCGGATCGCGCGGCTTGTGCCGGAAGCGGAGGTTGCTTTTGCGCATGGACAGATGAACGAACGGGAACTGGAACAGGTGATGTACCGTTTTATCAATGGGGAGGTCGATGTACTGGTATCTACCACGATTGTCGAGACGGGTCTGGATATCGGAAATGTCAATACCATGATCATTCATGACGCGGACCGGATGGGGCTTTCCCAGCTTTATCAGCTTCGGGGTCGTATCGGTCGTTCCAACCGGACGGCATATGCGTTCCTCATGTACCGCAAGGATAAGGTGCTGCAGGAGGTGGCGGAAAAACGACTGTCCGCTATCCGTGAGTTTACAGAACTGGGAAGCGGCATGCGCATTGCCATGAAGGATCTGGAGATTCGCGGCGCCGGGAATCTGCTCGGACAGCAGCAGCATGGCCATATGGAGGCGGTGGGATATGATTTGTACTGTAAAATGCTGAATGAGGCGGTTTGTACGGTGAAAGGCGAGGCGCCGGCGGAATCTTTTGATACGGTAATCGACGTAGAGACAGATGCTTTTATTCCGGCCGCATATATTTCAAGCGAAAATCAGAAGCTGGATATTTATAAGCGAATCGCTGCGATTCGGACAGAAGAGGAACAGGAAGAAATGCTGGATGAGCTGATCGATCGCTTTGGCGAGCCGCCGCGCTGTGTGCAGAATCTTCTCGCAGTCGCGCTGATGAAGGAGCGTGCGCACCTTCTTTTTATAACGGAAATTCGTGAAAAACCGGAGGGGATTTTCTTTTATCTGTTTGAACGGACACCGCTTGATCCGGCAAAAATTCCCGATCTGGTAAAAGCATTGCAGCCGCATCTGCTTTTTGCGGCGGACAGGGATCGTCCGCATTTTGTCTGGCAAAAACAAAAAACAGGGCTGACAGTCATGGAAATCATCCAGAAGGTTTTGGATTTGTTTGAAGAAATCTGTTTTGAACCAGCAGGTACAGATAAGTGAATTTTGTGCAAAAGTCGTTATATAAATCCCTGGTCAGACGATGATTTTCACAGAAATCCGCACGGTTGTGAAACGATATACATTTTGCACTTGCAGATAGTTGAAAAAGGCGCTATAATCGTTAAGAATTGTCACATGTTTTGTCGGATCATGTGACAGTTCCTTACAATGTACGGAAGACCAGGAGGACATGTATGAAATATCGAAAATTGACAGCGGCTTTACTTGCAGGCGCCATGGCGTCATCGTTAGCATTGAGCGGATGCGGGAACAGGATAGATCAAAGCGCGGTGGGTGCTACCATCGGCGATCAGGAGATTTCCATCGGTTATATGAATTTCGCGGCGCATTATACACAGGTTACTTACGACAGTCTTTTTGTGACTTACTATGGAGAGGATTACTGGACGAACGAATCCTATATGGACGACGACGGACAGACGATGGAGGATACGGTGAAATCCTACATATTAGAGGAAATCGAACTGGATTACCTGCTGGAGGCTCATATGGAGGACTACGGCGTGGAAATCACCGATGAGGATATGGAGGCGATTCAGGCGGCTGCGGAGGAGTTTATGTCTGAGAACTCTGCGAAGGCGATCAAGGAGATGGGCGCCACGCAGGAGTATGTGGAGACTTATCTTTATTATGAGACTCTGGCGACACGGATGGATGATGCCATCTATGATGATGCAGAGGTGCAGGCGACGGAACAGCTTTCGATTGAGGATTATTCGCGCAGGACATTCAGCTACGTTGTGATAGATTACAGTGATTACACGGACGACGACGGAGAGACGGTTTCTTATACAGATGAGGAGGTTGCGGCTTTCCAGGAGAGCGCGGCGGCGTTTGCGGCATCTGCGCAGGCGGGAGAGGATTTTGATACACTTGCGGATACGTATGGATATACGGTTTCTACATATTCTTATGGTGAGGATGAGGACAGTGAGGAGGACGGCGGTTTCAGCGATGCGGTGATCGCTGCTGCGGATTCTATGACGGAGGGTCAGATTTCCGGCGTGGTTGAGGGTACCGACTGCTGTTATGTGATCCGTCTGGACAGTGAGGATGATGCGGATGCAGCACAGTCTGCGCTGGAGTCGGCGATCTCTGAGCTGGCGAGTGATCTCTATTCGGAAGTGATTGAGGGATATCAGGAGGACTCTGATTTTGAGGTGGACGAGACACAGTGGGCGAAGGTCAGATTCAGCAGCCTGTTCACCATAGACGACGGGGAAGATGACGATGTCAGCGCGTCCGTTGAGTGACATGCCGACTGATCTTATCGGTCTGCGATTGTGAATCTTTCTGTACAGATAACTTTTCGTTCCGGGTCTGCATAAAATGGTATTGACATTTTTTTTCAGATGTAGTTATAATAGCTTGCTAAAAAATGTTACGATTCAGAGTCAGACTCAAAATGCTTCCTGCAGAAACATGTCTGCTTCTGAATGAATACCAAAATAAGCATAGAGGTGCGAAATGGATCAATATGTGATAAAGGGTGGAAATCCTCTGCATGGCGAAGTGGAAATCGGCGGCGCGAAGAATGCGGCACTGGCGATTCTTGCAGCGGCTGTGATGGCGGATGAAGTCGTTACGATAGAAAATTTACCGAATGTTCGCGATATTAATGTCATGGTTCAGGCGATTGAGAATATCGGGGCGACGGTAGAGCGCCTTGATATACATACGGTACGGATCAACGGCGCTTCCATCCACGGATTTACCGTGGACAATGAATATATACGCAAGATCCGTGCGTCTTATTATCTGCTGGGGGCGCTTCTGGGAAAATATAAAAACGCAGAAGTTGCCCTTCCGGGCGGTTGTGCCATAGGAAGCAGACCCATTGATCTGCATCTGAAGGGATTCCGTGCGCTGGGCGCACAGGTGGATATCCAGCGCGGCATGGTCATGACGTCGGCGCAGACGCTGACCGGCACGCATATTTATCTGGATAAAGTATCTGTTGGCGCCACGATTAATATCATGATGGCTGCGGCTATGGCTGCGGGAAAGACAATCATTGAAAATGCTGCGAAGGAGCCGCATGTTGTGGATGTGGCGAATTTTCTGAACTGTATGGGAGCGAAGATTCGCGGTGCAGGCACAGATGTCATACGTATTACCGGAGTGGAACGTCTGCACGGAGCAGAGTATTCCATCATTCCAGATCAGATTGAGGCGGGCACGTTTATGTTTGCTGCAGCAGCTACCGGCGGTGATGTCCTGGTCAGAAACGTCATACCAAAGCATCTCGAGGCTACTACGGCGAAGCTGCTGGAGGTGGGCTGCCGTGTGGAGGAGTTTGACGATGCAGTTCGTGTGACAGTGACACAGCCGCTTCGCCATACGCAGGTGACGACGCTTCCATATCCGGGATTTCCGACAGATATGCAGCCGCAGATGGGTGTGGTTCTGGGTCTGTCTTCCGGAACGAGTACCATCACGGAGAGTATTTTTGAGAACCGTTTCAAATATGTAGATGAGCTGGCGAAGATGGGTGCCAATATCAAGGTAGAGGGAAATATTGCCATCATTTACGGTACGGAACGCTATTATGGTGCTCGTGTTACTGCGCCGGATCTGAGAGCCGGAGCTGCTCTTGTGATTGCTGGTCTTGCCGCGGACGGTATTACCACTGTGGACGACATCTACTATGTGGAGCGGGGATATGAGGCCTTTGATGAGAAGCTCCGCGGTCTTGGCGGTGTGATTCAGAAGGTGAGTTCAGAGAAAGAAATTCAGAAATTTAAGCTGAAGATTGTATCGTAAAGGGAGCAGTTTCGAATCGGGCTATACGCAAAAATCGATTTATATGGTATGTCTGCATTCGTAAACTGCAGGAAGATAAATGAAGATAAAGCTGGAGGAATCAATATGATGGAAAAATTGTTATTTACTTCTGAGTCGGTAACGGAGGGGCATCCGGATAAAGTCTGCGACGCCGTTTCAGATGCAATTCTGGATGCCTGCATGGCGCAGGATCCGATGAGCCGTGTGGCATGTGAGGCTGCGGCCTGCACCGGTTTCATACTGGTTACGGGTGAGATTACGACTGCAGCGAAGCTGGACATTCCGGCTATCGTCCGACAGACGGTAAATGAGATCGGATATAATGATGCAAAAACCGGTTTTGACGGCCATACCTGTGCGGTCATGGTGGCATTGGATCAGCAGTCTGCGGATATTGCCATGGGCGTCGACAAGGCTCTGGAGGCGAGAGAAGGAAGCCTGTCTGACGATCTTGATACCGGAGCCGGTGATCAGGGGATGATGTTCGGCTATGCGACGAATGAGACAGCGGAGTATATGCCGTATCCGATCTCACTGGCGCATAAGCTGTCCTTCCGTCTGGCACAGGTTCGCAAAGACGGTACGTTAAGCTATCTGAGACCGGATGGGAAAACGCAGGTTTCTGTGGAATACGACGAGGCAGACAGACCGAAACGTCTGGAGGCGGTCGTATTATCCACACAGCATGATGAGGATGTGACGCAGGAACAGATTCATGAAGACATCAGGAAATATGTGTTTGATGAGGTTCTTCCACAGGAACTGATTGATGAGAATACAAAGTTTTTTATCAATCCGACGGGGCGTTTTGTCATCGGCGGACCGCACGGTGACGCGGGACTGACCGGACGGAAGATTATTGTAGATACATACGGCGGTATGGCTCGTCACGGCGGCGGCGCATTCTCCGGAAAAGACTGCACCAAGGTAGACCGATCCGCTGCGTACGCAGCCCGCTACGTCGCAAAAAATATTGTTGCGGCCGGACTGGCGGACAAGTGTGAGATCCAGTTATCATATGCGATTGGTGTGGCACAGCCCACGTCCATCATGGTTGACACCTTCGGTACCGGGAAAATATCCGATGAAAAGATTGTTGAGATTGTCCGTGAGATTTTTGATCTTCGCCCGGCAGGTATCATCCGGATGCTTGATCTCAGAAGGCCGATCTATCGGCCGACGGCCGCATACGGACACTTCGGACGTACGGATGTAGAATTGCCGTGGGAGGCTCTGAACAAAGTACAGGATTTGAAAAAATACTTATAAGTTATTATCTAAAACTTTTATAAAATGGGGCTGAAAAGTCCCATTTTTTTGTGTTTTGTGGTATCATCTCTAACTGGAGGAACAGAAACGTATGAAACTGAAAACACGTCTTATCATTGCGTTCTGCATCATTATTTTACTGCCGATAGTCCTTGCAGTCGCAGTGTTGTTTGCAGTTTATGTTTTTCAGAGCCGGGCGATTCAGCAGAATTACGGGTTGGCTGCGGGGGAAACGTATACATTATTTTCTAATACCCTTCAGCTGATGAATCGATATACAGAGAGTGATTATACTGAGATTTCTGCTCTCGCGAAGTCAAATCCGGAGATTCTGGAGAGCGAGGAGTATCTGACAGAAGAAAACGAGGAGCTGCAGGAGAAAAGCTCTTTCCTTATTTTCTGTAAGGATGGAGAGATTGTTTTCAATGGCTATTCCGGTGAGAGCAATGTAGATGATGAACAGTGGGAACAGACATTGCCGTCTTATGGTGATGCGAATGATAATTCTACGCCGAAGGTCGGATATTTTATTGACGGTGATACGCAGTCTCTGATCAAACAGATTGATTTTATCTGTACAGATGATGCAAAGGGGAGTGTCTATATCGTCACATCCTCAGAAAGTATTCTGCCGGAGATTCGCACGATGCTGATTGAACTGGGGATTGCTGTTGTGTTGATTCTGGCCTTGACGGCAGGTCTTATGACGATCTGGATCTATTGGGGAACGATTACTCCGATCCGAAAGCTGCAGATTGCGACGAATAATATCAAAGAAGGCAATCTGGATTTTAGCGTTGATTATGATGAACAGGATGAGATCGGTGACCTGTGCCGCAATTTTGAGGAGATGCGTAAGCGGCTGAAGGAGTCTACAGAAGAGAAAATATCAACGGAACGCGAGAACAGGGCTCTGATCAGCAATATAGCCCATGATCTGAAAACCCCGATTACAGCCGTCAAGGGATATTCGGAAGGGCTGCTGGATGGGGTGGCTGATACGCCGGAGAAGCAGGAGAGATATCTTCGAATTATTTATAATAAAGCAAATGAGATGGATCGCCTGCTGAATGAGTTGACACTGTATGCTCAGATCGACACGAACCGTATCCCGTACAATTTTAAAAAAATCAATGTCTGCGAATATTTCGCAGACTGCGCGGAAGAAATCGGACTGGATCTGGAGACAAAAAACATCGGTCTGTCTTTTTATAATTATGCGGATGAACAGACCATTATCATTGCGGATCCGGAACAGCTGATGCGTGTGATCAATAATATCATTAATAACGCCATCAAATATATGGATACGCGCAAGGGCCAGATCAACGTTCGGATTAAGGATGTGGGCGACTTTATTCAGGTTGAGATTGAAGATAACGGAAAGGGAATTGCTGCGCAGGATCTTCCGTATATTTTTGACCGGTTTTATCGTGCGGACGCATCCAGAAACTCGGCGACGGGCGGAAGCGGGATTGGACTGTCTATCGTGAGGAAGATCGTGGAGGATCACGGCGGAAAGATCTGGGCGACAAGCAAATTGAACACAGGTACGATTATGTACTTTGTCATACGTAAGTATCAGGAAACGATACAGGACAGGTCTGCGCAGTAACTGCGAGGACTGTCCGGAAACCAACAGTCATGCAGGGAAAAATCCACATCGCGAAGCGATTTTAAATGGATTTTTCCTCGTGACTGTGAAGGAACAGAACAGTCACGAATATCAGGAGGTGTCGAATGAGTAAGATTTTGATAGTAGAAGATGAAGAGGCGATTGCGGATCTTGAAAAGGATTATCTGGAACTTTCCGGGTTCGAGGTGGAGCTGGAACATGATGGGGCACGCGGACTGGAGAGGGCTCTGAACGAAAATTTTGATATGTATATTCTGGATCTGATGCTTCCGGGTATGGATGGTTTTGAGATTTGCAGACGGATTCGTGAGACAAAGAATATTCCGATCCTGATGGTATCCGCAAAAAAGGATGATATTGATAAAATACGCGGACTTGGTCTCGGAGCGGATGATTATGTAACAAAGCCGTTTTCTCCCAGTGAACTCGTGGCGCGGGTGAAGGCACATCTGGCTCGTTATGAGCGGCTGATCGGAAGTAATATCCAGGAGAACGATGTGATAGAGATCCGCGGGATTCGTATTGACAAGACGGCCCGACGTGTGTGGGTGAACGATGAGGAGAAACAGTTTACCACAAAGGAGTTTGATCTGCTGACCTTTCTGGCACAGAATCCGAACCATGTGTTTTCAAAGGATGAGCTTTTTTCAAAAATCTGGAATATGGAGTCCATCGGTGATATCGCTACTGTGACGGTGCATATCAAAAAGATCCGTGAGAAGATTGAATTTGACACGGCAAAACCGCAGTATATCGAAACGATATGGGGTGTAGGATATCGATTCAAGTTGTGATAACACAACATATTGTTTTGTAAAGAAGTATAAAAACAATATATGCATGACTGAAAAATCCCGTAAAAAAATGAGCAGATTTTTAAAAAAAGGTGTTGACATTAAATAACCTGAGTGGTATTATTTAATAGCTGTCGCACGAAAACAGCGACACGGACATTGATAACTGAACAGTGAAATAACCT
>JAJBUT010000077.1 GCA_020860185.1 Lachnospiraceae bacterium | reverse complement strand
GAGCCCGCGGCTGTTAACCGCGTTGTTGCAGGTTCGAGTCCCGCTCGGGGAGTTGGTGCTGGGTGACAGCGACCGGAGACGGAGCTGACACGGCGCATAATCAAAAATCAATTCAGCTTGAACAGAGTCTGATTTGCATGGCCCCATGGTCAAGCGGTTAAGACATCGCCCTTTCACGGCGGTAACACGGGTTCGATTCCCGTTGGGGTCATTTACATGGCGATTGCGGAGCAATCGGCTTTCACAGATGCCGGCAGGTTTTGTCAGCAGGTTATCGAGTCCGATTGTCGGTTTTATGGACCTTTAGCTCAGTTGGTTAGAGCAACCGGCTCATAACCGGTCGGTCCTGGGTTCGAGTCCCCGAAGGTCCACTTGCTGAAACAGGAAAGTTTTTCTTGCTTTTCAGATAAAATTGATGTAATATGTACTATATGGCCTAGTGGCTCAGTTGGTTAGAGCGCCGCCCTGTCACGGCGGAGGTCGAGGGTTCGAGTCCCTTCTGGGTCGTTTGCGGGATCTTAGCTCAGCTGGGAGAGCATCTGCCTTACAAGCAGAGGGTCATAGGTTCGAGCCCTATAGGTCCCATTTTACAGCAGATATGTGGTTAAAAGCATAGTGCATCAGGCTGTAAAATGTGACGCCGCCTGACGGCGGATGCACACGATCTCTTCGAGATCGGCGCAAAAATAAAAATTGTTTGTTTAACCATGGGCCGCAGTGGCGGAACTGGCAGACGCGCGGGACTTAAAATCCCGTGGTGGCGACATCGTACCGGTTCGATCCCGGTCTGCGGCAGTAAAAATAATATGTGTGTGTAGCTCAGCTGGATAGAGCACTTGGCTACGGACCAAGGTGTCGGGGGTTCGAATCCTCTCACGCACGTAAATGACCTCCGGAGAGATCCGGAGGTCTTATTCTGTTGGTAAAAAATTTTCAGTCATATCGTAATAGTTCACTTTTTCTTCACATAAAAAACATATTTCTGCAACAATGAAACTATAAAATAATGTCATCGAAAAGATAAAGGAGGCATTCATATGTTTGAGGATGAAAAAAGAGAACAGAATTATAGTGAAAACCAGGATATAGAAAGAAATGAAAATATGGTAGAAGGGCCGGGATTTTTGATGGCGAAGGCACCGGAGACTGCCTCGGATTCTGCCACTATGAATGGTGAAGGAGGGAATGCCGCGAATGATATGAGCGATTCCCGTACGGATTTTTCTTCAGAGGAGACGGTTTTTTCTTCAGACAGGTCAGATATAAACCTGGATGGGAGATCCCCGTATTCATCTGTGCAGGGAGAGCCGCAGGATTACTCAGAATCACAGGATCGTTCTGAGAGTGAGAGGAGACAATATTCTTACATTCCCACGGAACCGGATTCACAGCACCGTACTTCCGCCGGCGGCCGGGGAACAGGAAAACAAAAGAAACGTAAGAATAATTTCGGAAAAGCGGTCGGGTGTGCCGTGCTCTGCGGTGTGATCATCGGCGCCTGCATCATCGGCTCCTTTGCGATCGGAAAAAATGTGGTTTCGTCGAATTCCTATTCTTCCGTTTCCACGACCAGCGCAAATCTCTCTACCGTAAGCAGCGACGATTCCGGCAGCACGGAGGAGACGGCGGCTTCGGATGGTACAGAGTATACGGTTACCCAGATTGCGGAGCAGTGCAGTTCTTCTGTTGTTGCGATTACGACAAAAACGATCTCAGAGGTTCAGACGATGTTTGGCGTGTATGAGCAGGAGAGCGAGGGCAGCGGTTCCGGCGTGATCATATCACAGTCCGATACAGAGCTTCTGATCGTGACGAACTATCATGTCATTGAGGGCTATGAGGAACTGACCGTATGCTTCAATGATTCCGAGGATGCTGTGTACACGGGGCAGGTGAAAGGCAGTGATTCATCTAACGACCTGGCTGTTGTAGCGGTTCAGCTTTCCGATATGGATGAGGATGTACTGAACAGCATTTCGATTGCGACGATCGGAAATTCCGATACCCTTCAGGTTGGTGACGGCGTAGTGGCCATCGGAAACGCGCTTGGTCTGGGACAGTCTGTGACAGCCGGTATCGTGAGCGCGCTGGATCGTGAGGTAACGATTGATGATGTGACATACAATCTTTTGCAGACAGACGCGGCGATCAACGCAGGAAACAGCGGCGGTGCACTGTTTAACATGAAAGGGGAGCTGGTAGGGATCAACTCAGCGAAATTCTCAAGCAGCAGTTCTTCCTCCAGCGCATCGATTGACAACATGGGATTTGCGATTCCGATTTCCACGGCTCAGCCGATCATTGAGGAACTGATGACGCAGGAGACAAAAACAAAACTGACAGAGAATTACGGTTTTTTGAATATTACCGGTTCGGACGTTTCTTCTGAGGTGGCGGAGATGTATGGCATTCCGGAGGGCGTGTATGTTTCGTCTGTGACTGAAGGAGGCGCCGCAGATAAGGCTGGTATACAGTCAGGAGACATCATTACTTCTCTTGGCGGAACTACGGTTACCAGTATCTCAGATCTTCAGGATATGCTGCAGTATTACGCAGCCGGAGAGACGGTTGAAATTGTGATTCAGAGAAACAGCGGGAGCGGCTATGAGGCAGTGACTCTGACGGTGACTCTCGACAATGCTTCCGAGCAGGACACCTCATCGTCTGCGGATTCTTCGATTCAGGAAGGACAGAGCTATGACAGCTATAATTACGGAAACAGTGACTCCTCCGGGACAGACGACAGCCAGAGCGGCGGTTTTTCTTATCGCTGATAAAAGCAGAATATGAAATGCAGTGACTGTGAAGGTACTGAACAGTTATGAAATGCAGCAAATGAGCAGATTGTCCGACCATGCCTGCGGAACCTGTCCGAACGACAGGTTCCGCAGGCATAAGCGGATTTAAAGCAGATAGAGCCCGTTGAGGCTATGGACAATGGGCAAGTATATGGGGAGAATTATGAACGAATTTTTAAATGTGCTGAAGCTGAATCTGATGGATCGTCTGACACCGGCTGAGCTGAACGAACAGGTGGCGCTGTATGAAAATTATATTAACGAACAGTTGGCCGGAGGAAAGACGTTAGAACAGGTGATGCGCAAACTGGGCGACCCGGAAAAGGTGGCGGATATGATCGTAAAGCATTATGGCGGACAGGAGTCGGAAAAGACAGAGCAGACAAACAGGGCGGGAAGGATTTTCCGCGACATGACGACAGATGAAATCAACGAGCAGATTCAGAATCCGGATCGTGGGATTCACGCCGAGTTTAAGGAAAATGAGGGATGGGATGTCCGCCTGGGGAAATTAAAATTAAATACCTGGTACGGAACACTGATCATATTGGGAATTGTTCTGGTTGTATTTGTCCTGTTTTCAGAGCTTCTGAGAAAATAAATCCAAATCGGAATATTTAGAAATGCTGTGAATAAAACAGAAAGAACTACAGATAATAGCCATGTAAATTACAAACAGGAGGTAATGCAACATGGCCAGAAATTATTCGACAGATAATGATTACACAAACGAGAACGGTTCAAACAAGTCTCAGAATAAGTCCCAGAACAAGGCTCAGAACAGGGCTTCTGACTGCGGAAACAAGACTTCGAACTGCGGTAAGAACGCATCCAATGCATCGAATGCATCGAACGCTTCAAACGCATCCAATTCAGGCAGCAACTGCGGTTGAGTAACAAAACGGAATGAAATGCATATTACGATAGGGAAAACAAGTATAAAACCTGCTTGCGGGACATATCGTATGTGCAGGGAAACAGGCTGCGCAGGCAGCCTGTTTCCTCTTTGAATGCAAAGGGCGCGCATGGAAATACTTTCGTTTTGGTACGCGTGTTCTGCGAGGCGAGTATGAGGCAGAAACCGCCTCCGGTTCAATCGGAGAAACCAGGGCACAGAGCTATATGACAAAACAGCAGGGTGCGAGGTACTATGGGGTTATGTATCATCGGAGCAAATGACATCTTCAGATATGTCAGACAGCGGGATGCGATTCTGGTCGATCTGAGAAGCGGGGAGGCGTACCGCGATTTTCATATTCGGGGAGCGGTCAGTGTGCCGGCGGAACAGCTGCCGCGTTTTATGAAACTGACAGATAAAAACAGAGTGCACATTTTTTATTGCCAGCATGGGAGCCAAAGCATACAGGCGGGAAAAATATATGCCCGCAGAGGATACAATATCTGTTCCGTGGCCGGTGGGATAGACAGTTACAGGAAACGACATTAAGTCGTCTTCGTATGAAGGCGAATGACAGAACAGGATAAGCCGGACAGGAAGCAGGAGACGGTTGCAGGTCATGTCCTGTACGGGTTAAAAAACATAAATCCGGTGAGGCTGCGACTGGTAATCAAAAACAGGAAAGGAGAATGATAAAACCAGGTTGACAGTATGGTAAAAAACAGATTATACTGTAAAACAGTTGTAATTTAAGTCATCTTACGTACTTCGCAGCAGGCGCGAAGTACTGTCCTGAACAGTTACAAAAAGTTCCGGAATGATTCACCTGATTTTGAGAGATTCCGGGAGCGGACTGAAGTACGATGGAGGAAAATCGGATGGAAGTATTCGAATTGATCGCGCCCTGCCATTTTGGTATGGAGGCTGTTCTGAAAAGGGAGGTCTATGATCTCGGCTATGATATCGTAAAGGTTGAGGATGGCAGGGTGACCTTTGCCGGGGACGCGGAGGCGATTTGCCGGGCGAATATCAATCTTCGGACAACCGAGCGTGTTTTGCTGAAGGTCGGTGAATTCCATGCGGAGACATTTGACGATTTATTTGAGGCGGTAAAGGCGCTGCCCTGGGAACGTTATCTGCCGGAGGATGCCAGATTCTGGGTAAAGAAGGCTTCCTCGGTGAAAAGTAAGCTTTTCAGTCCGACAGACATCCAGTCTGTGGTGAAGAAGGCGATTGTTGAGCGGTTAAAGATTATCTATGGCATCAGCTGGTTTGAGGAGACCGGCGCGTCTTTTCCGATTCGGGTATTTCTCCATAAGGATGAGGTCACTGTCAGCCTCGATACATCCGGAGATTCCCTCCATAAGCGCGGATATCGGACGCAGAGCGGCCGGGCGCCGATTTCAGAGACGCTGGCTGCGGCGATGATTTTGCTGACGCCCTGGAAAAAGGATCGTATTCTGGTGGATCCGTTCTGCGGCAGCGGTACCATACCGATTGAGGCGGCGATGATCGCGGCCGGTGTTGCGCCGGGTATGAACCGCTCATTTCTCGCGCAGACCTGGATGAATCTGATTCCGCAGTATCTGTGGATGGATGCCGTCGAGGAGGCGCGGGAACTGGCAGACTTTTCGGCTGAGGCGCATATTCAGGGATATGATATCGACGGAGACATCATCCGGGTGGCACGGGAGAATGCCGGACGGGCCGGCGTGGACAGCCTGATTCATTTTCAGCAACGCCCGGTGTCTGCACTGAACCATCCGAAAAAATATGGTTTCGTGATCACGAATCCGCCATATGGTGAGCGTCTGGAGGAAAAGGAGATGCTGCCGGCGCTTTACCGGGAGATCGGACAGGCGTTTGACCGCCTGGACTGCTGGTCGGAATATCTCATATCTTCCTATGAGGATGCGGAGCGTTACATAGGTAAAAAGGCGGATAAAAAACGAAAGATATACAACGGCATGCTCCGGACGACGCTGTACCAGTATCTCGGACCGAAGCCTCCGAAAATGCGGGTGAGGGATATATAAATTATGAAGAAGAAAATCATTTTTGCGACAGATAATAAAAATAAAATGGTCGAGATCCGGCAGATTCTGGATAACCCGGAATGGGAGATCCTGTCTATGAGGGAGGCGGGGATAGAACTGGATATTGAGGAGGACGGCGCAACTTTTGAGGAGAATGCCCTGATCAAGGCGAAAGCGGTTTCCGCCTGTTGTGATGAGATCGTTCTTGCGGATGATTCCGGCCTTGAGATCGATTACCTGAACCGTGAACCGGGCGTTCATTCTGCCCGCTATGGCGGGAGAGACACGTCCTATGAGATCAAAAATCAGATGCTGCTGGATCGTCTGCGGGGCGTTCCGCGGGATATGCGGACGGCGCGTTTTGTATGCGCGATTGCGGCGGTGGTTCCGGGACGGGAGCCGATGGTAGTGCGCGGTACGATTGAGGGATATATCGGAGAGAAGCCTGCGGGGGAAAACGGTTTCGGTTATGATCCCATTTTTTATGTAGAGGATCGGAACTGCTCAACGGCGGAGCTTACTCCCGAGGAGAAAAATGCGAGAAGCCACAGGGGGAATGCGCTTCGCCTGATCCGTGAAAGGCTGGAGAATATATCATAAATCTGCAGATGTTTTTCAGAAAAAGTTGTTGCGTTCCTTTTCAGGGAAGACTCTGACGGTATATTGTTTGAAGGAGGGGTATTTTATGCTGGAACAGATTGATCTGACGAAATCAATGTCTAAGGAGGATTACCGGAAGCGTATGGACGCTCTGGAACCGGAGCTTTCCCGCCTGCAGCGTGAATGCAAGGCACAGCATATTCCGGTCATTATTGTCTTTGAAGGGTTCGGGGCGGCCGGCAAGGGATATCAGATCAGCCGTCTGATCCGGGCGCTGGATCCGCGCGGATTTTATGTGTATTCCATCGGGCCGGAGTCAACGGATGAGATGATGCATCCGTTTCTCTGGCGTTTCTGGACAAAGCTTCCGTCCACCACACAGATGGCGATCTTCGACCGGAGCTGGTATCGAAAGGTTCTGATCGATCGTTTTGACGGGGTGATTCGGGAATCACGTCTTCTTTCCTATTACAATGAGATCAATGCTTTTGAACGCCAGCTCGCTGCAGACGGGACGGTGATCATCAAGCTGTTTCTCTGTATTGATAAAAAAGAGCAGAAGAAGAGATTCAAAAGGCTGACAGATGTCCCGTCCAGCGCATGGCGTGTCTCGGAAGAGGACCTGCAGCGCAACAAAGAGTTTGACCGTTACAAAGCCATGAACGATGAGATGCTCGAACAAACGGACAAGGCCTATGCACCCTGGACGATCATAGAATCCATGGATCGCTCGTTTGCCACGGTCAAGATTTACACGGCGGTCATTGAGGCGTTAAAAGCAGCGCTTCGCAGAAAGGCGGAAGGCGCGGCGGCGGACACGGTGGTGTCTGTTGTGCCCACCCCGGCGTCGGAATACAGTGATGAGGTTCTGCGCACATCCAGTCTGAAAAAAACAGATTTGAGTCTGTCGCTCGGTCGGGAGGAATACCGGCGTGAACTGAAGCGTCTGCAGAACCGGATTGCGGATCTGCACGGTGAGTTTTACCGCAGACGGATTCCCGTGATCCTCGGGTTTGAGGGCTGGGATGCCGGAGGAAAAGGCGGCGCCATCAAACGTCTGACGGAAAAGATGGATCCGCGCGGGTATCGCGTGCATCCGACCGCGTCGCCGAATGATCTGGAGAAGGTTCATCATTATCTCTGGCGTTTCTGGAAGAGTGTTCCGAAGGACGGTCATATCGCGATCTTTGACCGTACCTGGTACGGCCGCGTGATGGTAGAACGCATCGAGGGATTCTGCACCAGGGAGGAGTGGCAGCGTGCCTACTCTGAGATCAATGAGATGGAGAAACAGTTCGTAGAACATGGCGCTGTCGTATTAAAATTCTGGATGCAGATTGATAAGGATGAGCAGGAACGACGCTTCAAAGAGCGCATGGAAAATCCTGAAAAACAGTGGAAGATTACAGATGAAGACTGGAGAAACCGTGAGAAGTGGGATGCGTATGAGCATGCGGTCGATGAGATGCTTGTGCGTACCTCTACCATGGCGGCGCCGTGGATCATCGTGGAGGGAAACGATAAATATTATGCGAGGATAAAGGTGCTTCGGACGGTGGTAGATGCCATGGAGCAGAGACTGGTACGCTACAGGGACAATACGGATTAAGAGAGAGAGGCAGGCTGATCAGTCTGCCTCTTTACCGAATCGTCTGCTTTGTGATGACCTGTCTGATATTCTGTCTCCCGTTTACAGGATATATTCTGTCAGCTGATGCAGGCTTTTCTCTCTGCGTCTTCGTTCAGTAACCCGACCTTCCGGGCGGCAATCTCCAGTCTTGTGATCACGGCAAGGACAATCACCGCTGCGACGCCTACCTGAATCAGATTGCCGGGGATCGAGTTCAGCGCGACGATTGCGCTGTGGTAAATGATGACATCCGCAATAAAATAACCCGCAATCTTTATCACACAGGCCAGAGTGATCGCCAGCGTGTACCAGCGGAAGCTGCGGTGCCGTTCTGCAATCAAACCGACGACAAATCCCATCAGGCCGACGGTGATGAAGGTGCAGGGCGCCCAGATCGTCCAGCCGGAGAGCAGGTCAAACAGACCCATGCCGATGCCGCCGGCGAGAAAGCCGGTTTTTCTGCCGAACAGAATGGCTCCGATGAAGAGCGGAATGTTGCCGAGGTGAATCAGACCGCCGTTTGCCGCGATCGGAAGCCGTATATTCACCATAGCGGTAAATACATAGGTCAGTGCAATAAAGATCGCCGTGATCGTGAGAGATTTCACTGTCGTCTGCCGGCCGGTCTTTGTTCCGGATGCTGTTGATGCGTTTTTCATATTCAATCTCCTTTTATCATAGATGCTGGTGGGGTCAAAAGTATTTGACTCTTATGATTAAAAAAAGGACGCGTCTTTCCATGTGACACATCTTATCTCATCAATGGCTTTATTCATATATCCAGTTTTCCTGTTTTTGACCATGCCAGTTAAAAGAGAAAGACGGCGGGTATCCTGCATCAGGATACCCGCCGAAAAAATCATTTAGAAATGAGCGTGCCGGGTCTCGAACCCGGGACAACTTGATTAAAAGTCAAGTGCTCT
>JAJBUT010000004.1 GCA_020860185.1 Lachnospiraceae bacterium | reverse complement strand
ATAATTGATAACGTTGAGGGTCATACAAACGGAGCTAGAGCCTCATATTATGAGGCATGGATTGACCGGAAACAGTCAGTTTGTAGGAAAGCATTGAAACTGTTAGGGTGACTTTATCCTACATAAAAAATGACTGGTTGAAGGTCGGTGGATTCAAGAAAGGAAACCCAACGTATGTACTGCCATTGTACCGTTTGCGACTCCACATTCAATGGAGCAATTATACCTTCCAAATATGATATACCCTGCAAGTGTCCCGACTGCGGAAGGAAGGTATCAGCACCACATGTACCAGCTGTCAGGGAAGCTACGTGTGAAGAGATTAAAGAATATATGAGATTCAAGAAAAGCGAAGCTGACCGGGTTTATAGAGACTTGCACGGGAATGAGCCGCCAGGAGCGTGAAAACAGTTCTGGAGCTTAATCAGCGCAGATAATTTGAATTTTCTAAAAAAAGCCGCACACGATTGAAAAATGACGGAAAGACGCAGAAAGTTAATAAAACATTCTCAAAACAGGCCTTGATTTGAGAGGCTGTTCTATGGTAAGCTATAGCTACGATAGGTTAGTTATGTTTTGCATCCTGAGAGGAGGTGAGCGGTGTGGAAAAGAAAAAAATGCCAATCGGGATAGAAGACTTTGCGGAAATTATAACACAAGGTTTTTATTATGTTGACAAGACCGGGATGATAAAAGAACTCCTGAACAATTGGGGCAAGGTGAATCTTTTCACACGTCCGCGCCGCTTTGGAAAAAGCATAAACATGAGTATGCTCAAGTGCTTCTTTGAAATCGGTACAGATAAAAGCTTGTTTGAAGGGCTGGCAATTTCAAAAGAAACTGAGCTGTGTGAAAAATATATGGGGCAGTACCCCGTGATCTCCATTACATTGAAAGCTACAGAAGCTGGTAATTTCGAGACAAGTCGTAATTTAATTGCAATGGAAATCCGTGATGTGGCGGAAAGGATGAGCTTCCTGGCGGAAAGTGATAAGCTGACCGCAACCGAAAAGAAATCTTATGACAGCCTCCTTCAGAGAGATATAGATGACGAAACATTGTATAGAAGCCTGAAAACATTGTCAGGACTGCTCCAGAAGCATTATGGGAAAAAAGTTGTCATACTGATTGATGAATACGATGTTCCGCTGGCAAAGGCGAGCAAGCAAAATTATTACAAAGATATGGTGTTGCTGATTCGAAATCTGTTCGAGCAGGCACTTAAAACCAACTCCGCTCTTGAATTTGCGGTTTTAACGGGCTGCTTGCGGGTATCCAAAGAGAGCTTTTTCACAGGACTCAACAATCCGAAGATGTACACACTACTCGAAGCTGAATGTGATGAGCAGTTTGGTTTTACGGATGAAGAAGTACAGGAAATGCTGGAATACTATGGTTTAAGCGAGTATTATGAAATCACAAAAGAGTGGTATGACGGATATAAGATTGGCCGAGCTAATGTATATAATCCTTGGGATGTTATTAACTGGTGCAATCAGCTGCTAACAAACCCCAACAAAGTGCCCAAGAGCTACTGGGCAAATTCCAGTGGTAATGAGGAAGTACAGAAATTCGTACAAAAGATGGGCAATGGGGTTACAAAGACCCAAATTGAGAGATTGATTTCGGGAGAAACCGTCCAGAAAAAGATAGAAGAACAGCTCACTTACGATACGATGTACGACAGCGTAGAGAACATGTGGAGTCTGCTGTATGCTACAGGTTATCTGACCCAGAGTGAAACCCCATCCGGAAATATGGTGCGGCTGACAATACCGAACACAGAAGTTCGCAGCATTTTCAGAGATTTTGTGTTAAAGCTGTTTGAAAAGAAGATCGCTCAGGATGGTGTGACCGTATCAGCCTTTTGTGAAGCCTTAAAGAGAGGCAACGCGGCTGATGTTGAAAAACTGTTTACAGCATTAATGAAGAATACGATCAGCGTCAGGGATACTGCAGTCAGGAAAGAGTTCAAGGAGAGCTTTTACCACGGCGTTCTTCTAGGTATCCTCGGCTTTCAAGACGGCTGGAGTGTTGACTCAAACAGGGAATCCGGTGATGGATACTACGATATTGCAGTCGAGATTGAGGATGAAGAGATTGGTATTGTCATCGAAGTGAAGTATGCAGAAAACGCACAGTTTGAGCAAGAGTGCAAAAAAGCGTTAAAGCAAATCAACGACAATGACTATACTGCGGAGCTAAAGAACGATGGCATGCGCACCCTGTTAAAGTACGGTGTTGCCTGCTATAAGAGCCAGTGTAAAATTGTTGTTGAACGGGAAGAATACAACCCGGACTGACCAGGAATGCAGGATAAAAAATAGAATAAAATGACAAATTTCGAGCGTGCAGGAGACTGTGCGCTCGAAATGCGGAAGTAATACATTACTTGCAAACAGAATTTGATTATGGTAACATAAATCCCAGCAAAATAGAGCGGAGGCTATTGAGTGGAAGTAACGAAATATATGTTACCCAAAAATATAGAAGCACATACAGGGTGGAATCGTCTGCGCATTGCGCTTGCGACTGATTTACATGACAGGCCATATGAAACTGTAATTTCTGCAATAAGGGATGCAAAACCAGATATGATTGCCGTCGCGGGAGATTTGATGCGGGGAAGATATCACATTACAACTGAACCATCGGAGCAGGAGAATGCATTGGGTTTCCTTACGGCGGCGGTTACTGTTGCGCCGACGTTCTACTCGCTTGGTAATCACGAGACTTTCACGATGTATGATGGAAGCTTTGCAGATATGAAACCAATTGTAGAAACCGGCGCTGTCCTTTTGGATGATTCCTCGGTGATGTGGAATGGGATTAATATTGGTGGGCTGTCCTCGCCGACCGTCCATGTACCAATAGATGGGATAGGGGATGACAGCAACCTGAAAGATCGTGAACCGAATCTGCAATGGCTGAATAAATTTGACCGATTGGATGGATTTAAAATCCTGCTTTGTCATCAGCCGGAGTATTATCCGAAATATTTAAAATCCACATCCA
The DNA here is from genome assembly GCA_020860185.1 of Lachnospiraceae bacterium. GTDB lineage: Bacteria > Bacillota > Clostridia > Lachnospirales > Lachnospiraceae > Eubacterium_I. The sequence continues at coordinate 5,926 of JAJBUT010000004.1, read as the reverse complement.
TGGATATCGTTCTTTCCGGCCATGCTCACGGAGGGCAGTGGCGATTTTTTGGACAGGGTATCTTTGCTCCAGGGCAGGGATGGTTTCCAAAGCTGACCAGCGGAATCCATGAGGAACGTCTGGTCATCAGTCGCGGACTTGCAAATACAGCTAAAATACCGAGAATTTGCAACGAGCCGGAATTGGTGATTGTCGATGTAGTAAGTAAGCGATGAATAATCTGGCGGTTTTACAGCTTCTGGGATGTGTCCGCAGAGGGGATTCGAATCGCCTTTAAGGATGACAGAGAACGTACAGTAAGGGAGTCATAATGAGATTCGTAATTCAAAGAGTGAAACATGCATCAGTGACAGTGGATGGCGCTGTAATCGGACAGATTCAAAAGGGATTTCTGGTTCTGATCGGCGTTTCCGATTCGGATGATATGGTGATTGCAGACAAAATGGTTAGAAAAATGATCGGTCTGCGTATTTTTGAGGATGAAAATGGTAAGACGAATCTGGCACTGAAGGACGTCGGCGGTGAGCTTTTACTTGTTTCACAGTTTACACTGTATGCCGATTGTAAAAAAGGCAACCGTCCGTCGTTTATTCATTCCGGAGATCCGCGGTTGGCCGAGGAATTGTATGATTATATGATCGAGGCGTGTAAAAAGCAGGTTCCCGTTGTAGAGAGCGGCAGTTTTGGTGCCGATATGAAGGTGGAACTGCTGAACGACGGCCCATTCACCATTGTATTGGATTCGAATGAACTTTGATGATAAGCGTCAGAAGAACTTCTGGTAATGAGCGTCAGATATCCGGATGTTGGGCAAGGCGCACAAAACTATTCGCAAAAGACAGCTTTAACGAATAGTTCTACGCGCAACTGTATCATTCCTTTCTGTGTCGAAATTCCACGCCTGTGGTTCGTGTTTTTTATATTGCAAACCCGGCATACTGTGTCATATACAGTTCGTAGTATTTCCCCTGATTTGCAAGCAGCTCTTCGTGGTTTCCGCTTTCCACGATTCTTCCCTGATCCATGACGACGATGATATCCGAATCACGGATTGTAGACAATCTGTGTGCGATTACAATGCTTGTTCTGTCTTTCATCACAAGCTGCATGGCATCCTGAATGTTTTTTTCTGTGCGCGTATCTACGTTCGATGTTGCTTCATCCAGAATTAAGATGTTGGGATCTGCGACAAACGCCCTTGCGATGGCCAGAAGCTGTCTTTGCCCCTGGCTCAGATTTGCCCCGGATGCAGCCAGCTCCGTCTCGCACTCCTGCGGCAGCCCGCGGATAAAATCTTCACAGCGGCTCATTTTCAGTGCCTGCCGGATTTCTTCTTCAGAGGCATTTTCATTGCCATATTTCAGATTGCTGCGGATGGTATCAGAAAACAATACTGTATCCTGCAGTACGATGGCCATGCTCCTGCGCAGACTGTCCCTTGAAATACTGCGGATTTCCTGATCGTTAATGCGGATTTCACCGCTGTCTGCATCATAAAAACGCATCAGAAGATTGACGACGGTGGTTTTTCCGCTGCCGGTTGCGCCGACCAGGGCCACTTTTTTCCCTGAAGGAACATGGAGGGAAAAATCTCTGAGAACCGGATGATCGGGTTCGTAAGAGAAGTTCACATGACGGAACCATATTTCTGCATCCTGTCTGTCCCGGATATGAACATCCGTTTCTTTGATGTTGTCATTTGTTTTCAGCGAATCATTCTCATTTTTCTCATCCAGCATCGCAAAGACACGCTCCGCGCTGGCCGCAGCTGTCTGCAGCTGACCGTATATCTGGGCGATTTCACTGATCGGGCGGCTGAACTGTTTTGCATAGACGATGAATGCAGAGATTACGCCGATTGAAATCAGTCCCTGTATGGAAAAATATCCGCCGAAGGCCGCAATGATCACAAAACCGATATTCCCGATACAGTTCATGACAGGCCCCATGATGCCGCCGAAGGATTCTGCTTTGATTCCGGCTTTTGTGAGCGCGTCGGCTGTCTGGCAGAAGCTTTCCTCCGCGGGTTTCTGATGATTGTAAGCGACAACCGTGCGGTATCCGGACACCATCTCTTCCACTGTTCCGTTCAGCTGACCGAGCAGACGCTGACGTTCACGGGAGAAACGGCGCATCTGCCCTGAGAAAACCCGGGTCACGACCAGAGTCAGTACCACTGTGGTAAAACTGAGCAGGGCCAGCTGCCAGCAATACCAGAGCATAATTGAAACCGTACCGATGATTGTCAGAACGCCGGAAAAAAGGGATGGCAGCGATTGTGAGACCGTGGATGATATGTTCTCGATATCGTTGGTCATCCGGCTCATGACGTCTCCGTGGGAATGCGTATCCATATAGCGGATCGGGAGATTTACGATTTTATCAAACAATTCTTCCCGGAGACGTTTCACAATTCGCTGGCTGAGTTTTGCGCTGAAAAAACTTTTCAGCAGCTGGCTGACACTGTAGCAGAGATACACGATGAGCATGATCATCACGGCGCGCAGCAGATTTCCGGTTCTGGAACCGGCGATGATATCGATCGCATGGCTCTGCAGGCTCGGCGCCCATATTCCGCAGACTGTTCCGAAGATCACGACGGCGAGAAGACAGATAATCAGCAGTTTTTCTTTTATAAAATACCGGGTCATCCGTCTGATGACGGATCCGGCATTTTCGGGATGCTGGATTTCCATGCTTCCCGGTCTGGGCGGCGGTCCGCCGGGGCGAATGGAACCGGCCGGTAAATTTGAAAACTCTCTCTTTTCCCGCTTTGTTTCACTCATTACGTGCCTCCTCTTCGCCAATCTGGGAATAATAGATATCCCGGTAGGTCTGTGAACGTTGCATCAGCTCATCATGGGATCCACAGTCAGAGATCGTCCCGTTTTCCAGGATGGCGATCCGGTCCGCTCTGCGCACGGTCGCGATTCGCTGTGCCACCAGAATGATGGTTGCCTGCGGTTTTTCTTTTTCCAGCGCATCATACAGATTCGCTTCTGTTTTCAGATCGAGTGCGCTGGTCGAGTCATCAAAAATCAGAATCTCTGCCGGTTTTAAAACAGCTCGGGCGATGGCGATGCGCTGTTTTTGCCCGCCCGAGAGATTCATGCCGCGTTCCGCGACGACGGTATCATATTTTTCCGGCAGGGAGACGATGAATTCTTCTGCCTGGGCTGTTCTTGCGGCTGCACGGATGAATCCATCCGTCGCTTCCGGATATCCCCAGGCGATATTGCCCCGCACAGATTCGCTGAACAACTCATTCTTTTGCAGGACAAAGGAAATATTGTCCCGCAATTCCTCCAGCCTGTACTCACGGACATCTATGCCTTTCACCAGAACAGTTCCTTCCGTCACATCGTAAAACCGGGGAACCAGGCTGATCAGCGTCGTTTTGCCGCACCCGGTCGCACCCATGATGGCGAGGGTTTCGCCGCGGCGGACGGACAGATTCATGTGTTCTAATATCATCTTTCCGCTCTCCGGGTATCGGAATGATACATTGCGGAATTCGATCCATGGATTATCCTCATTTGAACAGCCGGAATCACCCTGCGTATCTGCGGCGGAACCTTTTCTTCCCGCAGCTTCCGCAGATTCTGATTCCCCGTCCCTGATCTCCGGTTCACTTTGGAGAATCTCCTTCACACGCCTCCAGGAGACAATTCCTCTGGAGAAATTCTGAAACAGCATGATCAGCATCATCATGCCGTTGAGCAACTGTGTCGCATAGGTAATGCCGGCCATAATATTTCCCGGTGTCACCATACCGGCATCCACCTGATAAGAACCAGCCAGAAGCAGGATGGCAATCACAATGTAGAGCACAGCATTGACTACGGGATTCATAAATGCAAAGATAATCAGAACATGGAGCTGTGTGCGCACGAGCTCTTCATTGGCTTTACCGAAACGAAGCCGTTCGTAGCCTTCTTTTACACAGGCTTTGATGATCCGGATCCCGGATACATCCTCCTGCATGATGGAATTGACGCTGTCCAGCTGTTCCTGCAGTCTGGAAAACAGAGGGTTCGCCCGGATCAGACAGATGGCCATACAGGCGATGATAAACGGAGTGGCGCAGAGTACGATCAGACCGAACTGTACATTGATGCGAAACATAAAAAAGATGCTCCCGCACAGGAACATGGCAGTTCGGATCAGACCGCGAATGAATGTGGATAAAAGATTCTGAATCTGTGTGATATCGTTTGTCATCCTTGTCACCAGTGAACCGGTTCCGAAGCGTTCTGTCTGGGGAAAGGAAAACATCATAATGTTGTGAAAGCAATCCTTACGAATCAGATTTCCTGTATTCTGGCAGGCAATCTGGCAAAAGACATTGTTCAGGGAACCGCAGAGACAACCAAGCAGTACCAGTGCGATCATACGGAACCCGAGCCGCACGATGAGGTTCAGATCGCTGACATTGTCGTTATGGAGACCCAACACGCCCTCGTCCACAATCCGGCTCATGAGGTTCGGCTGGATGAGATCAATCAATACCTCTCCCACCATCAGCAGAGCGGCAAGAATCATAATCGGAAGATAGCGCTTAATATATTTCCACATCATAATCATTCATTTCCGTTTACTAAGTTGTATGAAGGTTAGGAACTGTCGATCAATAATTTATGCAAGTTATTTTTGAACAGTTCCTTACCGGCGGAACCGCAGCAGCAATTCCTCAAAGTATGCGGGAAGCGGAGCTGAAAACTCCATATAAACTCCGGTGGACGGATGTACAAAACCGATTGTCATGGCATGCAGGGTCTGTCCGCACAGGCCGTTTATATGATAATTCTTAGAAGTGCCTCCATAGAGTTCGTCTCCGAGCAGGGGATGTCCGATGTGCGACATATGAACGCGTATCTGGTGTGTGCGTCCGGTTTCCAGCTGAAACTGTACACTGGTATATTTTTGAAAGCGCTCCAGAACCCGGTAATGTGTCGTTGCAGGTTTTCCGTTTTTGGGATTTACCGCCATCTTTTTGCGCTGTGACGGGTGCCGGCCGATCGCCCCGGTCACGGTTCCTTCGTCATTCTTTAAAACACCGCAGACAATCCCACGGTAAACCCTTGTCACGGAATGATCTCGAATCTGTCCGGCGATATCTATATGGGCGGCATCATTTTTGCAGACAATCAGAGATCCGGTGGTGTCTTTATCGATCCGGTGTACAATGCCGGGACGTATCTCTCCGTTAATACCGGAAAGACTGTCTGCACAGTGATACATAACAGCATTGACCAGAGTCCCGCTGTAATGACCCGCGGATGGATGTACGACCATGCCCTTCGGTTTATTTACGACCATCAGATCGGAATCTTCGTACAGAATATCCAGCGGAATCGGCTCGGGCTGAATGGCGACAGACTGTGCTTCCGGTATCTGAACATGAACCATATCGCCCATTCCCACCACCGTACCGTTTTTAGTGACGACCTGTTCCTGCACGGTTACCTGTCCGGATTTGATCAGACGCTGGAAGAACGATCGTGACTGTCCCGTATAAATCTGCGCAAGAAATTTATCCAGACGTTCTCCGGAATATTCTTCCGAAACCTCAAACTCCTGTCTCATATCAGAATCTGTTCCTTAACATTTTTGTGTTTTGAACCCGCAGGCGCCATCTCATTACTGGTTAATGATTACATCATCCAGACATCCTTCCGTACTCTGGCTCCCTGAAGAACTGTCTGAACTGCTGCTGTCCGAAGTGCCTGAACTGCTGTCTGAAGAACTCGAACTGCTGTCAGAACTGCCGGAGCTGCTGTCGATAGAGCTCGAACTGCTGCCTGAACTGCCGGAACTGCTGCCGGTAGAACTTGAACTGCAGCCAGAACTAGCCGAACTGCTACCAGTACACCTAGAACTTTACGCATAACTGCGAGAATCAAGCTCAGAAGAGAAAGGACATGCA
>JAJBUT010000110.1 GCA_020860185.1 Lachnospiraceae bacterium | reverse complement strand
CCTGAAAAGCGGGCGGCGCTTCTTGGCCGTCTGATCCCGGAGGGAAAAAACGGCCGGGCGATCCTTGTGGCGGGACTCGGAAACCGCAGTGTGACGCCGGATGCGCTCGGCCCGCGGGTGGCAGACCAGCTCTGTATTACCAGACACATTCTGAACGAATATGGATCTCTCGCTTACGGAAATACCGGTGTACAGTCTCTCTCGGCGATTGTTCCCGGCGTGATGGCGCAGACCGGGATGGAGACGAGGGAGATTCTGGCTGGAGTCGTCCGTCAGGTAAAACCGGAGTATCTGATCGTGATCGACGCGCTTGCGGCCAGAAGCCTGAAACGTCTCTGCAGGACGATTCAGATCTCGGATACAGGGATCAGTCCGGGATCAGGAGTCGGGAATCACAGGCACAGCATCACGGAACAGACGCTCGGAATTCCCGTGATCGCCGTCGGCATCCCAACGGTCGTGGAAGCTTCTACGATCATACAGGATTTTATGTCAGAATGTATGAGCGAGCTGTCTGAACGGGATTGCCTGTCACATCTGCTGTCTCCGCAACTGAATCAGATGTTTGTGACGACAAAGGATATCGACGCTCAGATTCGCCAGCTGAGTTATACGGTTTCTGAGGGAATCAATCGTGCGTTCTGCGGAGATTGAGACGTCTAACCCCCGGATAAACCGTAAATGAAATTTTGCCATTTTGCGCAAAAAATCATTCGCAGGCGCCTAACCCGGATGAACCGGAATAGAAATATTTCCACCTGTCGGATTGCAACCGCACAGGTGGAAATATTTTGCATAAAAAGCGGCCAGGCTCATATATTTGGTATGGGGCGTCATAATTATGCTGAGAGTGACAAAAAAAGGCTGCGAAAAGAAAAAAGGAGAAAACGGACAGTCATCCTGCTGAGTGCGGGGATGACGGTTTTTTTCTGTTTTTATTCTGTCCTGGCGATCAGAAATCAGGCTGCGGTGAACCGGTTGAGCTATGATCTGTACTGTCTGATTCTGCGGCAGATATCTCCCAATCTGTCGCAGAGCGGTTCGATTCAGTATTATGAGGACGAGAACATCGGGACAGTGTATGAAACACGGACGGAGAGCAGTCTCGTCTATGAGAATATTCTTGCACGGAATGTATCGGAGGAGGCAGCCGCGGAACCGGAGGCGGACGATGGGGACAGTACAGAGGAAAATGAATCGGAGGAGACAGCCGCCGCTTCGGCCTTATCGGTTTCACTGGAAAAACTGAATGATTTTGACTATCTGATACAGAATTTTTATACGGTTGACAGCACGACTACCATCGACAGCTCCCGGCTGAATGCACAGGAGCTGCTGAACATCGATTGTTCTATTGAAAAAAAGGCAGATGGTGAACCGCAGATCCTGATCTATCATACCCATGCTTCTGAGGGATACAGCGATTCCGTGTCGGGGGATTATTCCACAACGGTGGTCGGAGTGGGAGCGCGTCTGGCGGAAATTCTGGAAGATACATATGGCTATCAGGTGCTGCATGACACCGGTGTTTATGACCGCGACAGGGATCGTGCGTACAGTGTCGCGGAACCGTATGTCGAGCAGATTCTGGCTGACAATCCTTCTATAGAAGTCGTGATCGATCTGCACAGGGACGGCGTCGCGGACAGCACGCGCCTGGTGACGGAGCAAAACGGCGTTCAGATGGCGCAGATTATGTTTTTCAATGGGCTGAGCCGGACGACGTCTATGGGCGATATATCGTATCTGGCTAATCCGTATATCACGGACAATCTCGCGTTTTCCCTGCAGATGCAGCTGGCGGCGACGGAAATGTATCCGGATTTTACACGAAAAATATATCTGAAGGGCTATCGGTACAACATGCATCTGATGCCGAAATCTCTTCTGATCGAGGTGGGCGCACAGACAAACACGCTGGAGGAAGCGGTGAATGCGATGGAACCGCTGGCAGCGATTCTGGATCAGGTTCTGAGCGGTACCTGAGATAATCTGGTGATTTTTGATCGGTGACTGAAATCCATGGATGATTTTTTGGCAGGTAATTGTAATAATACGGTTGTTTTTTCGCCGAAAAAAAGATATACTGATACTATTGTTATTCAGGAGGATTTCAGCTTGACTGACCAGAACAGAATTCGAAATTTTTGTATCATTGCACATATTGACCACGGCAAATCTACGCTGGCGGATCGGATTATCGAGATGACCGGCCTTCTGACCAGCCGTGAGATGCAGGCGCAGGTGCTTGACAATATGGAACTGGAGCGTGAGCGCGGTATTACGATCAAGGCTCAGACTGTCCGTATCATCTACCGGGCAAAAAATGGTGAGGAGTATATTTTTAATCTGATCGATACGCCCGGTCATGTGGATTTTAATTATGAGGTTTCCAGAAGCCTGGCCGCCTGCGACGGCGCGATTCTCGTGGTGGATGCCGCGCAGGGGATTGAGGCGCAGACGCTCGCGAATGTTTATCTGGCGCTGGATCATGATCTGGATGTCATGCCGGTGATCAATAAGATCGACCTGCCGAGCGCGGATCCGGACCGGGTGGTAAATGAGATTGAGGATGTGATCGGTATCGAGGCGCAGGACGCGCCGCGTATTTCCGCGAAGACAGGACTGAATGTGGAGGAGGTGCTGGAGCAGATCGTGGAGAAGATACCGGCTCCCGACGGAGATCCGGATGCGCCGCTCGCTGCACTGATTTTTGATTCTGTCTATGACTCTTATAAAGGCGTGATTGTTTTCTGCCGCATTCGGGACGGACGCGTGCGGACAGGCACGCCGATCCGGATGATGGCGACGGGAGCGACGGCTGACGTCGTGGAGGTCGGTTATTTCGGTGCGGGACAGTTTATTCCCTGCGAGGAGCTCTCTGCCGGTATGGTGGGCTATATTACGGCGAGCATTAAGAATGTCAGGGATACCCGCGTGGGCGACACGATCACGAACCGACAGGTTCCCTGCGCGGAGCCGCTTCCCGGTTATAAAAAGGTAAATCCCATGGTATATTGCGGTCTTTACCCGGCGGACGGCGCGAAATACCCGGATCTGCGGGACGCGCTGGAGAAGCTGCAGTTAAACGACGCGTCTCTGTTCTTTGAGCCTGAGACGTCGATGGCGCTCGGATTCGGATTTCGTTGCGGTTTTCTGGGACTGCTTCATCTGGAGATCATTCAGGAGCGCCTGGAGAGGGAGTACAATCTGGATCTGGTGACGACGGCACCGAGCGTGGTTTATCATGTCTATAAGACGGACGGCACGATGATCGAGCTGACGAATCCCTCCAACCTTCCGGAGCCGACGCAGATCGATTACATGGAGGAACCCATGGTGGAAGCTGAGATCATGGTGACCAGCGAGTACATCGGCGCGATCATGGATCTCTGCCAGGAACGCCGCGGCATTTATATCAGTATGGAATATATGGAAGAGAAGCGGGCGCTGCTTCGCTATGAGCTTCCGCTGAATGAGATTATATATGATTTTTTTGACGCATTGAAATCACGATCGAGAGGATATGCGTCTTTTGACTACGAGCTGAAGGACTATCGCCGCTCGGATATGGTGAAGCTGGATATTCTTATCAATCATGAGGAGGTGGATGCCCTTTCCTTTATCGTTTTCGCCGGGAATGCCTATGAGCGCGGGCGGAAGATGTGCGAGAAGCTGAAGGCGGAGATTCCGCGGCATCTGTTTGAGATACCGATCCAGGCGGCAGTCGGCGGCAAGATCATTGCCAGAGAGACGGTGAAGGCCATGCGCAAGGATGTGCTGGCGAAGTGCTACGGCGGCGATATTACCCGCAAGAGAAAGCTGCTGGAAAAGCAGAAGGAAGGCAAGAAACGCATGCGTCAGGTCGGCAGTGTCGAGATTCCGCAGAAGGCGTTTATGAGTGTGCTGAAGCTGGACGATGATTAAGTTAACTGTGAAAAAAGTACCGCAGGTTCCCTGTCAATCTCTGTGATGTGCTGAAGCCGGACGATGATTAAGGTAACTGTGAAGGTGCTGAACAGTTATGAATTGAGAGACAAAGATGCTGCAGAAAGACGGATATGGAGATGTGTCATGCGAGAGCTGGAATTATATGTACATATTCCGTTTTGTATAAAGAAGTGCCTGTACTGTGATTTTTTATCCGCGCCGGCAGATGTTCCGGTGCGAAATCAGTATATACAGCGCCTGACGGATGAGATTCGGATATCTGCACCGGATTTCCGGAATTGCCGGGTGAGCAGTATTTATATCGGCGGCGGGACACCAACTGTTTTAGAACCGGTACAGATTGATAGGCTGATGGATGCGCTGCAGCGTTATTTTCACGTGGCGGAGGATGCGGAAATTTCCGTTGAGTGCAATCCGGGGACACTGACGGGTGAAAAGGCAGCCGTTCTGCGGCGCTGCGGTGTCAATCGCATCAGTCTCGGTTTACAGTCCGCAGATGAGGAGGAGCTGAGAGCTCTGGGAAGGATTCATACCTTTGAGGATTTCCTGCAGAGCTTCGCGTGCGCGCGGGAGGGGGGATTTTTAAATATCAATGTAGATATCATGTCGGCCCTGCCCGGGCAGAGTGTAAAAAGCTGGGAGAGGACGCTGCAGCGGACGGCAGAACTGCGCCCGGAGCATATATCGGCCTACAGTCTGATCCTGGAAGAGGGCACGCCTTTTTTCGCACGGTTTCGGGAGGACGAGCTGGCGCGGGAGAGAGGGGACGTACCGAAAATGCTTCCGTCGGAGGAGGAAGAACGCCGGATGTATGATCTGACGGGCGCCTTTTTACGGGAACAGGGATATCAGCGATATGAGATATCCAATTACGCACTGCCGGGGTATGAGTGTCGGCACAATATCGGTTACTGGACCGGAAAAGAGTATCTGGGATTAGGACTCGGCGCGTCTTCTCTGATCGGGGATATGCGTTTTAAGAATACAGAGATTCTTGAGGACTATATGAAGCCGTGCAGGGATGTGAGTTCCGGTACGGCCGGATCATTCGCCCGCCGTGAAGAGGAACGGCGCGGCAGAAAGGAGGAGATGGAGGAGTTTATGTTTCTCGGACTTCGCATGACGCGGGGGATCGCGCGGCGGGATTTCCGGGAACGGTTCGGTGTGACGCCGGAGGATGTATACGGAGACGTTTTAAAGGGGCTGAAAAATGAAGGACTTCTGAATATATCTGAGGAGCGGATTTTTTTGACAGAAAGAGGCGTGGACGTAAGCAATATGGTATTTGCGCAGTTTCTGTTGTGAAGGTGTATTTTCGGACACGGAAATTTTCGCGTTCAGATATTCTTACATGACGGAGACTGCAAGAGTGCGAAACTTTTATGAAGGGTGTATTTATTCAGGAGGAAACAAAATGTTAGCAGCACAAATCGCAGCGATCATCATATTTGTGATTATGTTTCTGATGATCGTGATCGATAAGATCGAAAGGCACTATGTTACGCTGATCTGCGGACTGGCTACGCTGGTTCTCGTGTTTGGCGTGATCATGAGAAGCGGCGCCGCCGTCTGGGACACAATCAACGTGAGTCAGATTTTTACCGTTGATTTCTGGTACAGTGCCGGAGACGCCGATGAGGCGACCTCGGGCATCAACTGGGAAACAATCATCTTCATCGCGGGGATGATGGTCATGGTGGAGGGTATGGCGAGAGCGGGATTTTTCCGCTGGCTCTGTATGCTCCTCGCCAAGGTTGTCAACTACAAGCCGATCCGGCTGTTTCTTGCATTTATGGTCATGTCGGCCGTTCTTGCCATGTTCATCGACAGCATCACTGTAATTCTGTTTCTGGCTGCGGTCACGATCGAACTGTCGAAACTGTTGAAGTTTAATCCTGTTCCGATGATTCTGTCGGAGATTTTCTGCGCGAATCTGGGAGGATCCGCGACCATGTGCGGGGATCCGCCGAATATTATTATCGGCACATCGCTGGGGTATACATTTACGGATTTTGTGACAAATACCGGACTTATAGCGCTGATCAGTCTGGTTATCATCGTGATTTATTTCTATTTTGTGTTTCGCAGAGAGTTTCAGACGGCTGAGACGCAGACCATTGATCTGTCCGCCGTACCGGAACCGAAGGATACCATTGAAAATAAACGGATGTTTGCGGTCAGCACCGTGATATTTCTGGCGGCGGTGGTCCTTCTGATCACCCATGCGCAGACCGGTCTGTCGGTGGCGTTTATCGGAGCCGTGATCGCGATCGTGACACTGATCACGTCCGGCAGTCATTTTCTGGAGCTTCTGAAAAAAGTGGATTACAAGACGCTGCTGTTTTTTGTCGGACTGTTTATCGTGGTCGGCGGTCTGGAGGAGACGGAGATCCTTGTGGCTATCGCAAATCTGATCGGCAGGATCAGCCAGGGAAATCTGATTCTGATGGTGGCCATTGTGATCTGGGTGTCGGCGATTGCCAGCGCCTTTGTGGACAATATTCCGTTTGCGGCTACGATGGTTCCCGTGATTCAGAGCCTTGCGGCGACACAGGGAGTCCCGCTTGACACGCTGGCTTATACACTTGCCATGGGAACGGATATCGGCGGAAGCGCGACACCGATCGGAGCCTCTGCAAATGTCGTCGGCACATCCGTGGCGGCACAGAACGGACATCTGATTACCTGGGGACGTTATTGTAAAGCGTCCGCACCGGCGACGGTGATTGTGGTCGCCGTCTCCATGCTGATCATTTTTGTACGGTATTGTTAAGGGGGCTTATATTTATGAAAAAACAGTGTATCATTTCCATCAGCAGAGAATATGGCAGCGGCGGACGCGATATTGCAACGATTATTGCGGGAAAACTGGATCTTCCCATCTACAACCGCGATCTGATCCGTGATATTGCCAGGCAGATGGATATGGAAGAATCAGAGCTGAAAAAATATGATGAGAAAGCGCGCAACCGCCTTCTGTCACGTTCCGTCGGGAAATATACGAACTCCATGGAGGAGATCCTGATCGAGCGCCAGTTCGACTGGATACGGGAAAAGGCCGGTTCGGGCGAATCCTTTGTGATCGTGGGACGCTGCGCGGAGACCGTACTGTCTGATTATCCGGGTCTGATCTCCATTTTTGTGACCGGAGAGGATGAGTTTAAGATTCAGAATATCATGCGTTATCTCTCGGTCGGCGAGGAAGAGGCAAAAGCCGAACAGGTGAAGATTGACCGCAAGAGGAGGAATTACCATAACCGTAATTCCAATCACAAGTGGGGGGATTCCAGATATTACGATCTGGTCATCAACAGTACCCCGCTCGGTGTGGAGGGGACATCCGACCTGCTGATTCAGTATATTCAGGCCAGAATGGATGCTCTGCCGGAATAGAAGTGTGCCCCTGCCGGAGAGGTTTCTCCGACAGGGGTTTTTTTGCTATACAAAATGCACAAAAATAAAAAAGAAAAAAACGCAAAGTTTTTGTTGACAAAGAAAAACGATGGTGCTACATTATGGTAAGAACGTATTAGCACTCCAGACAATCGAGTGCTAACAATTCAAAAGATATGTATGACAGTGTACAGGTATGGAGCAGGAGACATGAACGAGCTGAGTGAACGTCAGGTGAAAATTTTAAATGTGATTATTCGCACTTATATGAAAACCGGCGAACCGGTCGGCTCCCGCACGATTTCCAAGGAATCGGATCTGCATCTGAGTTCAGCGACGATCCGGAATGAGATGTCCGATCTGGAGGAGATGGGATACATTGTTCAGCCCCACACCTCCGCGGGAAGGATTCCTTCGGATAAGGGCTATCGCTTCTATGTGGACCAGCTGATGCTGGAGAAGGAGCATGAGGTCTCCGAGATGAAGGAATTTGTCATCGAGAAGACGGAGAAGATGGAACAGGTTTTAAAAACCATCGCAAAGCTCCTCGCGGCGAACACGAATTATGCCACCGTTGTATCCGCGCCGCAGACACACCACGGGAAGGTCAAGTTTATCCAGCTTTCCACCGTGGAACAGGATCAGGTGCTCGCCACCATTATGCTGGACGGAAACATCGTCAAGAACAAGATCATCCGTGTTTCAGAGGAATTAGACCAGGAGACCATGCTGAAGCTGAATATCCTGCTGAACGGCAGCCTGAACGGTCTGACGCTGGAGGAGATCAATCTTGTGACGATCGCCCGCTTAAAGGAGCAGGCGGGGATTCACAGTGAGGTGGTCGGCAGTGTGCTCGATGCGGTTGCGGAGGCAGTGCAGGAGGATGAGGAGCTGGAGATATATACCAGCGGGGCGACGAATATTTTCAGATATCCGGAGCTATCCGATTCTGAGAGCGCAAGGGATCTGATCAGTGCCTTTGAGGAAAAACAGGAGCTGCGCGATCTGTTCTCCGGCGGAGACGGAGGGCCGGGCACCGGCATACAGGTTTACATCGGGAATGAGTCCCCGATTCAGCGCATGAAGGATTGCAGTGTTGTCACCGCCACCTATGAGCTGGGCGAGGGCATCCACGGCACGGTTGGCATTGTCGGGCCGAAGCGGATGGACTACCGGATGGTCGTTGATAATCTCAAGACGCTGAAGGTTCAGCTCGATGAGATTTTTAATAAAAAAGAAGAAAAGACATAGCTGTGGAAAGATAGTAATACAACTGTGAGGGATGACAGACAGTGAACAGTTGTCGTACAACAGTCAGGGACAGTCGCCCGTGACGGAAAGGCAGGATTTTTTATGGAAGAGAAAAAAGAATTCAGCTGTGAGGCAGAGAATGATTCGAAGGAGACCGCAGAGTCTGCGGAGACGAATGCTTCAGCAGAAAATGTAAACAGCGGCGTTCAGTCCGAGTGTGACGGAGAAGAGGGTTTTGCAGAAGAAGGTTCCGGTGACGGAACCGGGGAGAAAAATGACTGTGATCCGAAGGAAGAGGACTCCGATGCACAGACGCAGACGGAGGAAACGTCCGGGGAAGGATCCGATGCCGAAGCAAAGGACTCTAAATCAGAAAAAAGCAGTTTTTTCCGTAAGAAAGAGAAAAAAGATAAAAAAGACGAGAAAATCGAGGAGCTGAACGACCGGGTGCGGCGTCAGATGGCTGAGTTTGACAACTTCAGAAAAAGTAAGGAGAAGGAAAAGAGCCAG
>JAJBUT010000147.1 GCA_020860185.1 Lachnospiraceae bacterium | reverse complement strand
GTATATAAGAAATATCCGCATCCATACCGTTTTTAAAGATAAATCCGTAGACCAGAGTCAGGACAAACGCTCCGGCCACGCCGCCGACCGCTCCCTCCACGGACTTTTTCGGACTGAGCTTCGGCGACATCTTGTGCTTTCCGAAGAGCATGCCGAAACAGTAAGCGGATGTGTCGCACCCCCATGAGCACAGGAAAATCAGCCACACCAGATAAGCACCGTCGGCCAGCGAACGCGTCAGGTAAATGCACGACAGCATGACGGCGACATAGAAAAAACCGAAAAACACGCCGATCACCTGTGTCGCGTGGAACCTCGGATAACCGAACACGAACATGCACATGCAGACAATCAGGAACACCATAATCAGCGCCATGATATCCGGCAGAAACGAAAAAGCGAGATTCAGAAAATAAACTGCCGCCGCAATGTAACCGGCAATCCCGATGGTTCTCTCCACTTTGAAAACTTTATACAGTTCGTACATACCGATGATGGAGATGATCCCCAGCACAGTCAGAAGCAAATATCCTCCGTTTATAATAAAAATCAGCGCGAGCACGATCAGAACCGCGCCGCTTAGTAATCTAGTTTTAAACATGTTTTCCTCCATGTAACTTATAATCACCGCATATCAGAATCCACACGCAGATTATCATATTTGTACGCAAAAACCGGTCGCAAACAGTAATTTATGCTTCCTCCACTTTCCCATATCTCCGGTCTCTCGCCGTGTAAGCCTCGATGGCCTTCACCAGCTCCGCTTTGTTAAAATCCGGCCAGGGTGTATCCGTAAAATAGAACTCACTGTAGGCATGCTGCCACATCAGGTAATTAGACAGCCGCAGCTCCCCGCTTGTGCGGATCATCAGATCCGGATCCGGGATGTCCGCCGTATCCAGATAGCTGCCGAAGCGCGTCTCATCGATGTCGTCCTCAGAAATCTTTCCATCCTTATAATCCTTCATCATCCGTTTCATCGCCCGGAGCATTTCATCCCGGCTCCCATAATTGATCGCAATCTGCAGATTGAATCCGGTGAACGTCCGGGTGTCCTCCTCCAGGACGCGTATCTTTTCCTGCAGATCAGGCGCGAGTACAGATGTATCGCCGATGATGCGCACCCGCATGTTGTTTTTCATAGCCTCATCGTAACAGATCTTCAGGTATTTGCCAAACAGAAGCATCAGAGTCTTTACTTCCAGATCCGGCCGGCTCCAGTTCTCCGTGGAAAAGGCATAGATGGTCATATATTTGATACCCAGGTCATCCGCGTCCCGGCAGATGTCCATCACGACCTCGGCGCCTCTTTTATGCCCGAAGGTACGCGGCTTTCCCTTTTTCTTCGCCCATCGTCCGTTTCCATCCATGATAACGGAGACATGGGTCGGAATCTTCAGCTTTGATAATTCCATCTCTCTTCCCTCCTCGTGATTCAGATCTCCTTCTTCCGCATAATAACTGCCGGTTTCGGAAAAATTTCAAACTTAAAAGAGACAGGGACACAGTACAGAACAGCGAATCATCCTATGTATTGCTGTGCCAACCATGTCCCCGGATTGAACAGGAGTCAGTATGTCTCATGCTCACCACGCGAAGCGCATACAGCAAAGCCGCAAAACTACGTGCGCGCCCCTGTACATGTAACTGACTGTCTGTGAGCGAATCAAACCGTCATAATCTCCTTTGTCTTCTCTTCCACCGCTTTATCGATCGTCTCGATGTATTTGTCCGTCAGCTTCTGGATCTCGGTCTGCAGATCCTTGATACCGTCCTCGGAGATCCCCTCCGCCTTTCCGATCTTTTTCATGGCGTCGTTCCCGTCGCGGCGGATGTTGCGGACAGCCACCTTGGCCGCCTCTCCCTTCTTTTTTACATCCTTTGACAAAGACTTACGCCTCTCCTCCGTCAGCTCCGGGAATACCAGACGGATAGACTTTCCGTCGTTCGTCGGATTCAGTCCCAGATCGGATACCAGAATCGCTTTCTCAATCGCCTTGACCATGGATGCCTCCCACGGCTGGATGAGAATCATGCGCGGCTCCGGTACGGAGACATTCGCCACCTGCTGAATCGGCATCGGAGAGCCATAGTAATCCACGCGAAGCTGATCCAGTACATGGGGATTCGCCCGTCCGGCGCGGATGGATCCGAACTCCGTCAACAGGTTCTGATAGGATTTCTGCATCTTATCATCATAGGGTTTGATTTTCTCGTTCATGCTGTAAACCTCCGGTTATTATGTATTTTATAAATGACATGAATTGTTGCTTTCATTGATCGCAGCCGCCGTCAGACCGTCACTCTCGTCCCGCAGAAATCGCCGGAAACCGCTTTCACAATGCTGTCCTCCCCATTCAATCCGAAGACATACATCGGCATATGATTCTCCATACAGAGAATGGAAGCCGTCAGATCTACAACGGCCAGCTGCCGGTCGATCACCTCCTGAATGGAAACCTCATCATAACGCACAGCGTCCGTATTCTTCTTCGGGTCGGAATCGTACACGCCGTCCACCGCCTTGGCGAGAAGGATCACATCCGCCTCAATCTCCACCGCGCGAAGCACGGTCGCCGTATCTGTGGAGAAATACGGGTGCCCGGTGCCTCCTGCAAAAAACACAACCATTCCTCTCGCGAAATACTTATTCGCCCTGTCCTTGGAAAACAATTTTGTAAAGGAACCGCACTCAAAGGGTGTGAGCACATTCGTCCTCATGCCGACGAACCGGAAGATCTCCGAAACATAAATGCAGTTCATCACCGTCGCCAGCATGCCGATCTGATCCGCCTTGGTCCGGTCAATGGTTTCGCTGGTGCGCCCCCGCCAGAAATTGCCGCCGCCGATGACAATGCCGACCTCAATGCCCTGATCGACCAGCTGTTTCACCTGAAGAGCCACCGCGGTCACCGTGCCCTCGTCAAATCCGGTCTTTTTCTCTCCGGCCAGGGCTTCTCCGCTGAGTTTTAATAATACGCGTTTCATATATGATTTCCTTTCTGAACCTGCCCCCCTGTTCGCGGTTCTCAAAATCGTAAATGGGAATGCGGACATTCGATGGATGCCCGTTCCCCAGTATCATACCATACAGCATCAGAAAAATCCAGTACAGCGTATTCGAAATAACCCGACTTTATACTTATCCGTTTTCCCGACAGTTCCTGACCCGGATAAACCGGAACAGAAATTTTGCCATCTGGCGCAAAAATTGTTTGTAAGCGCCTAACGGATAAAGTTTCCGTCCTTTACCACATCCGCCACCAGTTCCCGTTCATCCATATGATATTTTTTGCCGCAGATCTCCTGATAATCCTCATGACCCTTCCCGGCCAGTACAATGATATCCCCCTCCTCAGCATGCTCGATCGCGTAGCGGATAGCCTCCGCGCGATCCACGATCGCCATATATTTCCCGTCCGCCCTTTTCACGCCGGTAATGATATCCTCCACTATTTCCTCCGGCTTCTCGTTTCTGGGGTTATCCGAGGTAACGATCGTCAGATCCGCCAGCCGGGAGGAAACCTCTCCCATCGAGAATCTTCTGTCCCGCGCGCGGTTGCCGCCGCAGCCGAACAGGCTGACTAAGCGCTTCGGATGGTATTCCCGCAGCGTCGTCAGCAGGCTTTCCAGACTCATGGCATTGTGCGCATAGTCGATCATCAGGGTGAACTTTGAAGATACAGGCAGGATCTCTACCCTGCCCTTCACGTGAATCTGCGACAGAGAAGCCAGGATCGTCTCCTTCTCCACTCCGAAGTGACGGCAGATGGAGATCGCCGTCATGGAATTATATACGCTGAATTTGCCGGGAATATCGATCTCCACATCCATATCCAGCTTCCCGCTCATATGGTAAGCAACACCGAGGCTGCCGCCCCTGTCAAACAGGCGCGCATCGCTCGCCCGCAGATCGGCGCCATCCGAAAAACCGTAGGTCTCCACCCCGCAGGTATGTCCCTCCATAATCTTTTCCAGATGAGCGTCATCCGCGTTAAAAATACCCTGGCGGCACTGCTGAAACAGAAGACTTTTACAGTGAATATAGTCTTCCAGATCCTTATGCTCGTTCGGTCCGATATGATCCGGCTCCAGATTGGTAAAGATACCGTAATCAAAGATAAAGCCTCCGACCCGGTGGAGCATCAGCCCCTGGGAGGAAACCTCCATCACTACGCACTTACATCCGGCGTCGACCATCCTCCGAAAGGATTCCTGAATCACATAGGACTCCGGCGTTGTATTGACAGCGGGGATCCGCTCATCCCCGATGATTGTCTCAATCGTGCCGATCAGTCCGGTTCGGTAGCCGGAATGCTCCAGAATCGAGCGCACCATATAGGTGGCCGTTGTCTTGCCCTTGGTCCCCGTAATGCCGATCGTCGTCAGCTCCCTGGCCGGATATCCGAAATAAGCGGCCGAAGCCTCTGCCAGGGCTATACGGGTATCCGCTGTTTTAATCACGGCAAGGGAGGGCGGCACCTCCACATCCTTCTCGACGATCACGGCCGCTGCGCCCTTCTCCGCCGCCTGCGCCGCGTATACATGTCCGTCGCTGACCGAACCGGAAATACAGACGAACACCGAACCCTTCTCTATTTTTCGGGAATCATAGACCAGAGTGGTAATCTCCCGATCCGTATCTCCCTGTACACAGATATAATCTGTTTTTTTAATCAAATCTGCTAATTTCATTCCCATATCTCACTTCCGTTTTCAGCCTGTCGCGCAGCTGTTGTATTTCTGATACAGATGATACCGGGGTCTCCCTGAACACAAAATCCACGCAGCTGGCGATGCACTATTTCATATCAGCAGCGTATCCGAACCGGTGACGCATCACAGACCGCTCACGTCGATCTCCCCTTCAAAGACCGTCGTCGCCGGCCCCGTCATCCAGACAGTATCCGCCTCTCTGTCATAAAAAATCTGCAGATCCCCGCCCAGCAGGTGTACCAGCACATGGTCGTCCGTGTATCCGTTCAGTACACCCGCCACGACAGATGCGCAGGTGCCGGTACCGCAGGCCCACGTCTCACCGGATCCCCGCTCCCAGACCCGCATATTTGCCTCGGACCGGCTGATGATCTGCACAAACTCGGTATTGATCCGATCCGGAAAACGCTCATGATTCTCAAAGTACGGTCCCAGTTTTTCCACGGGAAATGTCTCCGTATCATCCACAAACACAACCGCATGCGGGTTGCCCATGGACACACAGGTCATGAGGTATGCCCCGCCCAGAACCGTAATCGGCTCACTTACGATCCGGTCGCCGTCCGACAAAACCGGAATACATTCCGGCTTTAACTCAGGCGCACCCATATTCACCTTCACCAGCGATACTTTTCCTTCCTCGATCGTCAGATCCAGATACTTGATCCCCGACTTTGTCTCAATGGAAATCTGCGTCTGATCCGTCATGCCGTGATCATACACATATTTTGCCACACAGCGGATCCCGTTGCCGCACATATTTCCCTCGGAACCGTCGGCGTTATACATAGCCATCCGGAAATCAGCCGTCTCCGACGGACAGATCAGAATCATGCCGTCTGCGCCGATCCCGAAATGGCGGTCGCTGACATACACGGACACCGCGGCCGGGTTCTGAACCGTCTCTTCAAAGCAATTCACATAGACATAATCATTTCCGCACCCGTGCATCTTGGTAAACTTCATAGAAATCGTTCCCTTTCTTTTCATAAACACACATGCGCTGCTCCCGCAGCACTGTCTCAGTCCGTGCCGTCCGCATCTGTGCTTCCGGCATCCGTTCCATCTGTATCCGTGCTGTCTGTGTCCGTTTCATCCGCATCGGTACTCTCCGCGGAATCCGTATCCGTACTCGGATAGTAGATATAATTGCATTTCAATACACTGCTCTTCATACCGTTTTCATCGATGGCAATCAATGACAGTATATGATTCCCCTCCGGTATCTCGATGGGACCCGTATACCGTGTGGAAGAAGCGGTCGGCGTCGTATTATCCCATGTATAGTATACGTTCGCCCCCGAAGGAACCTTCACCGTCACAGCGGCGGGCTCGGTAAACGTACCGCCGTCCGGATCTACCGTCGGCGTATCCGGAGCATTCAGTGAAATTTTATAGACAGCACATACCGGTTCACTGTAATACCCGTCCGCATCCATACAGACGGCAATCAGCGTGACCGTGCCCTGCTCACTGATCTCAATCGGATCGGAATAGAGCTCATCCTCCTCCGTCGGCGTACTTCCGTCCAGTGTATAAAAGATAAGCAGATCGTCGTCCTCTGCCGTAATCTCAACCGTGAGATATTCCTTGTAACTGCCGCTCTCCACCGAAATATAAGGAACAGAGACCACGTAACTCTCAAAAAGAACCAGAATATCCTCATCCGTGACGCCATCCATCAGAACCAGAATCTCATCTCGTTTCCCCTGATCGTCATAAAGTGCGATCAGGCCCTCATACGCCTCATAATTAACAGGATCCAGTTCGATCACAGACAGATACATCTCTTCTGCGGAGTCATATTCCTTCTCATCTGCACAGATCTTAGCATACAGCAGCAGCGCATCGAGATGATTCTCATCCAGCGCCAGCACCCGGTCGAGATACGCCATGGCTCCCTTATAATTTTTCTGAGAATATTCCGTCTGCGCCCGGTTCAGCAGATATTCCGCTGAATGATTGCGCTGATATCGGACAAGTCCGAAAACAGCTGCGGCAGCCGCGGCAATGACAATGATCAGTATGGCAATCCGGCGTCTGCGTTTATTTTTCTTTTGCGCGCGTTTTTTGTCTTCTCTTTTCCGGATGGTCTCCCGGTCTCCCGTCAGTTCCGGATCATCACCCTTTTCAGAATCCTTTTTTTCATCCATGAGAGACCGCAGATACTCTTCTTCCAGAACATTCAGTTCCGAGACAATCTGTACCTCCTGCCCGCACCGGGAACAGTATATACTCCCCTCCTTCAGTTCCGCACCGCATTTTGCGCAAACCATAGACTCCTCTTTCCTGTCCTCTGTCAGAACAATCCCGTGATCACGCCATTCTCATCCACGTCTATATTGTTGGCTGCCGGCTGTTTCGGGAGTCCCGGCATCGTCATGATCGCTCCGGTAACCGCAACCACAAACCCGGCTCCGGCACTGACGTATACCTCGCGCACATTCACGGTAAAATGCTCCGGCCTCCCGAGCTTATTCTGATCATCCGACAGAGAATACTGCGTCTTTGCCATACAGACAGGAAAGGCTCCCATGCCGAGACTCTCGATCCGTTTCAGTTCTTTCACCGCCGCGCCGGAATAAGTGACTCCGTCCGCGCCGTAGATTTCCTTTGCAATGGTTTCGATCTTTTCCCGCAAAGACAGTCCGTCTTCATACAGTACCTTAAAATGACTTTCCTGATTCTCAAGTGCATCCAGCACCCTCTCAGCCAGGGTAATGCCGCCCTCTCCTCCCTTTTCCCATACCTCGGACAGCGCGAAATCACATCCGCGCGCCTTACAGAAATCCTCGATATACTTCACTTCTGCATCCGTATCCGTCACAAACGAATTGAGTGTCACAACGATCGGCACGTCATATTTCTGGAGATTTTCGATATGCTTCTCCAGATTCACAATTCCCTTTTTTAAAGCCTCCGTGTTTTCCTCTGATAATTCCGTCTTCGGCACGCCGCCATTGTATTTCAATGCCCGCACCGTGGCTACCAGAACAACCGCGTCCGGTTTTAAACCAGCCATACGGCATTTGATATCAAAGAACTTTTCAGCTCCGAGATCCGCGCCGAAGCCTGCCTCCGTGACCGTAATATCCCCCAGCTTCATCGCTGTCTTTGTTGCCCTCACGCTGTTGCAGCCGTGCGCGATGTTTGCAAACGGTCCGCCGTGCACGATCGCCGGCGTATGCTCCAATGTCTGGATCAGATTCGGCTTTAATGCATCCTTCAGCAGCGCTGCCATCGCCCCGACAGCCTGCAGATCCGCGGCGGTCACCGGTTCCCCGGAAAATGAATAGGCGACAATCATTCTTCCCAGGCGACGTTTTAAGTCCTCCATATCGTCCGCCAGACAGAGTACAGCCATAATCTCCGAAGCTACCGTGATCACAAAATGATCCTCCCGGGCCATTCCGTCCGCCTTGCTGCCCAGACCGACCACAACATTCCGCAGAACCCGGTCATTCATATCCAGACAGCGTTTCCAGACAACCTGTCTCGGATCGATACCGAGCGCGTTTCCCTGCTGGATATGGTTGTCAAGCATTGCCGCCAAAAGGTTGTTCGCGGAGGTAATCGCGTGAAAATCCCCTGTAAAATGAAGATTCAGATCCTCCATCGGTACCACCTGGGCGTATCCGCCGCCGGCCGCGCCGCCCTTGATGCCAAAGCAGGGGCCGAGCGACGGTTCCCGTAGCGCAAGAACCGCATTTTTATTGAGTCTGCAGAGCGCCTGCGCAAGACCGATGCTGGTCGTCGTCTTGCCCTCACCGGCGGGAGTCGGATTGATCGCGGTTACCAGAACCAGTTTCCCATCCGGCCGATCTTTCACCCGGTCGATCAGCTCATCGGATAATTTCGCCTTATATTTTCCGTATAATTCCAGATCGTCGGCTCCGATTCCGATTCCGGCTGCCACATTCATGACCGGCTCCAGCACGGTCTCCTGCGCAATTTGAATATCTGTTTTCATAGCCCCTGTCCTCCTTGGATTATTCCTGTATTCCTGTGTATTTATCTGTAAAAACGCATGACTGATCATTCTCTGACCACTCACTTAGGAACTGTTCCTTCTCCCGTACCGGTGTATTCCTCCATCGTCATAAGTACTCTGCGGGGCTTCGTCCCCTCCTCCGGTCCGACGATGCCGGCCTCCTCCAGCTGATCCATAATCCGGGCCGCCCGGTTAAAACCGATTCTGAAATTGCGCTGCAGCATACCGATCGAACCCTTTTCCTTCTCAATCAGGAATCGCGCCGCGTCGTCGAAATAGGCATCCCGGTCATCATCAGAAGCAGTAAAACCGCTGCCGCCTCCGATGCCGGATTCAGAAGATTTTACCTTTTCCTCTATTTCAGAATTATAGGACACCTCGCCGTTTTTATCAATAATATAATC
>JAJBUT010000055.1 GCA_020860185.1 Lachnospiraceae bacterium | reverse complement strand
AGAAAAATCATGGCGGAAGGTCGCACCCCATCGGGAACCGGTGTACGGATGGATCGCATATTCCATTTCCGGCGCATCATACCCTCTCATGTGCAGGTTCATGGATGAATGGAAGGAAAAGGCAAGATGTGATTTTGTCTCATCGTCAAAGCCGTCGATCGAATCACGATAACCGTTTTCCGGATTCGTTTTGATGGTCGGTGTGTAGGTGCCTTTCTCGTAAATAACGGCAGAAGTATTTCCCATATACGCACCGGCGTTTGCAAAGGAAGACAGGATGATCTGCGTAAGCAGTCCGGGTACGTCGTACTCACAGGCGGATGAAATGCCGCAGCCGTTTAAAAGAGAGTGGGTGATACAGGGCGTAAATTTGTTCTCGTTCAGACGGCGCGTCGCACACATCTCCGGACAGGGTGCGGAGAAAGCGTTACATTCGTAATGCTCCAGCATTTTTAAGGTTGTTTTATAAAATCTCAGAGAATGAATGACATTCTCGCGGCTCATGGTACATTCTGATGCTCCCGCGATCAGCGAATCTGCCTGACAGGCAATCTCATTCATATCTTCTTCCGTGAGATTCAGGCCGCGAATGCCGGGCCTGGTGTGGTTTTCCGTGCAGTCGCACGGCATCGTCTGATCTAAAAATTCATGTACGTCCATACAGCAGAATTCCGTCCCGAACCGGGCAGTCAGATCATCCAGGCTGATGGCGCCGTCCGGTGCGCTGACATAAGCGCCGTTGGTATATCCCCTGGTGAGAAGCAGTGCCCTGGACTGTTTTAAAATCTTGCGGACACGGTAAACCTTCAGCATATCTGCCATGTCTGACCAGCGCATGGGAGAGAGACATTCGTATCCGCGGCTGCGTATCTGGGCCGGCACCATGGTGTTGCCACAGCATTTGGGGGAGAGTACGATCGGTTTTTTGCTTAACTCCGCCAGTCTCATCATGATGGGATAAGTGCGTCCGACAGAATAGAAAAGATAGCAGTCGACCCTGCTGTCATTGACCATCAGATCCTGCATCATTTTATTGCTGATCTCAAAAGCCTCTGTAATTTCACATTCCAGCGGAGGTAAAACCTCAAATGCGTCGTCGTTTAAATATTCCGCCAGGTTCTTTCTGAAAATGTCGAAGCCAACGGCTCCGTTCATGCGGTCAAAATCGAGCGTCAGCTCGTCACCGATACCAAAACGACACGGTCCCTCAAAAACATACTCATGTACCATGACACTGTGAATGGGCTGGATCACCAGCCTGATGTCCTTTGCGTTAGAAATGTTCATTTTTTTCCTCCTGAATTTTTTCCTTTGACAGTTGAGTTATTGATATGAAAAGTATAAAGAAGAATTTCGTTGCTCACAAATGCGAAAACAATAGATATTCATGCAATTTTGATGGGAACGAAAAAATATAAACAAAAACAGCCGTTTTTTTGAGTATAAATTGTTAAATATGACGTTTTTGTATCATATTAATTCGGTATGATTAGTATGTATTTGACAAAATTTATGATTTCCAGTATGAGACATGAATATTTCTCTCCGCGTAAGTTGACGAACTCAAAAAAGAAATTTATAATAGGAAAGAATTAATTGAGTGAAGGAGAATCACCATTTGAATAAAAAAGCACTGATTGCCATGAGCGGAGGCGTAGATTCCAGCGTTGCGGCCTTTTTGATGAAGGAGGCCGGTTATGATTGCATCGGCGCGACGATGAAGCTCTTTGCAAATGAGGATACCGGCTTGCCGCGGGAGCACAGCTGTTGTTCTCTGGATGATGTGGAAGATGCGCGAAGTGTCGCGTTTTCGCTGAGTATGCCGCATTATGTGTTCAACTTCGCCGACCGTTTCCGCGAGGATGTGATCGACGGATTTATTGAAGCGTACGAGAACGGGCGGACACCGAATCCGTGTATTGACTGCAACCGCTATCTGAAATTTGAAAAACTGTTTTTGCGGGCGAAAGAATTGTCTTGTGACTATGTGGTGACCGGGCATTACGCGAGGATCGAACGGGATGAGAACACCGGGCGGTTTCTTCTGAAAAAGGGACTGGACCACACAAAAGACCAGAGCTACGTGCTCTATTCCATGACGCAGGAACAGTTGGCGCATGTACTGTTTCCGCTCGGATGTCTGCGGAAAACAGAGGTGCGGCGGATGGCCGAAGTACACGGATTTATCAATGCCGGAAAGCATGACAGCCAGGATATCTGTTTTGTACAGGACGGCAAATACAGTGATTTTATCGAATCCTACACCGGGAAGCACTACCCGGAGGGCGATTTTATCGACCGGGACGGCCATGTGCTGGGGCAGCATAAGGGGATTATCTGCTATACCATCGGGCAGAGAAAAGGTTTGGGCATTGCATTTTCACAGCCGCTGTATGTGGTGAGCGTTAATCCCGCGGACAATACCGTGACGCTCGGCTCGAACGAAGAGCTTTTTTCCAGAGTGCTGACAGCGAAGGACATCAATCTGATTTCAACGGAACGGCTGGATAAACCGATGCGTGTGAAAGCGAAGGTGCGCTACCGTCATACAGAGCAGTGGGCGACGGCGGAACAATTGAATGCCGATATAATCCGGGTCGTTTTTGATGAACCGCAGCGGGCAATCACAGCCGGGCAGGCGGTGGTGCTGTATGACGGAGATATGGTGGTCGGGGGCGGCACGATCTGTTAAGGAACTGTCGGAAAATAACTTGTGCAGATTGTGCCGAATAATGCGTGAAGCACAGGTTCTAAAAACGTAGCCGTAGTGGTGCGCTAAACGTCCGGGGGACGTTTGCTTAGCGCCGACCGAAACGGAGTGTAGACCGGAGAGGCTTTTAGAGCCTGCGATTCGCGTATGAGGCGGTGCAAGATGCATAAGTTATTGATCGACAGTTCCTAAAGCCAGCGTATCTGACCCGGATAAACCGGAGTGGAAATTTTGCCGTTTTGCGTAAAATCGTTTATAAAAGGAAATCAGGACTAATGAATTTAGCAGATAAATTTATTCATGAACATAAACTAAACAGAGAAGAGTATATCGGTCTCCTGCAGCAGTTTGAGCGGGAAAATGCCGGAACCAATACGAAAAGCACCCTCGCGAACTATCTGGCTGGCGAGGCGGTGCGCCTGCGGCGGAAAATCTACGGTACGGATGTTTATGTCCGCGGGCTGATCGAGTTTACAAATATCTGTAAAAATGACTGTTATTACTGCGGTATCAGGAAAAGCAATCCGCACATCGAGCGTTACCGCCTGACGAAGGAGGAGATCCTGTTCTGCTGTGAGAACGGCTATGATCTGGGATACCGTACCTTCGTCCTGCAGGGCGGGGAGGACGGTTATTACACGGATGAGCGGCTGGCGGACATCGTCCGCACGATTCACTCCGCATATCCGGACTGTGCGATCACGCTCTCGGTGGGAGAGCGATCTTATGAAAGTTATCGCCTGCTGCGGGAGGCGGGTGCCGACCGGTATCTGCTGCGCCATGAGACCGCGAATCCGGAGCATTACCAGATGCTCCATCCGGCAGTGCTAAGTCATGAGAATCGGATGCAGTGTCTGCAAAACCTGCGCAGTCTCGGCTATCAGGTAGGTGCCGGTTTTATGGTCGGCAGCCCGTATCAGACGACAGCGCATCTGGCGGAGGATCTGGTCTTTTTACAGGAGTTTCGGCCGGAAATGGTCGGGATCGGGCCTTTCATCCCGCATCACGACACGCAGTTTGCCGATCATCCGGCCGGCAGTGTAAAACTCACACTGTTTTTGCTCTCGGTCATCCGGATTATGCTGCCGCATGTTCTGCTCCCGGCGACCACGGCGCTCGGGACGATGGATCCGCTCGGCAGGGAAAAAGGAATGCTCGCCGGAGCGAACGTCGTCATGCCGAACCTGTCTCCCGTGAAAAACAGGAAACAGTATGAGCTGTATGATAACAAAATCTGTACCGGGGAGGAGGCCGCAGAATGCCGCGGCTGTCTGGCTCACCGGATGAATTCGGTGGGCTATCAGCTGGTTTCCGACCGGGGCGACTGCAAATCATAGGAGATATAGATTTTCAGAATAATGAACCTGATTCATATCGGGTTTGAATCGGGGCGGCTGCAAAACAGAAAGAACAGATATTGGTTAAATATATGAATCTGCAAACGGACACCTGTAAAAACAGAAAATTTGCAAAAGCGGCAGTAGTTATAAAAGAAAGGTACAATCATGAATACAAATATATATCAAAACGCTCCGATTCAGGACGCAGACAAAATCGTTCGCGCCATTCTGGAGGATTATCAGTTGGGGCGGCATATCGACAAAAAGGATGATTTTTTTGATATGCCGAGCAAGGAAGTGATTATCGATATCATTAATAAGCTGATGAAGATCGTTTATCCGGGTTACTTCCGGGATCGAACCTACAAAAGCTACAATGCGGGCAATCATCTGGCAACATTGATCGAGGACGTTATGTACCGTCTGCACGCACAGATCGTCAAAGTCGGGAAGTTTTCACCCGGTTTTGAGAATGTGTGCAAGGAAAAAATTGAGCATGAAGCATATCGAATCACCGTGGAATTCCTGAATCGCATACCGAAGATCCGCGCTTACCTGGAGGAGGATCTGGAGTCCGCACTTGAGGGAGATCCGGCCGCAAAAAATTATGACGAGGTCATTTTATCCTATCCCGGCCTTTATACGATCACGGTCAACCGTCTGGCTCACGAGCTGTTTCTGCTGAAGGTGCCGCTGATTCCACGAATTATGACCGAGCATGCCCATAGCCTGACCGGCATCGACATTCATCCGGGCGCCACAATCGGTCATCATTTTTTCATCGACCATGGAACCGGCATTGTAGTCGGGGAGACGACGGTGATCGGAGATAATGTCAAGATTTACCAGGGCGTAACACTCGGCGCGCTTTCCACCCGGGGCGGGCAGAAGCTGCGCGATGTAAAACGTCATCCGACGATTGAGGACAATGTGACCATCTATGCCGGGGCGTCCATCCTCGGCGGCGATACCGTGATCGGGCATGACTCCATCATCGGCAGCAATGCCTTCATCACGAAATCCATCCCCGCGGGCACCCGGGTCAGCATCCGCCAGCAGGAGCTGCAGTTTTCCGGGAGCTCAAAGACCAGCGAGAACGATCTCACGGACGATACATGGTTTTATATCATCTGATGATACCAGGGTCAAAAAGTCATGAATGGAGCGCTTGCGGTCCGATTCATGACTTTGGGACCCGCCAAAACACGAGAAAGTAGCCATTTTAGCTGGTTTTTGGCTAAAATGAGCGGATTTCGAGTGTTTTGAGGATTGCGGGAGTGCGCAGCACGGAGCAATCCGTGGGTATCATACCCTCTTATCGCTCGAATCATCTGAATAAATAAAGGTAATTTTCATGGAAAAAAATCTGACCACGGGCAGTGTTTTAAAGACCGTTATATATTTTTCTCTGCCATATTTGCTGTCATATTTCCTGCAGACACTCTATGGCATGGCGGATTTGTTTATCATAGGACAATTCAACGGCGTGGAAAGCACGACGGCGGTATCCGTCGGCAGTCAGGTGATGCACATGATCACGGTGATGATCGTCGGTCTCGCCATGGGGACAACCGTGATGATCGGACAGGCGGTCGGCGCAAAAAAGAAGGCTGAGGCGTCCCGTGCGATCGGGAATACCATCATTCTTTTTATGATCATTGCAGTCGTGCTGGCCGTGTGCCTGCTCCTCCTGGTCCGGCCCATCGTATCGATCATGTCCGTTCCGGAGGAAGCCGTGCAGGGGACGATCTCGTATCTTACGGTCTGCTTTATCGGCATTCCGTTTATCACGGCTTACAACATCATCAGTTCCATCTTCCGCGGGCTGGGCGATTCCAGAAGTCCGATGTATTTCGTTGCGGTCGCCTGTGTCCTCAACATTGCGCTGGACTACCTGTTCATCGGCAGCATGGGGCTCGGACCGGTAGGCGCAGCTCTGGGAACTACGCTCTCACAGACCTGCAGCGTCGTGGTGGCCCTGATCGTGATCCGGATACGGAAAGCCGGTATTTCCCTGAAACGCGAAGATTTTAAACTTCGCAAATCGACGCTTTCCGGTCTGCTGAAGGTCGGCGTCCCGGTCGCTGTGCAGGACGGTCTGATCCAGGTCGCGTTCCTCGTCATCACGGTCATCGCCAACCAGAGAGGGCTGAACGACGCCGCGGCGGTCGGAATCGTGGAAAAACTGATCTGCATCCTGTTCCTCGTGCCATCCTCCATGCTCTCCACGGTATCCGCGCTCTCCGCGCAGAATATCGGAGCCAACCGCTATGACCGCGCGCATCAGACGCTGCGCTATGCCATCATGATCGCAGTCGGATGGGGGATCCTTGTGTGTATCGTCATGCAGATCTCGGCGGAGACCTTTGTCGGATTATTTACCTCGGACGGGGAAGAGGTTGTTCGTCTCGGCAGCCAGTATCTGCGGGGGTATGTGTTCGACTGTATCTTTGCCGGTATCCACTTCAGCTTCAGCGGATATTTCTGCGGCTGCGGGAAATCCGGAATCTCGTTTCTGCATAACCTTCTTGCCATCGTTTGCGCCCGGATTCCGCTCGTATATCTCGCGTCCAAAATGTTCGCGGACACGTTGCTCCCCATGGGACTCGCCACGGCGACCGGGTCGCTGCTGTCTGTGATCATCTGTATTTTCGCATATCTGTGGATCCGCAGGGGCGAAAAAAAGACAGCGGGAAGTTTGTCTAAAATTGTCTAAAATTGAATTTGAAATTCAGTATTGATGCGAAATATAAATTGTGCATGCGAACAAAATTCCGGATTGGTTAGGTGATCAGTCCGGATTTTTTTGTAATCCATGTATAGCGCCAGTAGCACATTTTGCCGACGGAGGTTTCTGATCTGCAGATTGAGGATGGAGAGGATTACCTGACTCTGATGACAACATGTACTCCATATGGCGTAAACAGCCACCGGCTGCTTGTGCGCGGCACGCGGATCGAGACGGCGGATATGATAAAGTGAGATTTGCGTAATCGAACTTATGCAGAGCGGAGTGAATCTCTGTTAACGAAATATTAACAATAATTGTGTTTTTATTTTCATTTGTTCATAAATTTTTATCACATAAATAATCTTCTGCGGCTCGACATCTGTTCTCAACTATGTTATAGTAGATGTATAAAACACATTGTCAATTCTAAAATTTCATAATGTGTTCTGCCGAGCAGGAAAAACTGAATGCCGAGCGAATGAAACAGGAAAATGATCATTTAAAAAGCTTCTTTCGAAGCATGGGATTCAGGCTGAATAGCGGGAGTGGTATTTTTTGGAGAATATATTTGATTTTCAGGAGGAAGAGGACGCCGCGTCTGAAAAAGAGCAGACTGTGTTTCTTCCGCAATTAAATGATTATCTGGATAATTCCAGACGGTTGAAGCAGCTGTTTTTTTTCTATGAAGCGGGGATGCGACAGATGACGACAAAACTCCAGATTCTTGACCGGGAATTTCAGCACAGCAATGACCGGAACCCCATCGAGAATATCAAGAGCCGTCTGAAGTCGCAGGAAAGCATCGTAAAGAAGATGGAGAACCGTGGGCTGCCGCTTACGATCGGCAGCATGGTGAACAATATCTATGACATCGCCGGTATCCGTGTGATCTGTCCTTTTATTACGGATGTATACCAGATCGCGCAGATGCTGATCTCGCAGTCGGATGTCGAGCTGCTTCAGATGAAGGATTACATAAGAACCCCGAAAGAGAACGGCTACCGCAGTCTGCATCTGATTGTGAAGATTACCGTGTTTCTGTCGGACACGGCGCATCAGGTACCGGTGGAGATTCAGCTTCGCACCATTGCTATGAATTTCTGGGCAAGTACGGAGCACCAGCTTCGCTATAAGAAGGATAAGGAGTTTACGCCGGAGATGCTGCGTCGGTTGAAGGAGTGCGCGGATATCATGGCAGACGCGGATTATCAGATGCAGAAGCTGGCGGAGGAGATACATTTCTGAGAGATCACTGAGGCGTCCGTTTGTCCGCAGATATCCGGATGCCTTTTATGAGCGGTTCTGTTTCATCAAGCGCAGAATCATATCTGTTTTCTGCCGCTCCTCCGGGGACATCGATTCCTTCAGATGTTCTATGATAAAGTCAGTCTCGTTGTCTGAAAACCGGATTCCCTGTTTTTTGGCTTTCCCGGAGAAAGCCATGAGCATCGCCATCATATCCCTGGCGTTGTCAGATTTTTCCTGGTTCATGAAATTCATGATGAACTGCAGCTTTTCCGGCGAGAGATTCTGAAAAGCGGCGTTATTTTTTAATTCGTCATTGTTCATGCGGGTGATTCCTTTCTGGCTGGATTTTTCCGGATGATTTCCTTTCCGGGCGGATTCCTTTCTGACCGATGGTTATTATGAAAGTGTCGTCAATAGACAGACAGATGGACATGCCTGCATGACCAGATGACTGGATAGTCGACGAGCAAGCCGGTATGAGCAGGTAGCGCGGCAGCGCGGATTGCGAATACTGGCGGCGATGACGGACCCTAGACGTCCGGGGGACGTCTGTTTAGCGCCGACCGGAGCGGAGCGTAGACTCGCAGAGCGGAGTCATCGACTTTCATAGATGTTGACGCGCTGCGACAGCAGCGCATGAGAGTTTACAGCGGAAACGGAGTTCCGTCTCCGTCTGCCATCATGGCCTCGTAAGACTCAAACATCTCGAAGAAACCGATTAAGGAGTCTATGTTTGCCTGTTCCTGCGGATTACAGAATTCCTTCATCACATTTAACATATGACGGGTGCGTTCCGCCGGTGAATCATTTTTCCCGGATTGGAGTTCAGCTGCCTGCATCTCCGGCTCCGCATCGAAAAGCTGCATGGTTTTCTGCAGCTCAATCAGGCGGATCAGAAAGGAGATCGTGCGCTGCTGCGTGCCGCTGAAATAAGGCACTATTGATTTCAGCATTTGCAGGTCGCGGCTTTGGATCAGCGTATCTAAAACGGGTTGTCTGGTATTTGTCTCGTCCATATTCTCCTCCTTTGGTTCGACAGTTTCCATCGAATTTGTTTGCTTAATCCTCTTGGAAAATACTATGAAAGTGTCATCAATAGACAGGCAGATGGGGGTGCTTGCACACCCAGA
>JAJBUT010000201.1:5360-9176 GCA_020860185.1 Lachnospiraceae bacterium | reverse complement strand
GCAGCATTACGGGCGCGGCCAGAACACTTCATATTTCCCAGCCAACCTTATCGAAACAGCTCAAAGAGTTAGAGGCCGAACTGGGATGTAAGCTGTTTGTTCGCGGCAATTACAATGTGCGTCTGACCGAGGAGGGGATTTTGCTCCGCAAGCGCGCGGAGGACATTCTGGATATGGCAGATAAAACCGTAGGAGAATTTCAGTCCCTGAATGATGTGACAGGCGGAGATGTGCGGATCGGCTGCGCCGAATCGTGGCTGATTTGTCATCTGGCCGCTACAATCAAAGATTTTCGCCGGCAGTATCCAGGCCTGCGCTTCCACATCACCAGCGGAGATACCCGCGTGGTGGTGAATGATCTGGAACAGGGGCTCTCCGATTTTGCGGTTATCGTAGAACCACCCGACCTTTCAAGGTATAATTACCTTTCCCTGCCGGGCGGCGACACATGGGGGCTTTTAATGCGGACAGACAATCCCCTTGCGCAGAAAACAGAGATATGTCTGGAAGACATACAGGACATTCCGCTCATTATTTCACCCCAATCCATCCGTACAGACCTTCCCAGATGGTGCGGCGAAGCTGTCGACCAGCTGAATATCATCGGAACCATCAACCTGTTTTATAATGGCTCTGTATTTGTGAAAGAGGGGCTGGGATGCCTGCTGGTCTTTGACCGTCTGGCGGATGTCAGCCCTGAAAACGGCCTATGCTTTCGGCCTCTTACCCCAAAGCTGGAGACGAAGATGTATATCATCTGGAAGAAGTATCAGGTCTTTACGCCGATTGCAGAGCGGCTGGTTGAGCTGCTGAAAGAGCGGTTTGATGAAAACAGGCAGGCAAAAACCTCATAATTTCTGCCTGATTCTGTTGCCTAATAATCAATAAATTACTTTGTATCAATATCCAACGACAGTATTCGTATTTTCCAACTGATTAAATGCAGCTTTGGCAGCTCTGTGGATTGTAATCTCCTCCCGATGCTCTTCCAGAAACTTTCTGCTGTATCCGGATTTTTTGTATGCCGTAAAGGTGTCCCTTGTCCGGGAGTAATTAAAAATGTGCTTTTTCAGCGCAGCAATCTCGGTCAATCGTTTTTCTGCTGATTTGATGGAATCAGAGAGCGCGTTGTAACGCGCCGCTGTAGCATCTGCCTTGACAGACAGCTCGTCATAGGTTGCAATGTCATGTTCTTTGATAAAGCAGACAGCCTCCGCCATCTGTTTTAAATTGAACGTCTTCGCCCACCGAGCGTAGCCCTCCCCTTTTCCTTCGTCGATTTTTGCCTGTACATCAATTAGCAATGTCATTTAGTTAACCAAGGAAGCAACAATATGCTTCTCAGAAGAAGATGGCTGCTTCCTTGGTTAACTAAGGATTTAATAAGTGCCCATATATGATTCTCCCATTCCGTTACTACAGCTTCTCCGCGAACTCTACGACCTCCTGCAGCTGCGGGCAGTGCGCCATCGCGCCTTTCTCCTTCATTCCGGGAATCAGCACTGTTCCCATATCCTTCCAGCCGAGGAAAGCCACGCTGCGGCGGTACAGGTAGAGCGCTCCGTCATAACCCGGTGACCCGGAATCCATAAAAAGAGCGGCCGCTTTGATACTCTGTCCTCTGCTTCCCGGCGCATAGAAACGGTCAATCAGCGCCTTCAGCTGCGCGGACACCGTAAAATAGTAGAGCGGAGATGCCAGAACGATCATATCCGACTGCTGCATCTTCTCATAAATCCCCTGCATGTCATCCTGCTGGACGCACCGTCCATCCGGATGGTTCCGGCAGGCATTGCACGCCAGGCACGGACGCGGGTGTGTCTCGCTCAGATAGACGATCTGACAGACATGCCCGTTCTTCTCCGCTGCCTGCACAAATGTCTCCACCATGATGTCTGTGTTGCCGCCCCTTCTCGGGCTGCCTGAAATTGCTAAAATCTTCATGTTCTGATCCTCCTTCATATCCAGGTCAAAAAATTAACATCGACGGCTGTGACTACTATCATTTAGAACCACAAGTTTCCTGTTTCTCAGATAATATTAACTCCCATCTTGCCTTCCAATTTTACCGGATGCGTCTGTATTTTTGACCTTCATACGGACGGTTTCTCCCCTTCTGACAGATTTGTCCGGAATCTCATCGGGCAGTGGATGATATATATGCATCTATAGTAAACGTCAAAAATATTTGCCGTTTACTATAGATATTTTATGCACACGATCGCGCAAGGAATGGCTGCTTACGCAGCCCGCGAACGGCGCAACAGGAAACGACTTAAGCCGTTTCCTATAATTCTGCCTGCGGAAAGAAAACCATCCGGATGCCACCCGAAAGGCCGGGTACATTCTGTATCAGCTTGTAATAACTCTCCGCGCGGCCTCCATATGCGCCGGACGGGCGAAGTGATTCCGGCTTTTTAAACCTCCTGTTCCCGCACAGCATGGCGTCGACCGGCTCCTGAAGCAGTTCGCTCAGCGCATAGATGTTATCAAGCGTCGGCATACTGGATCCATCCAGCCAGTGGTAGACGCTCTGTACGCACGCCAGACCCAGATACTGCTGTACATCCTTCACCGAAATCCCCCGGGCATCCATCAGTCTTCGGATTCTGCGTCCGGTCGTCCGCTTATCAAGCACAGGATACATAAAGCCTCCTCCTCATTTTGTCAAACACTTTTCGCTTGTACAATAAGCTTCATTCAGTCCTGACAACTATTCTAACGCCTTATACATCATTTGTCATTGAATTTGTAATATAATGATGATACCAGGGTCAAAAGGTCATGAATCGAATGCCTGCATCCATATTACTGACATGGAGAACCATCGTATTTACTCTTTTGCCGCTACAGTCTCCGCGCCCGTTCCGGCCGGAATCTGCCCTGCTCCCGGATCTCATCCAGATACCGCAGCATCTGCGGGATATCCCTGTTCAGCGTCCCTTTCAGTACGATATAGTTCGAGGCATGGTTCGAGCGGAACACGGTTCCCTCCGAATCCACGTTCTGCAGGAACAGCCGCATCTCTTCCACCACATCCTCCGCTTTCAGCAGCGTCAGTCTCCCGGCGCGGATTTCGTCCATAATGAGAGCATCGCTCTCCAGCATCAGCGTCAGGAACCCCACATAATCCGGCTTCATCTGTGAGATCAGATCCGCGGATCCGACGGCATGCTCCCGCAGCCGCTCCCGGCCTCCCAGGCCGGAGATCAGCGTCACTGAGCTTTTGATACCGCACCGGCGCAGTCTGCATCCGGCTGCTATGATTTCCTCCCGTCTTACGCCCTTGCGGACATTTTCGAGCGTCACGGCGTCCCCCGACTCCGCGCCCAGATAAATCAGTTCCAGACCGGCCCGGCGCAAACGCACAAGCTCCTCCTCACTTTTTCGGTTGATATCGGCAGGTGTGCCGTAGGATGAAATCCGCTCCACGTCCGGGAAACAGCTTTTTGCAAATTCCAGGATTTCCAGCAGATCCGGCGTACGCATGACCAGCGCATCCCCGTCTGCAAGGAAAATTCTTCTGACATGGCCTCCGTAAAGGATCCCTGCCTCACGAAAATCTGCCCGAATCTCATCCAACGAGCGAATGCGAAACCTTTTATCCCTGTACATGGTACAAAATGTACACTGGTTATGCGCGCACCCGATCGTCAGCTGCACGATGAGGCTTCTGGCCTCACTGGGCGGGCGATAGACCGCGCCCTCATATCTTAGCAAAATATCATCACCGCCAATCCTTTTCTGCGCTCTGCTGCACTCCGCCGTGCTCAGTTCGCGAGCCTGTGGCTCGCTCACTGTCCGGGCTTCGCCCTA
>JAJBUT010000201.1:0-5260 GCA_020860185.1 Lachnospiraceae bacterium | reverse complement strand
AGGCAGCCCCTTACATGCGCGCATGACGTGTCTGTCTTTCTGCGCTCTGCTGCACCCCGCCGTGCTCAGTTCGCGAGCCTGTGGCTCGCTCACTGTCCGGGCTTCGCCCTATATCAGAGCGCAGAAAGGCAGCCCCTTACATGCGCGCATGACGTGTCTGTCTTTCTGCGCTCTGCTGCACGGCTCATTGCCTGCGCATATGGTTGATCATACTGGCCAGATACCCGGCACCGAACCCGTTGTCAATATTCACAACGCTGACTCCGCTGGCACAGGAATTGAGCATGGACAGCAGCGCTGACAGTCCGCCGAAGCTGGCTCCGTAGCCGACGCTGGTGGGCACCGCGATGACCGGACAGTCCGCCATGCCTCCGATCACGGATGCGAGCGCCCCCTCCATCCCGGCGATCGCGATGATCACTCTCGCGGTCATGATCTCCTCCCGGTAAGCAAACAGCCGGTGAATCCCGGCCACACCCACGTCATACAGACGGACGACCTCGTTCCCGAAAGCCTCCGCCGTGTGCGCCGCCTCCTCCGCCACCGGAATGTCACTGGTACCTCCGGTCGCAATCACAATCCGGCCGATTCCGTCCGGCTCGGGCAAATTTCCGATGATCCCGACATGACTCAGCTCGTCATAATGAAGAGAAAGCTCCCGACCAACCCACTCCGCGGCTTCCCCGCTCATTCGCGTGATCAGTATGGTTTTCTGTCCGCAGCTGCACATGTGTAAAGCGATCTGACGGATCTGATCCGGCGTCTTGCCTGCTCCGTAGATCACCTCCGCGATCCCCTGGCGCAGCGCCCTGTGATGATCCGGCTTCGCAAATCCCAGATCCTCAAACGGAGCCTCCCTCAGCCGGAGCATCGCCCGCTCCACATCCAGACTGCCCGCAGCCACATCCTCGAGCAGGCTGCGCATTTCCTTCTGCTCCACAAATATTCCTCCTCATCGAACAGGTCTGCTGATGCAATCACATCACGATACAAAAATCGTATATTCCTCGCCTCAAGCCTTACCTTATCCTGCAAGCCGCCGCTGATATACAGGAAACGACATTAAGTCGTTTCCTTTGCGCCAGACGCAAGGCTGCGTAAGCAGCCATTCCTCATGCGTCTGTGTGCATTCTTTATAGTGAACGACAAATTATTTCCACCTGTGCGGTTGCAATCCGACAGACCATTTGCATGCAATTTATTGCAATGCAAATGATCTGTCGGATTAGCAACCCACCTCCAAATGAGCAAAACGCGGATGCGCAAGCAGACGCAGGAGCACGTAAGTGCGGGTTTTGCGAATGCAGGAATCGGGTTGGATGCTCCAAAGAGCATCCAACCGCACAGGTGGAATTATTTTTGTCGTTCACTATAAAATCCCTACGCCGTCGTCCTCTCTATATCAAAGATATTATCGATCTGCCGCAGCTTTTCCGTCAGGGATGTCAGTTCATCCTTGCCGCGCGTATGAAATGAAACCGTGATCGTCGCCACACTCTTTTTGCTGGTACGGGAATTGATCGTGACAATATCAATCCCACGCTCGGTAAACACCTTTGAGATGTCCACCAGCAGGCCGGTCCGGTTGTTCGCAAATATCTTAAGCTCAGCAAGATAGTTCCCGTGCCCGGTCTCCTCGTCGGCCGCTCCATTCTGCCACTCTGCGTCAATCAGGCGATCCCGGTCCATCGTCGGCAGCTGGATGATATTCATACAGTCCGTGCGGTGAATGGAAACACCTCTTCCCCTGGTCACAAAGCCAACGATCTCATCACCGGGCACCGGACTGCAGCACTTGGAAAAATGTACCGCCACATCCGCGATGCCTTTCACGATGATGCCGCTCTTTTTCTTTGCATTGTTTCCCGCGGCGGCCTTTTCCCGGTTATCTCCCTGAGAAGTCTCCAGAATCTCCGTATCCGTCACATTTAAACGGATCTCTTTTTTCTGCTCCTCGACCATACGGTTGATGATCTGAGCCTCCCGGAGTCCGCCGTGTCCCACGGCAGCCAGCACGGAATCCCAATCGCGAAAACCGTATTTTTTCTGAACCTTTTCCTTATATACGGGCTTGCTGATATCCGCGGCGTTGATTCCCTTCGCCTTGCAGTAGTTCAGCAGCATTTCCTTCCCGCGGAGGATATTTTCCTCCTTAAACTCATGGCGGAACCACTGATTGATCTTATTGCGCGCCTGCGGGCTTTTCACAATATTCAGCCAGTCACGGCTGGGGCCTTTAGAGTTCGCCGAAGTCACCACCTCGATCTGATCTCCGTTGCAGATTTTGTAATCGATGGGCACCAGCTTGCCGTTAACCTTCGCGCCGACCATTTTATTTCCCACCGCGCTGTGAATACTGTAAGCAAAATCGATCGTCGTCGATCCCATGGGCAGCGATTTAACGTCGCCGTTCGGTGTAAAACAGAATACCGTGTCTGAAAACAGATCAAGATCTGTCTTCAGCAGACTCATAAACTCTTTATTATCCGCGGTACCCTGCTGCCACTCCAGGATCTGACGCAGCCAGCTGAGCTTCTCCTCCTCGCCGCCGATGGCATTTCCATTATTTGCTTCCTTATATTTCCAGTGCGCCGCGATACCGTATTCGGAGGTGCGATGCATCTCCTCCGTCCGGATCTGTATCTCAAACGGCCTGCCCTCCGGTCCGATCAGCGTCGTGTGCAGCGACTGGTACATATTCGGCTTCGGCATGGCGATGTAGTCCTTGAAACGGCCGGGAATCGGCGTATAGTGTTCATGGATGACGCCCAGCGCCGCGTAACAGTCCTTCACATCCTCCACGATGATGCGGATCGCGAACAGATCGTAGATCTGATCCAGCGTCTTGTTCTGATTCACCATCTTTTTATATATGCTGAAGAAATGCTTTGCCCGACCCATAATACTCGCCCGGATGCCCGCCTCCAGGATAATCTGGCTGACCTCAGACACCAGGGAATTGATATGCTCCTCACGGACAGACTTCCGTTCCGCCACCTGTTTTACCAGATTGTAGTAAGCATCCGGCTCCAGATATTTTAAAGCCAAATCATCCAGTTCAATCTTTATCTTGGAAATGCCGAGCCGCTGAGCGATCGGCGCATAGATATCCATCGTCTCACGCGCCTTTTCTCTCTGCTTTTCCGGCTTCATATACTGCAGCGTCCGCATATTGTGCAGGCGATCCGCCAGTTTGATGATGATCACGCGGATATCCTTTGCCATGGCCAGAAACATCTTGCGAAGGTTCTCCGCCTGCACCTCGACCTTATCCGCGTCATAGGACAGCTGCCCCAGCTTCGTGACACCATCCACCAGAAGCGCGACCTCCGCGCCGAACTGTTCGGTGATCTCCGCATCGGTCAGTACCGTATCCTCCACCACATCGTGCAGAAGACCCGCCACGATCGTTTCCTTATCCATCTCCAGTTCCGCCAGAATGATCGCCACATAAAGAGGGTGAATGATATAAGGTTCCCCTGATTTTCTCACCTGCTCTGCATGCGCGTCCCTGGCAATCTGATAAGCCTTATTCACCAGCGTGAGATCCTCCGACGGATGATATTTGTGAATGCTGCTGATCAGCTGGGCATACAACTCCTGCGGATCCACAAAATCGCGGATCTGCACAATGGGTTCCGGCGTCGGTATCATCACACGATCCTCCCGCGGCGTACATTCCTTCTCCACCGCAGCATTTTCTTTTTCTGTATTCATAACGCTCTCACCTGTATCTGTTCCGATTCATATCCTCTTTTTCACCTGTAATTCTAAATTATAAAGATTTTATTAAAAAAAAGCAACTGTTCCACTTCTATTTTTAGTTTTTATTGCAATACATCGTGTTTTCGGGTAGAATATGAACAGTTATGCGATAACAGGAGGAAACAGATTATGGCACAGAACCCCATTGTAACCATTGAAATGGAAAACGGCGATATGATAAAAGCGGAGCTTTATCCGGAGATCGCCCCGAACACGGTAAACAACTTTATCTCCCTTGTAAAAAAGGGCTTCTATGACGGCGTCATCTTTCACAGAGTCATCGCCGGTTTTATGATTCAGGGCGGTGACCCGGACGGAAAGGGTACCGGCGGACCGGGCTACTGCATCAGGGGCGAGTTTTCCGGCAACGGCTTCACCAACGATCTGAAGCATACGCCGGGTGTACTCTCCATGGCGCGCGCCATGCCGAAGGACTCTGCCGGAAGCCAGTTCTTCATCATGCACAAGACCTCCCCTCATCTGGACGGTGAATACGCAGCATTCGGCAAAGTGACCGAGGGTATGAATATCGTAGATCAGATTGCCACCTGCAGGACAGACTGGGGTGACAGGCCTCTTGAGACACAGAGGATGAAAAAAGTGACCGTCGATACGTTCGGCGTGGACTATCCGGAACCGGAAAAGTGCTGATATCAGAATAAAGGAGAGGATGCCGACCCGTACAGGAAAGCATCCTCTCTTTTATCTCCGTCTCCGCCGACGCGCCCTGCGCGCCCGCTTCTTATACTTTTTCTCTCCGAACAGCCAGAACACGATCAGTCCGATCAGAATACCGATGATCGCGCCGCAGATCACATCTGTAGGGTAGTGCACGCCCACATATAGACGGGAGAGAGATAGCAGACATGCCAGGATGACGCACGGCCATCCCAGCCATTTTCTGCAGTTCTTGTTGATAACAGTGGCAGCGGCAAATCCTGCAGAGGCATGGCCGGACGGGAAGGAGTACTCGCTCACCGGTCCCAGCAGGCTGGTCAGTCCGCTCACCACCTCATAGGGACGAACCCGTGCCACATAATTTTTCAGCAGGAAATTCGTGATACACAGGGAAGCCACCAGCGCCACAATGGACAGGACGCCCGCCCTGCGGGTCTTTTTCGGGATCAGGAGCAGAAGAGAGATCACAATCCAGATCAGCCCGAAATTCCCCAGTTTTGTAAAACGAATCACCCAGGGAGTCAGCTCATCAAATCTGAGATGATTCTGTATGAACAGCAGAATCCATCCGTCCGCAGTCTGCAAAGCATTTAAAATCGCTTCCATCGTTCTTCCTCACTCTTATCTCCGATGCTGCTCATCCATACCGGTTTCCATCATCAGAACTTAAACACGGCAATACCGTAAGGATCCAGCGGATATGCGAAAGAATAATCTCTCCCGTCACACGCCTGCGCCTCCGCCATATAAATTTCCGGATGCTTTGCTCCGCTGCCGCCGAAACGCTCCTCCGAACCGTCCAGGACTAATGTGTATC
>JAJBUT010000167.1 GCA_020860185.1 Lachnospiraceae bacterium | reverse complement strand
TATGCCCTTCCGATGATTGACGTCACAATGGGTCACCGCTCCGGGCAGAATACAGATCCCGCGAAACACCACAACCGGCATTTCCTGTAATAATTCGTTCATTTCATATCCTCAAAGAGCGGAGTCAACGACCCCGCCCCCTCTTTGCTTATCACACCGCCATCTTGTACTCCAACAGCGGCTGAGACTTCCCTTCCACAACATCCTTTGTGATATTGCATCTCTGAATGCGATCGTCTGACGGGATCCGGTACATCAGATCCGTCATGACATTCTCCATAATGGCGCGCAGTCCTCTGGCTCCGGTCTTCCGGGACATGGACAGGTCCGCGATCGCGACCAGCGCCTCCTCGTCAAAGGTCAGATCCACGCCGTCCAGCTCCAGCAGCTTTCTGTACTGCTTCATCAGGGAATTCTTAGGCTCCTTTAAGATGCGGATCAGATCCTCCCGGCTCAGCGCCTCCAGAGAAACCGTCACCGGCACGCGGCCGATAAACTCCGGAATCATGCCGTACTTCACAAAATCCTGCGGCAGCGCCTCCTTTAAAATCTCACTGATATTCTTATCTGTCTTTACCGCCAGCTCGGAATTGAACCCGATGGAACCCCGATCCAGACGGCTCTCAATGATCCGGTCCAGCCCCTCAAATGCGCCGCCGCAGATGAAGAGTATATTGGTCGTATCAATGGTAATCAGCTCCTGCTGCGGATGCTTCCTGCCTCCCTGCGGGGGAACAGATGCGACCGTCCCTTCCA
This sequence comes from Lachnospiraceae bacterium, assembly GCA_020860185.1. Lineage (GTDB taxonomy): Bacteria > Bacillota > Clostridia > Lachnospirales > Lachnospiraceae > Eubacterium_I. Next base: position 8,425 of record JAJBUT010000167.1, on the reverse strand, counting down.
GGATCTTCAGCAGCGCCTGCTGCACGCCCTCACCGGACACATCCCGGGTAATCGAGGCGTTCTCAGATTTTCGGGTAATCTTGTCGATCTCATCAATATAGATAATGCCGTACTGTGCCTTTTCAATATCGTAATCAGCCGCCTGGATGATCTTGAGCAGGATGTTTTCCACATCCTCACCCACGTAACCGGCCTCCGTCAGCGTCGTCGCGTCCGCAATCGCAAACGGCACATTCAGGATGCGGGCCAGCGTCTGAGCCAGCAGCGTCTTCCCGGAACCGGTCGGTCCCAGCATCAGAATATTGCTCTTCTGCAGCTCTACATCCAGCATCGGTCCCGCCAGAATCCTCTTGTAATGATTATAGACTGCGACAGACAACACCTTTTTTGCCTGCTCCTGTCCGATCACATACTCATCCAGAAACTCCTTGATCTGGGCGGGCTTCAGGAGATTAATCTCCATACCCGGTCGGTTCTCCTCATCCCCGTTATCGTCGCCGCGGTACATATCCTCCTCTAAAATCTCATTGCAGATCTCGATACATTCATCACAGATATATGCGCCGTTCGGTCCCGCGATCAGTTTGTTTACCTGCTCCTGCCCCTTTCCGCAGAAAGAGCAGCGTATCTTATCTTCCTGAATAATTCTCCCTGCCATATTTCCTCCAATTACTGTCTGTTCTCGATCACTGCGTCGATCAGACCATACTCCATCGCCTCTTCGGCGGACATGAAATTGTCCCGCTCCGTGTCGGCCGCGATCACCTCATACGGCTTCCCCGTATTCTGTGCCAGGATACGGTTCAGGCGCTCTTTGGTCTTTAAAATATTCTCAGCCACAATCTTGATGTCCGTCGCCTGTCCCTGTGCGCCGCCGGAGGGCTGATGAATCATGATCTCCGCGTTGGGAAGCGCGAAACGCTTGCCCTTTGCGCCACCCGCCAGAAGGAACGCTCCCATGCTGGCCGCCAGGCCGATACATATCGTGGAAACATCACACTTGATATACTGCATGGTGTCATAGATCGCCATGCCCGCGGTAACTACCCCGCCCGGCGAGTTGATATACAGCTGGATATCCTTCCCCGGATCCTCGGATTCCAGGAACAGAAGCTGCGCCACCGTCAGGCTCGCCGTCACCTCATTGACCTCCTCGCCGAGAAAAATAATTCGATCCTTCAGAAGTCGGGAATATATATCATAGCTGCGCTCTCCGCGGCTGGTCTGTTCTACTACATAAGGTACTAAGCTCATAATTTCCTCCTGCTCATTTTCCAGAAATAATATAATGCAGACCGGCCTTGCCGGCTCGATCTGCACTGTTCTATCCGTAAACAGAAATGTCTGCCGGGCAGATGCATCTCTGTTCATAAAAATCTAAAGAAACTACTCCTCCGCGTCTGCACTCTCTGCCGCCGTGTCATCCTCCTCTGCCTTCGCGCGGGGCTTCATGCCCTCCCCGACGCGCTCCAGCGCGGCGCGCGAAGCAAGGTCGAGCTTCATATTCTCGCGCTCATCATCGGTCACATAGCTCTTTAACTGATCGGCTTCCATCTGATAGAGGACAGCCATCCGCTCGATCTCTGCATCAACATCCTCGTCGGCGATCTCAATGCCTTCCGCCTTCGCAATGGCCTCCAGCACCAGATCCTGACGGATGCGGAACTCCGCCTCCGGACGTACCTGATCGCCCAGCTCCTCCAGTGTAATGCCTGCGATCTTAAGATACTGATCCAGGGAGAGCCCCTGCTGCGCCATCTGCTGCGCATACTGGTTGATCATATTCTCACACTGCATATCCAGCATCTCAGACGGGATATCCATCTGTGAATCAGCAACGATCTTCTCCAGAGCCTCCTCCTGCTGCGTCTGCTTCGCCTCAGCAGCTTTCCGCTCCTGAATCTTCTCTCTCACGCTCGCCATGTACTCATCTACGGCATCAAACTCGGACACATCCTGTGCAAACTCATCGTCCAGCTCCGGAAGCTCCTTCGTCTTTATCTCATGGATCTTCACCTGAAATACAGCATCCTTCCCGGCAAGCTCCGGCGCATGATAGCTCTCCGGGAAAGTGACATTCACCTCCACCTCGTCGCCCACGTTCCTGCCGATCAGCTGATCCTCAAAGCCCGGGATGAAACTGCCGGAACCAATCTCCAGAGAGTGGTTCTCAGCCTTGCCGCCGTCAAAAGCAACTCCGTCGGAAAATCCTTCGTAATCAATCACCGCCGTGTCTCCGTTCTCTATCGCACGACCCTCCACGTTGATAATACGGGCATTGTTCTCTCTCTCCCTGTCAATCTCATTCATGACATCCTCATCGGTAACCTGCGTGTCAATCTCTGTCACTTCCACACCGATATATCTGCCGAGTGTCACTTCCGGCTTAACGGCGACCTCCGCCGTAAAAATAAAAGGCTTGCCCTTCTCAATCTGCGTCACCTCAATGTCCGGTCTGGAAACGATATCCTCACCGCTCTCCTGCGCCGCGCTGCGGTACGCCTGCGGAATCAGGATGTTGGCCGCCTCCTCATAGAAAACGCCCGGCTCGTACATCTTCTCGATCATATTCATCGGAACCTTCCCTTTGCGGAAGCCCGGAAGACTGATATCCTTTTTCTGCTTTTTATAGGCCTCCAGCATGGCATCGCCAAACTCCTCCGCGGATACTTCAATCGTGAGCTTTACTTTATTTTTCTCCTCCAGATTCTCCACCTGTACACTCATGGTTTTACATTTCCTCCTTGAATTCTATCGATATGCGACTGAGATCAGCTTTGTTACTCCGGCCTGCCATATTTCCCGACACGGAGAAAAGGGCATAGTTTCAGCGCTTACAGTCATTTAGGCATTATATCACAGCGATTTTGCAAATGCAAGGCAAAGAATATGAAATCAGCGCTGTTTTATACAAAATTTTTCCACTTATATTTTTTGCCTCTCAGCTCATACTAGGAACAGGACAGCGAGCTTTTTACAACAAATCCACGAGTTTTAACAAAGCGACCTGTCTTTACGATAGAGAAGATTGATTTACGGAGGTGTACAACATGAGTGATTCTTCTAAAAATTCGTCCAGATTATCCGTTCCGGAATCCAAGGGCGCGATGAACCGCTTCAAACAGGAGGTTGCATCTGAGATCGGCGTACCCCTGAAGGAAGGCGACAACGGAGACCTGACGTCCCGTCAGGCCGGTTCCATCGGCGGTGAGATGGTCCGGAAAATGATCAAAAAACAGGAGGAACAGATGTCTTCTCAGGAGTAATCTCCGGAAAGCATCGTTCTGCAAACGGAAAACGGTCCGGCTGAAAAACCGGAAGCCCGTTCGAAAGGAAAAAGAGACGGCCGTCTGAATAAATCATATTCAGAGAAGGCGGTCTCTTTTTCCGTTTCCTGTGAAAATATCGTCAGCAGACAGTTCCTGATTGTGTCACCGCTCAGGGCATCATCGTTGAAGCGTAAATTTCCGCTTCCTTTTCCTCTCCCAGCAGATACCGGATCACAGCCAGCGCGAAATAAGAAGCTGCGCCCGGTCCCTTTCCGGTCACAAGATTCCCATCTGTCTCGGTCGTATGTTCCGTCCAGACAGCGCCGCCCTCCGGCTTACAGCCCGGATAACCGGTCGCCGTCCTTCCTTTTATAAGACCTGTCTCAGACAGCATGCCCGGCGCCGCGCAGATCGCAGCCACCAGCTTTCCTTCATTTAAAAAGCGTTCCGCCAGCGCGCGGGTGCCCTTCGCATCCCCCAGCGCAGCCGTACCCGGGCCTCCCGGATACACAATCCCGTCATAAATATCAAAGTCCACCTCGTCATAAACTGTATCAGTATGGAAAATAATGTCATGACTGCCACGGATCTGTTTTTTGCCGTTCACGGAAACCGTCGTCACATCAATGCCGGCTCTCCTGCAGAAATCAACCGTCGTCAGGCACTCGACCTCTTCCACACCGTCCACTACAAGTACCGCTATTTTTTTCATCATACATCCTTTCTTTTCATAGATGTTGGCGCGCTGCGACAGCAGCGCATGGGAGTTTACTATTTACTATTTACAGTTACGCTTTTTACTGTTACTATGAATAAAATGATACAGGGGACAAAAACTGCCGTGAAAGGAGCACACCCATGGAAATCGAACGCAAATTTTTAATATCAGATCTGCCGGACAATCTGTCTGATTATCCCTGCCATCAGATTGAGCAGGGCTATCTCTGTACCGACCCGGTCGTCCGCATCCGCAGGCAGGACGATTCCTTCATTCTGACATACAAATCCGGAGGCATGATGAGCCGCGAGGAGTACAACCTCCCTCTGTCAGCGGAGGCCTACGAGCATCTCCGGCTAAAAACGGACGGCATATATATTTCCAAAAAACGATACTGCATCCCGTTCGGGCGCTACACCATCGAACTGGATATCTTCGAACAGGACGCGGCCCCGCTCATCCTGGCGGAAGTGGAATTCCCCAGCGTGGAGGAGGCAAACGCCTTCGTCCCGCCCGCGTGGTTCCGCGAGGATGTCACCTGGCAGCCATACTACCACAACAGCTATATCAGCCGGCACGGATATCAGAAGCCTGACGACAGGATTTCCACCTCCTAAACGTCCCGTCGCGCAGCGGCTTAAGTCGTTTCCTGTAAAATGGACGTTCCCGACCGGTCAGGATCGGAGCCTGCCCATCTCATATCTCTGTCGGGTGCGGATACAGTATTTCAACTGATCATAGCGGCTCTTCAGGTCACCTTCCGGAATCGCCAGATCCATAACGACCGCGATATCATCGATCAGTCGGTCTGTGACGTCATTGTGCATGTCACAGACGATTTTATATTTCTCATCAAAATCGCGGGCATCCAGGATCTTGTCAAGCCACGGATTCAGATGGCCTTCTGCACCATCCTCCGGTGAAGATTCTGTCTTTGCCTTCAGCAAACACTCTGTCTCCGGCGAAGGTTCCGCAGAACGCTCTGTTCCTGATAAAAACTCCGGCGACGGCGTTTTCGTCAGTGATGTCCTCAAAGGACTCTCTCCCTCCGATGAATCATCCGACAGGCGCTTCTCTGTGTCTTCATGCTCCCCCGGATCATCACCTGACACATGGTCGCCCGCATCCTCAAGATACCGAAAGCGATACTTCTGTGTCACCTCCGGGTATTTTTCATGGTCTACCTCGCTGATAAACATCTCATACGGGCGAATGTAGGTCTTAAAATCACCGTACAAAGCCTGATAGACGACATATTTCTCCATTGTTTCCGAGTGGTATGCCACTGATATAACCTGATAGAGCCGGTTCTTAAAGTGAAGATATTTCTCCCCCGGCATTGGGTTTCCCTGCGCCATATATCATCCCTCTTTTCTGTCACTACTGTAAAATTCCTGTCCTGTGTTCTTCCCGGAGATGTCATGCGGTTCAGCAAATTCATTTCTGAATCGAATGCGGACAACAGGGCTCGAACCTGCACGGGCCTTATGCCCACCGGCACCTAAAACCGGCGCGTCTGCCAATTCCGCCATATCCGCAGATATCATTTATCTTCCCGCCCGCGCCGACCGCCTGCGGCTCACTGTACGGCCGTCGTCAGCTCCCTCTCCATGAACGGAGAAAGAACCACTCTTCCGGTGCGCCGCGTCTCCTCCATCAGAATAATCCTCTGATTCTCAGAACCGCGAAACGGGAGCATGAGATTTTTCTGTTCCTCCATGAAAGGGCCGTCCACCAGGACATCCACATACCCCAGCAGTTCTTCCGTATACGGGGTAAATCTCGACCCGCCCGCGGTCAGGTCTGTCTCCAGCACATAGCCGGTGAAAGCCCAGATCGTCTTCTCAGGATACGTATTCTTCACAAGCCGCACAAAGTCAATGAGCCCCTCCTGGTTCTCCGGTTCAAAGGGATCCCCGCCAAGCAGCGTAAACCCGTTTATATAAGAGGGCCTTAAGTCATCCAGAATCTGCTGCTGAATCTCCTCCGTAAACTCCATCCCGTTAAAAAAATCCCAGGTATCCGGCTGAAAGCAGCCCCTGCAGCGGTTTCGGCATCCTGATACGAACAGGCTCACGCGGACTCCCGGACCGTTTTCCGTGCTGAAAGGTTTAATTCCAGAATAATACATCGTCATCACTCCTGTCACTGAAACTCAGATTCATGAACAGGAAGACACGGCGATGTACCTCCTGCTGCGTATCTCTTTGAACATACTGCCTATTATATACCGGACTTTTATAACTTTACAAGTAAAAAATAAAAAAAGAGTCTCAGCCTTCGCTGAAACTCTCAGGATATCAAAGCGCCTCTATATCTATATCCTTCAGCCTCTGATTGAGAAAAATACGCGTCTCTCCGTCTTCCACCACGTAGACGCGGTATACCAGCACGCACATTTTCTCTCCGACCTCAACCGGCCTGCGCTCCAGGGAGCGCTCCGTGATCAGCCGGACGCCGTTGACATTCAGCGTGAGCTCGAGACAGTTTCCGCGAAACGCGATGTCCGTGATCGTCCCCTCCTCCGCATCGGCAATCAGACTCCGGAACTTTTCATTGTCACTCTTGAATGCCTCGACAAACTCCGGACGGACAACGACATTTCCGCCCTTCGGCAGATTCTTAAATCCCTTGAAGCCCGAAAAGTCATCGTAGACAGCGGAGGTTCCGATGAACTGAGCTACGAAAGATGTCTTCGGTTTCTTGTAGATATCGACCGGCGTGCCTTTCTGTTCCAGCCTGCCCTCGTTGATGATCAGAATCTCATCCGCGACCTCCACGGCCTCCTCCTGATCGTGCGTGACAAAGATACTGGTAATTCCCACCTGCGCGATCATATGCTTCAGCCAGCTTCGCAGCTCCTTTCGCACCTTCGCATCAATCGCCGCAAACGGCTCGTCAAGCAGCAGAAGCTGGGGATTCGGCGCAAGCGCCCGCGCGAAGGCGACCCGCTGCCGCTGCCCGCCGGAGAGCTGATTCGGATAACGCTTTTCCATGCCCTCGAGACCCACCAGACGAATCAGCTCCCTGACCCTCTCGTTCACCTGTTCTTTTTTCTGTTTCTGCACCCGCAGACCGAACGCAATATTTTCAAAAACCGTCATATAACGGAACAGTGCATAATTCTGAAATACAAAACCGATGCCCCGTTCTCCCGCCGGGACGTCGTTGACGACCTTTCCTTCTATAATCACGTCGCCGGAATCCTGATGCTCCAGACCGGCAATCATCCGCAGGATCGTCGTCTTTCCGCTGCCGCTGGGGCCGAGAAACGCGACGAGCTTTCCCTGCTCCACGCCGAAGCTGATGTCCTTTGCAGCCTCATAGCTGCCAAAATTCTTATTGATATGTTTCATTTCTACGTACATGGAATTACCTCACTGTTTTCCGTTATCGGCCGGCAACTGTTCACCGATCACAAACCGCCGGTCACTGTTCACCGATCACTGTTCGTCGGACTTCCCCCGGTATTCTACGATTTGTTTCAATATCAGTATCACGATCGCCATGATCACCAGAATCGACGATACGGCAAACGCCTGCGTGATGGAATCCGCACTCCCCGCCATATACAGAGCATCTACTTCCAGCGGGAGTGTGAAGGTCTTTCCTCTGGCCTTGGACACCGCATAGACCGCACCGAACTCACCCAGCGCCCGTGCCGTGCAGAGGATAATGCCGTAAAGCAGCGCCCATTTGATGTGCGGGAACGTCACCTTCCGGAAAATCGTAAATCCTTTTGCGCCCATCATGGCGGCCGCCTCCTCCTCGGCGTTTCCCTGTGCCTGCATGACCGGAATCAGCTCCCGGGAGACAAACGGAAAGGTAACAAAGATGGTCGCCAGGACAACGCCAGGAACAGAAAACACCAGCGCGAAGTCCGTACCCAGCAGATCGTTGATCCGCTCGATCAGCGGTGTCGCCCAGCCCATACGCCCGAAGGTCATAATAAAGGCCAGACCCGCGATCACCGGTGAGATGGAAAACGGTATATCGATCAGCGTCGACAGTACCTGTCTGCCGCGAAATTCGAATTTGGTGATCAGCCATGACGCGCACAGGCCGAAAAAGGTGTTGACCGCCAGGGCGATACCCGCGGCAATCAGCGTCACCCGCAGGGCGGAAAGTGTGTTGGATGCCGTGATGGCGCTCACATAGAGCGCAATCCCGGACCGCAGGGATCGATAGATGACTGCCGCCAGCGGCAGGATCAGCATGACGACAAAAAATGCAGCTCCTATGATAATAAGAACCATCGGCACGATCCCGGGCTTTTCTTTTTTCTTCTGACTATTCATAAATATTTACTCCTGAATCTCCCTTTCAGAAAACGCTTTCAGGAAACGGCCTTCCGTCGTTTCCTCATACGGCTGTATCCATGGTTTAGGAACTGTTCAAAAATAACTTTTAATATTGCTTGTCTTTTTCTCCGATAGCA
>JAJBUT010000028.1 GCA_020860185.1 Lachnospiraceae bacterium | reverse complement strand
TCTGTACCCTGAACGGGATCGACGCACTTGTAGAACGCTCCCGTTCAGGAAAGGGAGCTCATATATGGATTTTTTTCAGTGAACCGATTCCGGCAGCAACAGCAAGAAATTTTGGTTTTCTGTTGTTGGATAAGGGAATGTCAGAAATTAATCTTAAAACATTTCGGTTTTATGATCGAATGTTTCCGTCACAGGCTTCCTCGGATTCTTTGGGAAATCTCATAGCACTTCCGCTGCAGGGGCAGGCTCTCAAATCCGGGAACAGCGCATTTGTAGATGAAAACTGGAATGCGTATCCGGATCAATGGGGACGATTGATGCTAACACGAAAGTATACGCGGGACGAGGTGGAACATTTTATTCTTAAGTGGGAAAGTGATCTTGGATATCGATCCGGACAGGGTATGTTTCTTAAGGATCCGAATCGCAGCAAACCATGGAAACGTCATGATATTCTTAACGCTTCTGATGTAACCGGACATCTGCATATTGTTTTGGCAGATGGCATTTACATTGATGCACTCAATCTTCGTCCGCAACTGCAAAATCAGATGCGGGCACTCGCTACAATCAGCAATCCGAATTACTATAAAAATCAAAGAATGGGATATTCTGTTTATGGCAAGTTCAGTATGATTTCTTTGGCCAGGGATGTGGATGGCTATATTCAGATTCCACGTGGTCTACTGGAAAACCTGCTTAGAGAGTGCAAAAGAAGCGGAATATCTTATGAGATTGAAGATCATAGAGAGAAAGGACGCCCGATTCGTGTTTCTTTTTGTGGGCAACTGAGATTGCAGCAGGAGTTATCCGCACAGCAGATGCTTTCATTTGACCATGGCATACTCAGTGCGGCTACAGCGTTCGGAAAAACCGTGGTGGGCAGCTATATGATTGCACAAAGGAAAGTTAATACTTTGATATTACTGGAAAGTACCGATTTGATTTCGCAGTGGCAGGACGCATTTGAAGAATTCCTTTTTATTGATGAGGAAATACCAAAATATTATACAAAAACCGGACGGGTAAAAATACGCGACGGAGTTGTTGGCACACTTAGCGGTGGTACAGATAAATTGACAGGGATTGTGGATATTGCCATGGTGGGTTCACTATATAAAAAAGGAGCATTTCATGAAAAACTTAATTCTTACGGAATGGTCATTATGGATGAATGTCATCACGCTGCGGCAGGAACGGTACAGGAAATATTGAAAAAGGTAAATGCAAAATATGTATATGGCGTATCCGCGACTCCGATTCGTGCGGATCATCTGGAACCGATCAATTATATGCTGCTTGGTCCGATAAGATATAAATATTCCGCGCTGGAACGGGCGAAAGATCAGGGAATCGATCATTTGGTCATTCCACGCTATACAAGAGTGATTGATCATACAGAGGATAAAAAAGATATTAATGCGTGGTATAGACTGATCTGTGACAGTTCCGTTCGTAATGAGCAGCTTATTGATGATATCAGAGATGCTGTCAGTCAACACAGGACGCCGGTGGTTCTGACCAAATATAAAGAACACGCAAAAATGATTTATGAGAAGGTTCGGGAGGATGCCGACTATGTGTTTCTTTATTATGGCGATAATACAGATTCTGAAAATGCTGCGATAAAAAAAGAACTGAAAAAAATATCAGGGGACAAGTCGTTGATTTTAATTGCAACAGGTCAGAAAATCGGTGAGGGATTTGATTTCCCCAGATTAGATACTTTGATATTAGCCGCACCTGTTTCTGATGGCGGACGTTTAGAGCAGTACGTAGGCAGGTTAAATAGGGACTATGACGGTAAAGAAAACGTGATCGTTTATGATTATATAGACGCGCACCTTCCCGTTTTTGAAAATATGTACCGGAAACGTCTTCGTACATATAAGCGGATTGGATTTCGGGTATTGTCTGATCATGTTACAGAGAAACAGTCGGTGAACGCCATTTACGATTCGGGAAATTATATGGACGTCTTCGAGAGAGATATGGTTGAGGCTGATCGTGAAATTGTGATATCCAGCCCGGGGATAACGTTTGAGAAAATCAATCGTTTTATTCATGTTGTGCAACCGCGCCTGGAGGCAGGTGTTAAAATCTCTGTGATAACAACAAATCCAAATGAAATTTTATATGAAAATGCTGCTTTTATTTCATCTTTGATTGAGGAGATGCAAGAAGCGGGAATTTATGTAAAACTTTTTGATGGTGAAGCAGAGCATTTTGCAGTGATTGATCAGGAATTGGTCTGGCATGGTGGCATGAATTTGCTGGGAAAAGAAGAGGTTTGGGACAACCTGATTCGAACGCGAGATTCGGGTGCGGCTTCGGAATTGTTGGTTATGGCGTTTGGAAGCGATTGTTAGGCAGGAACAGATTATCTATCTTTAATACGTACGGATAAACCGGAATAAAAATCATGTTATTTTGCGCAAAAAATCGTTTGTAAGCGCCTAATGAGACATCAACAGATCGTTCGGAGAGAATAAAGACCATTAACCCTGTTCTGGCAAAGGAGGTTCGGAAAGTGATGGGTGCGAAGAAATTTGAGCGGTATATCCGTAGGGGGATGGCGAAGCGCGAAAAGTATCTGCCACCAGAGGGAGAGAGTTGCATATCAGGGGGTAAAATCGAATAGGAGGCGATTTTTCCCCTTGCTCGCCTGGCGGGGTGCAGACAGCATAGCTGCCATGTTCCTGTCGTAACCTGTGCATATATAGGAAACGACATTAAGTCGTTTCCTTTGCGCCAGACGCAAACTGCGTAAGCAGCCATTTTCATGCGTCTGTGTGCATCATTTATAGTGAATGACAAATTATTTTTGTTGTTCACTATAAAAAACAGGAGGGCGATGATGAAAGAATTCGCCCTCCTGTCTGACTTATGATTCAGGTAATATGCACTCAAAAAGCTGCCGAAGATGTTAAATATATGAAACCGAAATCCGGTCTGCCGGGATATCTCTCTCGGTAAAATCTTCCGTTGTCTCACCTATAACAATTCCACAGCAAACGGTATGTCCTTCCGGAAGGTTCAGCTTTGCAACCAGCTCCTGGTTTGTGTTCAGCGCGGCAACAGCGCCCCAGATCAGGCAGCTTCCGATACCGATGTCCGTGGCAGCGAGCGTCATGTTCTGTGTCATGACGGCGGCATTCGAAAATGCTACGTTTCCGGCGGCCGGATCCGGGATCGGTGTGGAGATCAGAATCAGGCAGGGCGCTCCATAAAGCGGATGCCGGGCCGGATCGCCGAAGAATGCGCCGGCGTTTTTGTCAAGCTCATTCAGAAGGGCACTGTCTTTGATAACGGTCATGTGCATGGCGTCGTATTTTCCCATGCCGATGGGCGCGGCCTGCCCGGCTGCCAGAACCGTCTGAAGCGCATCGTCAGAAAGAGAGCCGATGTAGCTTCTCACAGATTTGCGGGTTTTCATTGCTTTTAAAACTTCCATACGAAAAATCCTCCTTTTTGGTTTTCGGCAATTGCGTCTATTGACAAAACTATTATACGTTTGCGTGTGCGACATGGCAAGGATTTCATATATTTTTTATTTTTTCATTGTAATATAACCGGAAGCTACAGTATAATAGGGAAAGATCAGGGGAAACCATGGGAGTAACAGAGAAGATCCGGGAATAGACAGGGTAAATCCGGAGATTCATATCATAGAAGGAGGATTTGAGTCATGGACAGAGAAATGGTTATTGTGTTGGATTTTGGCGGTCAGTATAACCAGCTTGTGGCGCGGCGCGTTCGCGAATGCCATGTTTATTGTGAAATTTACTCTTATAAAACAGAGATTGAAAAGATAAGAAGTATGCATCCGAAGGGAATTATCCTGACGGGAGGACCGAACAGCTGTTATGAACCGGATGCCCCGACTTACTCGAAGGAATTGTTTGAACTGGGGATACCGGTTCTCGGTCTGTGCTACGGCGCGCAGCTGATGCAGCAGATTCTTGGCGGGAAGGTAGAGCGCGCGGCTGTCCGGGAATACGGAAAGACAGAACTTCTGGTTGACACTGATACGGCGCTTTTTTACGGCGTTTCTCCGGAAACAACCTGCTGGATGAGCCATTTCGATTATATTTCAAAGTTGGCGCCGGAATTTTCGGTTACTGCGAAGACGGCAAACTGCCCGGTTGCCGCTGCGGAGGATGCAGAGCGGAAGCTTTATGCGATTCAATTCCATCCCGAGGTTCTGCACACGCCGGAGGGAACGAAGATGCTGTACAATTTTGTTTGCGGTGTCTGTGGATGCGCGGGAGACTGGAAGATGGATTCGTTTGTGGAGCAGTCGGTTCGTTCCATTCGGGAAAAAGTCGGCGGCGGAAAGGTGCTCTGTGCCTTGTCCGGCGGAGTGGATTCTTCTGTGGCGGCAGTTCTTCTGTCCAAAGCGGTGGGCGACCAGCTGACCTGCGTGTTTGTTGACCATGGTCTGCTTCGTAAGAATGAGGGAGACGAGGTCGAAGAGGTGTTTGGGCCGGAGGGAAACTATGATCTGCATTTTATCCGCGTCAACGCACAACAGCGGTTTTATGCAAAACTCGCCGGTGTGACGGAACCAGAGGAAAAACGTAAGATTATCGGTGAGGAATTTATCCGCGTTTTTGAGGAAGAAGCAAAGAAAATAGGCGCGGTTGATTATCTGGTTCAGGGCACCATTTACCCTGACGTGGTGGAGAGCGGTCTCGGCGGCGAGTCTGCAGTGATCAAATCGCATCACAACGTGGGTGGTCTGCCGGATTATGTGGATTTTAAGGAGATTATTGAACCACTGCGGGATCTGTTCAAGGACGAGGTGCGCAAGGCGGGACTGGAGCTTGGGATTCCGAATAAGCTGGTCTTTCGCCAGCCGTTCCCTGGACCGGGACTGGGTATTCGTATCATCGGCGATGTGACGGCGGAGAAGGTGCGGATCGTGCAGGACGCGGACGCGATTTATCGCGAGGAGATTGCCGCCGCGGGACTGGATCAGGAGATCAGCCAGTATTTTGCGGCACTGACGAATATGCATTCCGTCGGAGTGATGGGCGATGAAAGGACATACGATTATGCGGTGGCGCTGCGTGCGGTGAGGACGATTGATTTTATGACGGCAGAAGCGGCGGAGATACCGTATGAGGTGCTGAATAAGGTGATGAATCGGATCATCAATGAGGTGAGAGGCGTGAACCGGGTGCTCTACGATATCAGTTCAAAACCGCCGGGGACGATTGAGTTCGAATAAGTAAAGGTGTCGCTGGAACCCGCATAAACACTGGATTCTTTGCGAATTTGAGTACCGTTTGATAACAATTTGATAACAGCACCGCCAGAACATTTATTTCAATGACGCTGACGGTTAGCGGGTGGAACCGCTAAAGTCCAAAGAATAAGGTCTTACCAGATTGAGTGAAATATATCAATTTGGCAAGACCTTTTTTGTGTGCGGCGTTTATTCAGTGTCTTCCGCGGCAGCAGCGTTCCTCTCTGCCCGGAATTTGTCGAGTGCGGTTTTGGTTCTCTCGATTTCCTGTTGGGGATATGTATAGCGCCAGTTGTCGTATTCCTCTTTGGAGATTTCTCCGGATTCCAGGCGTGCGCGCTGTTCACGCCAGGAAAGGAACTTGTCAAACATGGAAAGGTGGGTAGCTCTTCTGGTTTTATCAAGACGGAGGCAAAGTTCACCGTCAATTTCGCCGATGTACAGGCCGTAAACATCTTCTAATGTGAAAAGTGTGTGCATTAGCCCGATATCAGTGTCAATATCCGGTACGGCCAATGCCCGTGGCGATACTCCGAAAATATCGGCAAGCGCGTTTAAATATTTTTCCTTCGGCTTGCGTGTACCTTTCTCATATTGGGCGATGCGGACGTCGGCCTGCATATCGTTGAAACCGAGCTGTTGTCCGAGGTATTTCTGGGTAAAGCCGTGTTGAAGCCTGAAATAATGGATTCGTTCTCCGATTGCCATGTTTTATCCCTCCATCTGCTGGTTGATGGGACAAGTATAACATAAAAGTATAGGACACTCAATAGAAAATTATACAAAAAAGTATAGAATTTATTTGTAAACCACTTGACCAATACAAATATGTATAGTGACATAAGGCTGAAACCAATACAAAAAAGTATAGTATAATTTAAGGAGGTGAATTATGGATAAGATGTTCATGAAAGTGGATGAAGTGATGGAGGCGTTAGATGTTTCTGAATCCTATGCCTACAAGCTGATCCGAAAACTGAACAGGGAGCTTGCTAAGACAGGCTGCGTCACAATCGCCGGGAGGATTGACCGTAAATTCTTTTACGAGCATTTCTACGGCACACAGGCTTATGAAAGGAGGGATTGAGATGCCTGTATACAAGAATGAGAAGAATGGATCATGGTATGTCATGGTTCGCTACAAGGACTGGAAAGGTGAGAACAAGCAGAAATGCCAGCGCGGATTTGCGACAAAGCGCGAGGCACAGGAGTGGGAGCGGCAGTTCCTTCTGCAGAAGAAATCAGATCTGGATATGACGCTGGAGAGTTTCTGCAAGCTGTATGAGAAGGACGTGCGCCCGCGTTTGAGGGAGAACACCTGGCTGACAAAGGAGAGCATTATCCAGAGCAAGATTTTGCCGTACCTTGGCCAGAGGAAAGTGTCAGAGATTACGGCTAAGGATGTGATCGACTGGCAGAACGAGATGCGGAAGCAGAAGGGGAAGGATGGGAAGCCAATTTCACCCACCTATCTTAAAACGATCCATGCGCAACTCAGCTCTATATTCAATCATGCGATCAGGTATTATGACCTGACCGTCAACCCGGCAAAGAAGGCCGGGACGATGGGGATGGAGGAAAGCAGGGAAATGTTGTTCTGGACGAAAGAAGAATACCTGCAGTTCGCAGAGGCGATGATGGATAAACCGCTATCCTATTATGCATTTGAGATGCTTTACTGGTGCGGTATCAGGGAGGGTGAGCTGCTTGCCCTGACTCCTGCAGACTTTGATTTCGAGAACCGAACCGTAACGATTAACAAGTCTTACCAGCGTCTGAAAGGGAAGGATGTCATCACTCCACCGAAAACGAAAAAGGGAAACCGCGTGATTCGGATGCCGCAGTTCCTCTCAGATGAGATGCAGGATTGCCTGAAGCTATTTTATAGCCTGAAACCAGGTGACCGTGTTTTCCCGGTGACGAAGCACTATTTGTCGCACGAGATGGATCGCGGCTGTAAGGAGACTGGCGTGAAGCACATCCGTATCCATGACCTCCGGCATTCCCATGTCTCTTTGTTGATTGACATGGGGTTCACGGCGCTTGCAATCGGCGACAGAGTTGGGCATGAGAGTGAAAAGATTACTTACCGATACGCGCACTTGTTCCCGTCGCGTCAGACGGAGATGGCGGATCGATTGGATACGGCGCGGTTTGAAGAAATTAGCAAAAATGAGAAAAAGGATGGTGAGTAGGTATGTCAGCAAAAAATCTGGATCGAAAGGGACGTTGGAGGAATAAGGTGGTTGCGTTCCGGGTATCGCCGGAAGAGGATGAGCAGATTGAAGCCGCTGTCAGGTTATCGGGACTGACCAAGCAGGATTATATTATCCGGCGGCTTCAAGAGCAGGAGGTAGTAGTGGTCGGTAATCCCAGAGTGTATAAGGCTTTGAAGAATGAGCTTGCGAGGGTACTCGAAGAATTGCAGAGGATTAACGACAGCAATGAAGTGAATACTGACCTGTTAAACACGATAGAACTGATCACATGGACAATGCAGGGAATGAAAGATGAGGAATAAAAACGCCTTTAAGTGTCGGCAAACACTTAAAGGCAGAGATCTGGCAGAATATCCAGCCATGAATTCTTACGGATATTCTACCAGAGTCTCCGCCCGCTTTCAATCGGAAAGGAGAATATTTTGGATAAAAATTATGACAGAAGGAAGCCGGAACCGGCGCTGAAACTAATTAACATGGAGAATGTCGAAGTCGAGCAGATTGAATGGCTCCTATACCCATTTATCCCATATGGGAAGCTCACCATTATTCAGGGCGATCCCGGGGAGGGGAAAACAACAATGGTCTTGCAGATTATCGCACATTTGACGAAAGGGGAGAGTGTTTTCGCTTACTCATCAGAAGTGAAGACAGATGCCGGAGCGTCAGAGAATGCAGCAAGCGATAAAATGAAAGACCATCGCAAAGATGATGCTTCTAATAATAATCGGACAGATGGCGTTGACGGGAGCGAAGACGAACCCGACAGAGCCGATGAAGATAATTTGCAGGTTAACAATAATATCGGTACAGAGAATAGGTCTGACAATAAATTAGAATCATATGTGCCAGCACCGGAGTTTGAACCTGTAAATGTAATCTATCAGACTGCTGAGGATGGGCTGGGGGATACGATTAAACCCAGACTCCTCGCGGCGGGAGCGGATTGTTCGCGTGTTCTTGTGATTGATGACCGGGAGCAGCCGTTGACATTGCAGGACTGCCGTCTGGAGGAAGCGATTGTAAGGACGAAAGCGCGTCTGGTGGTTCTTGACCCAATTCAGGGATTCCTCGGAGCTGATGTGGATATGCACAGGGCGAATGAGATCCGACCGCTGATGAAACGGGTATCGGAGCTGGCAGAGAAGTACCACTGCGCGATCATTCTGATTGGCCATATGAACAAGAACAGCGGAGTGAAATCTTCATACCGTGGATTAGGTTCCATTGACTTTCAGGCAGCCGCCAGAAGTGTATTGTTGATTGGCAGAATTAAGGACGACCCCGAGGTCAGGGTCGTGTGCCATGTCAAAAGCTCATTAGCACCGGAAGGGAAGTCCATCGCGTTCCGGTTGGATTCCGAGACGGGTTTCCAATGGATCGGTGAGTATGATGTTAGTGCGGACGAATTGCTGAGCGGTGACAGCAGGGGTAGCAAAACAAAAGCTGCTGTAGAGTTTTTGCAGGAAGTGCTTGAAGATGGCCAGATGTATCAGAGAGTAATCGAGGAGGAAGCGAAAAGGCGGGGAATTAAATATAAAACCCTGTCAATCGCAAAGAAGAAGCTGGGCGTAAAGTCTGTCAGAGTAGGCGCACAGTGGGCATGGAAATTACCATGACCTAAAAAGAAGGTGGCAAGAAGGCAAGGATGCATGTTCCTAAGGGAATGGTCATCTTGCCTTCTTGAAAGCATTTGTGAATAATGGCGGACTGCCGGATTATTGATGATTTGTTTATAGTAAGCGATGAATAACCTGGCGTTAGGCATGATTTTAGAGCGAATGCGTCAC
>JAJBUT010000158.1 GCA_020860185.1 Lachnospiraceae bacterium | reverse complement strand
ATTTTGTGTTCTTCGAGCCGGGACTTGTAACCCTATCATCATCTCAATCCTGTCGGTGTATCTCAGCATTTTATCCTCTCAATCCCACCGGGCGTTCTCACCCGTTCATCTTCTCAATCCCGCCGTGCGTTCTCACCCGTTCATCTTCTCATAAGCACTGCAGACCTCGTCCGGCTCGCCGATCATGCGGAGTTTGCTTTTTTCAATCCAGACGACCTTCGTACAGTTTTTCCGGATCACGGAGGTAGAGTGCGAGACGATCAGTACCGTGGATCCGCCGTGGATCATCTCCTGTATTCTGGCCTCGCTCTTTTTTCTGAAAAACATGTCTCCGACGCTCAGGACTTCGTCCAGGATCAGTATCTCCGGCGTTTCTCTGGCTGTAGCAATGGCAAATCCCAGACGGCTGACCATGCCGGAAGAATAGTTTTTCACGCGTTCTTCCATAAAGCCCTCCAGCTCCGCAAACTTCACAATTTCATCATACTTCCGGTCTATATAATCCCGCGTGTAGCCGATCAGCGCCCCGTTCAGATAGACATTCTCCCTGCCGGTCAGTTCCATATCAAATCCCGTTCCCAGAGTCAGAAGCTGAATCTTGCTTTTATCCACGGTGACGCTTCCGCCGGTCGGTACCAGAACCCCTGAGATGATTTTCAGGATGGTGCTCTTGCCGGAGCCGTTTGTTCCGATGATACCGACTACCTCGCCCTTTCTGACATCAAAGCTTATGTCGTCCAGCGCACAGAAGTATTCAAAGGATCTCTGCCTCTTCAAAGTGCGTATCACCAGTTCCTTGATACTGGAGGACTCATCCTTCTCTCGCTTAAACTTCATCGTGATATGGCTGACCCGGATATCGATGTCGGCGTCGTCGTCCGGTGCATCGCTGTCCTCGCGGACGGCAGTATCCTCAGCTGCTGCCGGTGAACCTGTTTCTCCCTCTGTCTCTTCGCCCGTATTTTCCATTTGCCGTCCGCGGCGTTTTTTCCGTCTCTGTTCCCTGACCAGATGTACCTTGATCAATGACAGAATTATAAGCAGGAGTATCAGGGCGATCAGAGCGATCAGCGCAGCGAGAGACGCCCCGGACCATTCTGTATTCTGCAAAAACGGAAACAGTGAACTGATTCCCTCCTCCGGCTCGGGAATCCCGGCATCCTCCGTCAAAGACGCGGGGCGGTACACATTCACCGTATATTCCGCCTGATTCCCATCCTCATCCGTGCAGGTGATTAAAATCTCGTTATCTCCCTCTTCCAGAACGGTGTCAGATATTTCAACCTCCACATCGGACGGCGTGCAGGTAATTTCGGCTTCCGTCACATCCGGCTGCACATAAACCGTATATTCTGTCTTATCGCTGTCAAAACCCGGTATCTCGACGCCGTTGATCGAAATGCTCTCCAGCAGACCGCCGCTTTCCGGCTGCCCGTTCACGTTCACGGACACATCGTCAGCTGTACTTTCCCGCCCCGTGCTGTCGGTGACGCTGATATCTGTGACAGATATGGCGGTTGCGTCCGTGGTAAGAGGGCTGAAATACAAATAAATGACATAATCGGTATCACCGACATCATCTACCTCCACTTCCACCTCGCTGTCACTCAAAACGATCCCGCCCTGCACATACTCCAACACCTCCGGATCATAGCCGACCACATAAGAAAAGGAGTCCATCTCCGTATCGGAGGTGATATAGATGCCGATCGGATAGCTCTCTCCCACTTCCCAGGTATAGCTCTCCGATCCAAAGGAGACTTCCTCTCCCGCCGCGCTCACCGGCTGCGGAGTCAGAATCAACCATAAAATCCCGACGCAGAGAAAGAGGCTGAAAAGCTTCCCGGCTCTCTGAAATTTTTTCTGATTCATCATAATCTGCCTCCAGATATAGTAAACTATGTCTCTTACAGTTTCTCCAGGATACGGTGTCGGTTTCTGTTAAAGCAGCACTGCCCGATCAGATACATACCGAGTCCGAAACAGACCATTTTCAGGATCTCCGGAACCGAAGGAAACGAGTGCTCCAGCACGAGACAGCGGAATCCGTCAATATATGCATACAGAGGATTACATTGAATGATTTTCTGCATGATCAGCGGCAGACTTGTAACCGGATAAAAAAGCGCGCTCAGATACATCCAAAGAGTCAGAACTACGTTGTATAAATGATTGACATCCCCGAAAAACACGCAGGCTGTCGACAGAATGTCAGCCATGCCTATACAGAACAGCATCTGCCAGAACACAATAAACGGGAAAAAGATCAGATATACACTCAGCGTCAGGTCTGTCGCAATCAGGAAAAAAGCATATACGATACCAAACGCGATGAGTGAATATAAAAAATTGACAAACGCTGTGTAAACCCGTGCCAGAACAAAAATCTGCATCGGAAATTTCACCTTGATCAGCATCATTTTATTGTCCACAATCGCAGTCATTGATGTGTTGGTCGACGTGGTAAACAGCGTCCACAAAACCGAACCGCACAGATAATAGATCGGAAAATATTCAATCGATCTCCGAAACATGGTGGAAAAGATCAGGGATATCACGATCATCGACAGCAGAGGATTCAGTACACTCCACATGATCCCCAGTTTTGATCTGGCATATTTTCTTTTTATTTCTCTGGACGTCAGTTCCCGGATCACAAACCAGTACTGCTGACGCCGTTCCTTTTTATCCATCTTCTCTTCTACTCCGCATTCTGTTTTTTCGCTGATAAAGCAGATATTTATATCCGGCATATCGGCGCAGATGTCTCCCCGCATGCCGGCCGCCCCGGACGGCGCTCCCTTCATACCAGGCGCTCTCCTTCACATGACCCTTTCGGATCCCAAGCAGCCGAAGCGCCTTCCTGACCGGATAGTTGTCCCGCAGTTCTCTCTGTGACAGCTGCGCCGCGATCTGCTGGCCGCTCTCTTCCAGGACATCGTCAGAAAACTGCAGCTGCCCGAATACTTCCGCCTCCTGTCTGGTCGGTTCTGCCATAAACAGCTTGAGCAGGCGGTACACCGTGCGATGATTGTTCTCCTGATCCATGTGAGACAGATATGCCTCCATGTCTGCGCCGGGCTCCCTTTGCTCCGCCGTTTCCCTGATTCGGTCCGCCCTCTTTGCGGTATAATACAGGATACGGTTCGCTTCGGCCTCCATAAAAGCCCTTCGGTCGGGCGTAATCTCCGCAAAAACCGGACGAAATCCTCTTTCTGTCTCCTCATATCCGAGCGTCATGCCGTGCGGCGCACTGAACACGCCCTCGAACAGACAGTTGCTGAAGTAGACCTTTTCCTTCAGCCCGTTCGTCGGAGAAAAATAATAGCAGTGATAATCCTCGGCGGAAACACCGCCGGGAAGCTCATAGAGCCCCCAGTAGTATCCCTCCAGCCGCTGTCCGGCACCCGCGCCCGCGGATGACAAATCATCCTCCGTGCGCAGATACCGCAGAATCTCATTCAACACCTTCTGCATGGATCCCACCCAGCCGCTGTCAACCAGCGCGGCAGGGACATCTTCCAGCAGGCCTTCCTGACGGAGGTAGCCGGCCAGCACCGGCATTGCCTGCTCCGAATGCTGCCGGACAAGATCGCAGAACGGCTCACACTGCTCCAGCCTGTGCCGGACCCGGCCAAGCTCTGCATAAGGGATGATCTCCCTCTCGCGTCCGTCAGACGACAGCAGACGCAGGATCTGTCTCTCCTCCTCCGACGAGAGGCCGGCACGACACAGGATTTTGTGCATGGTAACATCGATACCGCCCCGGCAGATATAATCCATTGCCTCGTCCATATCCAGGTGGAACACAGGAATCCTTATTGAATAGCGGGAACAGCACAGATAACGACACTGAACAGGAAGTCCGAACCTCGCACAGTAGCAGGAGGCCGCACGGTACATCAGATATCCGTCCCTCGCCAGGAAATACAGTCTCTTTTTCCCGGAAACCACCGCTTCACGGAGCACCCACAGCACAAAAGAATCCAGTGCCGGTGCGAGAACACAGTCAGTGACTGTCTCAAAAGCTTCCCTCTGCCCTTCATCAGGAAAAAAAATCTTCCCTCTCTGCTCTCCCTCCGCCGGTGTCAGTACCGGCAGGCACAAATCCGGGTTTTTTCTCAGATATCCCATATATTTCCCGAGTCTTGCTCTCTGTGAGTCTTTCCACATGCATCTCTTTCCTCACCCGCACTTTTATCCGGAACAGCAGTCCGCGCGGGACCAGACCCACGATCAGCGGTTTTATCACGCTGAAAAATGTCCTGACATTCAGAATCTTCAGTCGTTGAAATCCCTCTTTTCGAATGCGAACTTCCTCGATCCGATATCTGTATTTTCTGCGCCGGTATGTATTGTCATCCTCCCGGTACTGAAAATAAAATCCCTGGAGGTTGTATCCTTGTTTTCCCGCGGCATGAAGCCTCATAAACAGCTCATAATCCTCTCCCCTATACATAGGCCGATAGCCTCCGCTCTCTGTCAGAACCTCCCTGCGAAACATCACCGACGGATGTATATACGGGGAATAATTCAGAAAGTCTTTTCGATCCGGCACTTCCGGCATCAGCCGTGTCCCCCAGATGCCGTCCTCACGGATCAGTTCCGTGTTGCATCCGACCCAGTCATATTCCGGATGACTCTCCAGGAACTCATACATGCGCTGCAGGCGCTCCGGCCTCGAAATGTCGTCCGCATCCATGCGGGCCAGGTATCTCCCCCTCGCCATCTCGCTGCAGATATTCATCGACCGGGCCAGACCCCGGTTTTCTTCACTGCGGCAATATCGGATCCGTCGATCCGCCAGCGCCATCTCGCGAATCACAGACGCATACGGTTCCTCCGATCCGTCATCATACAGAATCAGCTCCCATTCCTGAAAGGTCTGGCTGAGAATCGACTGTACAGCTTCCAGGAAAAACTGACGGGAATCAGGATTATAGACGCTCATCATAACGCTGATTTCAACATTTGTCTGCATCATTTCCTCCCCATCTGTCTTTGAATCGCCTCATCCGTCTCCGATTAAAACATCCGTCTCGCGATACATCTGTTCCATCACACAGGCCGCGTATTTTCTGTCAAACTTCTCCGCGGAAGCTCTGCAATTCTCCCGTATCGCGGATTTCTCCTCCGGCGTCAGTCTGTCCCACTGCCGGAAAGCCGCAATATAATCCTCCGGCGAATCCCAGCGGCACAGCCAGCCGTTTTCCCCCGGCAGGATATATTCTCTGGAACCCCGGTTGTCCGCCGCTATTACAGGCACACCGCAGGCCAGCGCCTCCAGCGCCGCCATGCCAAGCCCTTCACGCCTGGATGGAAAGAAAAACAGATCGGCCGCGCCATAAATCTCTTCCGGCGCACTGCAGTAACCCGGCAAAATCGCCGTACCCTCCAGGTCATTCCGCCTGACCCAACGCTCCAGATGCCTTCTGACAGGTCCGTCCCCATACACAAGATAGCGGAAGTTTTTCAGGTCTGAGCCTTCCTCCCGCATACGCGCCAGCGTTCTGAGTATCGCGATATGATTTTTATTTCGGTTTATCTCACCTACAGAGAGAAACAGAAGCTCATTCTCGCCAACACCCAGGCATTTTCTCACTTCCCGCCTCCGCTCATCCGTGATCGGGCGAAACTTTTTCAGATCCAGACCCACTCCGGGGATGCGATATACACGTCCATTCTCTTTTAAGCGAAACGACGAGGCGCTCTCAAAATCCTCGCCGTTGATCACCACCAGAGCATCCGTAGCGCGGGCAAGCATCTTTTCCGCTGTATGAAAGATCAGATAATCCTTCAGCGCGCAGCCCCGGTAAAAATGAAACCCGTGTGCTGTATAGATCACCCGAACTCCCAGATCCCGGCACCGGCGCCCTGCCAGCCTGCCGACCAGACCGCCCACCGGTGTATGGCAGTGGATCAGCTGAATCTGTTCTTTTCGAATCAGTTCCTCCGTCATCCGAAGCGCTCTCGCATTCCGTTTCATACAAAACAGAGATTTTTCAATCGGGATCGGGTGCATTCGTACACCCTTTCGCGCAAGCTCATCCGCATCGAACTCATAGATCGGGACATCACAGTTTGAAGCGTAATGCACCTCATATCCCATATTCTGAAGGATCTGTACATCCTGCATTTCAAATTTCATAAGAAACCCACTCACCGTGGCAATAACCAGAGCCTTTTTCATCTCTGTCTACTCTTCCACCGAGATGATCTCATCATTCTCGACAGCCTCGATGAGCTCTATGGCATAATCTACGGTCTCCCGATCCGGCTCCATCACATAGACCTGACTGCTCAGAGAATAAGTGGATGCCGTCGTTCCCGTGCCGTCGACACTGTATGTCTGCACATCCCAGGAACCGCCCGCTGATATCTGGTTGCGCACCAGTGTGGACAGATCCGTATAGGACATATTAGTCTCAAAGCTGCCCTCCAGCCCGGACATGATATCGGAAAAATTATATAATACAGACGGTGTCTGCAGCTTCCGGATCACACCCGTGATCACCGCCATCTGATTTTCGCCCCTCTGCCGGTCGCCCTCGGCAAAGGAATACCGCTCTCTTGCAAAAGCCAGAGCCTCTATGCCGTTCAGTTCATTTTCACCGACTACGTAGTGGAAATCCGGTTCAACGTCAAACTCATACTCAGAGACAACAGTCACACCTCCCAGTGCGTCGATCAGCTCCTCAAATCCGCTGAAATTGACCCTGAAATAATAGTCCAGATCCACGCCGTACAGCATCTCCAGCGTATCCATGGACACATCCACACCATACAGCCCCGCATGAGTCAGTTTGTCCTTTACGCCGTTGGAAATGGATAACGGTACATAGTAATCACGCGGTGTTGATACGAGCAGTATCTGCCTGGTATTGGTATTTACGACAGCGATAATATTGACGTCGCTGCGGCTCTTCGTTGAGATTGCGCCATACGTATCGATTCCGCTGATATACATAGTGAAAACGCCGTAACCGCTGATGGCAGCCGCCGTGTCCTCATCCGTCTCCGTCGACTCTATCACATAACTCCACTCATAGGATGCAATCTCTTTAATCTGATTCTCAAAATCCTCATATCCGTCCAGTTCAGAAATCACTTCCACATACTGTTCACTCATGACAATGGCGCCGCACGTCTGACTGAGCAGGGCATCCGCCAGATCGTCCATTCCCGCGTAAGTCTCCACCTGAACAATACTGTCCAGCTCCGTATTGATCTGAACCACCGCATTGTCCGTATCTTCCCTCTCAATCGACTCCAGAATGCCAAAGACATAATCCTCCGTATCCGCAATCGACTCCGCCGGGTCGTCCGCCAGCACGTAGACGCCCACGCTGGCAACCTCCTCCGTTGTATCCGTGATATCCTGCAATGTCGTGGTAAGAGTTCCCACGTAGTATCCCGCAGCCAGAAGCAGCGCGCTGACAGCCAGCGCGATCACCGCGCCGATCAGAAAACGAACCGGCCGTATTTTTTTCTTCATCAGTAAACGACAGACAACAATCAGAACCGCCAGCACCACAATACCTGCGATCAACATTTTTTCCGGCACAAAACCTGACTGATTCAGAATATATACCGCCGCTGCTGATACCACGATCTGAATTGCCGTTATGATCCAGCCTGCGGCAGTCCATACCGGCCGTTTTCGGTTGTTTTTATTTTTTCCTGATACCATGTCCTTCTCTGTCTCTCCTCCTGCCTTTATCATGTTCCGTTTCTCTGATCATGCTATGTATATCTGAATTGATCCAGTAATTATCGTCCATTCCCTCTGTGTTCTCCTTCTGAAACAGAATTCGAATCGTCAGGATCAGAATCTTTATATCCATTCCATAGGAATAATTATATATATAGTAGAGATCATATTTAATCTTATCCTCCGGCTCCGAATTATAACGGCCGTAAATCTGCGCATATCCGGTCAGTCCGCCCCGCACCCGCAGCCGCTCTGAAAACTCCGGAATACGCTCCGTGTATGCCTGAATGAACTCCATTCTCTCCGGTCTGGGTCCTACCAGGGACATCTCTCCCTTCAGAATATTGACCAGCTGCGGCAGCTCATCAAAATGAATGTTGCGTATCACTTTGCCGACTCTGGTCACTCTGACATCCAGCTTTGTCGTCAGCTGTATTCCGTCTTTTTCCGCATCCGTCTGCATGCTTCGAAATTTATACATACGGAACGGCTTTCCTCCCCGCGTCACTCTCTCCTGTGAATAGATAACGGGTCCACCGTCATCCAGCTTGATCGCAATCGCAATAACCGCCATCGCCGGGCTTAACAGAACCAGCATGAAAAGTGAGACCGCGATATCCGTCAATCTCTTTGCTGCCGCCGACATACCCGTAATCTCCAGCTTCGGATAACGTAGCAGAAGCTTATCATGCAGCTGCATAACAGAAGCATTCTGAATGTAAATATCCGATATCTTAGGGACACTGTAACACTCAATCCCCCGGCCCATGCAGAATTTAATCAGGGAATTCCTCACATCCACGGGAATATCTCCCAGAAACACAATCGAAGAAGTCTGCACGGCATTTGTAATGGCTTCCATGCCGACCGAATACTCCATCGACCGGCTGATTTTAAAAAACAGGTTTATCGTATTATTGATCCTGGTAAACTCTGTCTCATTCTCACGGTTTCCGTATATAAAAACAGCTTCCCTGCAAAACTGGAACTTCTCATAGATCCTGTAGCAGAAAAGAATCCAGAGCAGTCCGATCAGGCTCTCCAGAATCACGGACAGCACAAAAAGAAATACCACTCGTTTCATGAAAAGGGAAGTAAAGATCACCGCAAAACAGCCAACAACAAAGTTCAGACAAACCGAACCCAGAAAAAATCCGAAAATAAGATCTAATATCCTCCTCTCCCCGATTCGAAAAGACTCGAAGCAGAAAAGAAGCACAAAAAAAAACAGACAATAGCACAGGCAAAGCAGATATATCGCTGTATCGCTAACATCAAAACGCATCATATGCCATATATCATTCAGAAAAAGGACGGTATAGGCCAAACCATAATATAATAAAAACATTACTGCAACGGAAGACCACTTTACAATCAAAAATTTATTACTGTTCACTTCTGCCCCACTTCTCACGCAAATATCCGTAAAAATATCAGATTGTTCCTAATTCACGTGAAATTTCATGATCATTATGTGATTTCCGCTAAAATCATACACTTTTCGAAAGCATTTGTCAATCCTTACAAATCCGATTCATATCTTTACAATTCTTTACAAAAT
>JAJBUT010000122.1 GCA_020860185.1 Lachnospiraceae bacterium | reverse complement strand
TTTCTTTACCGCTTTACAGTATTATAACATATTAACATCAAAATTGTTGTAAATATCTCCCATTACTGATGATTTCTTTGTGAAATATTTCATGGTACAATGATCACAAGCGACGCATTAATCACTTAGCGAGGTGTTTTCGAACTTAGAGATTAAGCATGCAAAACTGTCAGCGTGCCCGCACGATTGACGAGCGGCAAAATGCGATCATGAATCGCAGATTCATGTTCTGATAAAAGAGTAATATGCTGAAAGAAAAAAGAGGGAAATCTATGTTAAAAGAGACAAGACAAGATCAACTGGGCACCCATCTGGAATGGGAATTAGACGGAGTTACAGCCAGAATGCTGAACTGGTTTTGGTGCAATATGGAAAAATGTGACAACCTCTGGCATCCCAATCAGCACGTAGGGCTTTCATGGATGATTGATCCCCGGGAAAACGGTCCCATCGGATCCATCCACCGCGCACCGCAAAAATGGAATGACGGGAAGCTGATCACTCCTTACATTCGTCTGGATGATGTGGCAAAGGTTCCGCCACATGTACGTCGCGTTCTGAAATATGATCACGCAATTATTGCGGTCGGATATGATCTGGAAGGAAAAGAAGAAACCTATAACCCCGAAACCACCAGAAAAGAAGCTTATCGCGTTCATCAATGGCAGTCATGCGAATGCGGTGTCGTCGGCATGTCATCCGCGATTCCGCTGCACGAGGAGGGCGATCAGTATGAAGATTCCGGCCTGATCTGGGCGGCTCACGCTGCAGAAGAAACCGGAAACTGGGAGGTTTTCCTTCCTCAACTCTATCAGCTCTACCGCGTTATCATTGATCCGCAGATTTGTCCGTATTACAGCTTCGAGCTGGAAGGGACCGGTGAAAACGCGAAATATAAATATCTGTAAAACAATATGAGGAGGATAAAACAGTGAAAATTTTAGGAATTTCTCTCGGAACGAAAAATGGCAATAATGATACTATGTGCCGTATTGCTCTGGAAACCGCTCAGGAAATGGGCGCAGAGATTGAATTCATCCATTTGCTGGATTGGGATATCCGGTATTGCTCCGGCTGTGTCGCGTGTTCCAGAGGACTGGTTACCGGCAAGGGTATGGTCTGCTCACGTAAGGATGATTATAAAGCATTTTATGAAAAGCTTGTTGAAGCAGACGGCGTGTTAATCGTTGATCCCATTTACGAATCCGGCGGAACCGGCTTATTCCATTCCATCACGGATCGCATGGGTCCCAGTCACGATACGGGAATGTTGATCATTCATAATCAGATCATGGAAAAATCCGGCAAAGATGGTCTGGATAAAAAGTATTTCAGGCAGAAAGCTATTTCTTTCGTTGGAATCGGCGGTTCTGATTGGGCAGTACGTGTAGAGACAGATCATGCAATGCTTGCCATGAGTCCGGGATGGAAGATTGTAAATAATGAATTTTTCTCCTGGTCTAAGGATGTTATCATGCAGGACGATAAAGTGGAACGGATGAGGGAAATTGCCCGCAATCTGGTAGAAGCCGCACAGTATATCATTGATTCGGACATGCAGATACAAGGTTCCGAGAATATATCCCTCTGGAAAGGCGCCAAAGGAGCCTGTCCGCATTGTCAGGGAAATAACTTTTACATTTATCCCGGCACAACACATTGTGTCTGTGAGCTCTGCGGCCTTGAGGGCACACTGGTCATCGAGGACGGTGCGTTCAGATTTCAGTATGATCCTTCAACAGAACATCATGCACATGATATTGTATCCGGCAAACTTCTTCACAGTGACGATATTTTCAAGAACGAAAGCCGCATGATGGATCGTCTGAAAGATCCGGAATTCAAAAAACGCCGGGAACACTATACTGCGGTTTGTGAACCGACACCGGCTCCTTCCATGAAAAAATAACACAATAAAGAAAAACGCTCTCTGCTACACTTTGCAAATTTAAAAAAATCCAAAACCCCCGGCTTTAGCCGGGGGTATCAGGGCATCCCGCCTGCAGTTCCTCGATTGGTTCTAGACAACTGCCTCCACCAGAGTCTTATCTCCGATCTGCAGCCTTTGGACGCCGATTTTTTTATTCTTATTAAAATTAAAACTCAGCATATATCCTTTTTTCAGGTGATAGTGATCCAGATAAGCCAGAAGCTGACTTTCTCCACGGGTGTTATAAGAGTCTCCCCGCCAGATTTTAAGTTCAATCACATACTGTTTGCCGAGGTAATCCACAATCACATCCGTTCGTTCCTGATTCCGTGTGCGCGATTCAATATAATAATTTCCCGTACCGTTGATAATTGGCCGCAGATATAAAAGAAAATATCTTCTTCCGTCCTCCTCCGGAAATTTCTGTGCAAGGTCGCCATACAAATCATCAAAAGCCGCCACAAATCGTTCCAGAACGAGTTCCATATTGAGACCATCGTCGTTGATGAACCGATATTTATCCCGATCTCCCAATGTGTACATCTCACTCCGCTGCATTTCCGCTGAGGCCAGAAACATATTATAGAGCCTCATCTCAAAAATCCGGTTCGCGACAACAACCTTATTATTCTCTATTTTAACAAAACCAAACATCTTCGCGATCCCGATTGCCGTATTTCCCGGCACATTACTGATCTCCTTCCCGTTCATAAGCAAAAACTGCAGGAACTCCTTTAAATCAGGATACGCGTTCACTTTGTCCTCCAACGACTCAAACAAGGTGTTGTCTTCCGCAACTAACCGGCCAACCGCTTCAATCACTCCGGCCTGCGTCCAGGCAGAAGATTTGTCTGGAAAATGTTCTGTTCCGCTTATCTGTTCATCCAGCAGCTTGCAGATCCGGGATACCAGATACGGATATCCGGAGGTATAATCATAAATCAATTCTGAAATCAGGGGCATATTCATGCCGGTTGCATAATCATCTTCATACTCCTGAAGCATTCCCGCAATTTCCGGAGCCGCAAAACTCATATCAACCAGATAATCCGCAGCAACATTCCAGGGACTGTTCGTATGATGTTCTCCGTTTGACACAAACCGACTCTTCAGATTCTTAATATCGTATACGCCCGCAAGAATCACCGATTGAAACGCAGGAAATATATCCCGGTCGATATAGCCTGCACGGAGCTGGGCAAGCAAATCTAAAAAAGCCTGATAATTTGATGCCTGATCCACCTCATCGATCATAAGTATCACCGGCCGTTCTGATTGACCGCACCATATACTGATAACATCAAACAAATCATCGAAAGCAGCATACGACACTTCACCATGAGCAAAACGCCTCAGCTGTTCCGTTACATGATCCGGGATTTCTTTTCCCTGCACTGCCTTAAAAATCAGGCGGGAAAATCCTCTCACAAAATGTTCTGTATCAATATAGTCCGTTTCCTGAAGCCGTTGAAAATCAATTCTGACAACCTGATAATCATCTTTCAGATAATCTGCCAATGCAAAAAGGGTTGTGGTCTTCCCATACTGGCGGGCGCGGTTGATGGTAAAATATTCTCCGCGATCCACCATCGCTTTAATCTGTTCCAGACGTCCGGTCAAATCCACCATATAATGCAGCTTCGGATTACAGTTCGCCGTTACATTAAATATCTTACCCATGATATTCTCCTGCCCGCACTCCCCCGGCTTTAGCCGGGGGTATTCTTGCTTCCCTATATCTGTCGGATTGCCAGGCCCAGTTCCTCCAATTGCTTCGCATCCACCGTCCCCGGTGCATCCGTAAGCAGACACGACGCATCCTTCACTTTCGGGAAAGCGATTACGTCGCGGATCGATTCTGCCTGCACCATGAGCATCACCATGCGGTCCAGACCGTAAGCCAGTCCCGCATGGGGCGGCACGCCGTATTTAAACGCTTCAAGCAAAAATCCGAACTGCGCCCAAGCCTGCTCCTGCGTAAAGCCCAGCACCTCGAACATCTTTTCCTGAATGTCGTTCTGATGGATACGGACGGAACCTCCGCCCAACTCCGTACCGTTCAGCACGATATCATAGGCCTTCGCGCGCACCGCGCCGGGGTCGGAATCAATCTTGTCCCAATCCTCCTCCATCGGCATGGTAAACGGATGGTGCATCGCCTTGAAGCGCTCCTCCTCGTCAGACCACTCCAGCAGCGGGAACTCGGTCACCCAGAGAAAATTGAACTGCTTCGGATCCGTCAGCCCCATCTCCTTCGCCATGTGCAGACGGAGTGCGCCGAGCACATCCCAGACCACTTTATTCTTATCAGCGGCAAACAGCAGCAAGTCGCCCGCTTTTCCGCCCATGGCATCGATCAGCTCCTGCAGTCCCTCTTCCGTGAAAAACTTGGAAAAAGAAGATTTCACCGTTCCGTCCGTCTTACACTGAATGTAAGCTAGACCCTTCGCGCCGTAGGTCTTTGCCAGCTCCACCAGCTTGTCGATCTGCTTGCGTCCCAGATCACCCTTGCCGGGAACACAGATACCGCGGACGCTTCCGCCGCTCTCCAGTGCGTTCGCAAACACGCCGAATTCACAGCCCCGCACCGTCTCAGACACATCGACCAGTTCCATTCCAAATCGGGTGTCCGGCTTATCCGAACCGTAACGGTCCATCGCCTCCTGCCAGGTCATGCGCGGAATCGGCAGCGGTATCTCCACGCCGATGGCCTCACGGAACACATACTGCAGCAGCCGCTCATTGACATCGATCACATCATCCACATCCACAAAAGCCAGCTCCATGTCCGCCTGCGTAAACTCCGGCTGACGGTCCGCGCGCAGATCCTCATCGCGGAAGCATCGCGCGATCTGGAAATAGCGGTCATATCCGGAGCACATCAGCAGCTGCTTAAAGAGCTGCGGCGACTGGGGCAATGCGTAAAAATTGCCCGGATGAACCCGGCTCGGCACCAGATAATCTCTGGCTCCCTCCGGTGTGGATTTCGTCAGCATCGGCGTCTCAATCTCCAGAAAGCCTTCCTTCGCCATGAACTCCCGCAGCAGATAAGCCACCTTGCTTCTGAGCATCAGATTTCGCTGGATATCCGGCCGTCTCAGATCCAGATAACGGTATTTCAGACGAATGTCATCCCTCGTCTGGGAATTCTCCTCGATCGGGAACGGCGGGGTTTCGGATTCGGAGAGGATGCGGATTGTCTCTGCGATCACCTCAATATCGCCGGTTTTCAGATTCTCATTGACCGCAGCGGAACGCGCCTGTATCGTTCCCTCCACTGCAACCACAAACTCATTTCTCAGTGTGCCGGCCTTCGCAAAGCCTTCGGCACCGACATTGTTTTCATCAAATACAATCTGGAGCAGACCTGAGCGGTCTCTCAGATCAATAAAAATCAGACTGCCCAGATTCCGTCTCCTCTGCACCCATCCCATCACGGTAACTTTTGTTCCTATATCGGAGGCGGATACCTCCGTGCATCTGTGGGACCGCTTCAGGCCCCGCATGGATTCTGCCATAATATATTATCCTTTCTGGTTTTTATAAAATGAACATGCCTCACAGTATCATTTCAGAGCATGTTTAATTTTTGTAAAACTCTACGAACTCCCCGTATCCCTCTTTCTCCAGCTGCTCCTTCTGAAACTTTTTATTCTTATTCATACGAATCACCAGTACCTGCTCTCCCGCGGCTCTCGCCTCCTGCGCCTGCGCGATCACTTCCACCAGACGCTCTCCCGGGAAGCCCTTTTCAATCAGGTAAGCCGTCTTCTTCGGCTGCTCGGGAATCTGAAATCCGCTCTCCATCAGAAGAAGGATAATGCGCTCAAAGCCGATGGAAAACCCGCAGGCCGGCACATCCCTGCCGGTAAAATTCCCGACCATCCTGTCATAGCGGCCGCCGCCTCCGCAGCTGCCGCCGAACTCAGGCATGGCGATCTCGAAGATCGTCCCCGTATAGTAGGACATACCACGCACCAACGTCGGATCAAAGACAAGCTCAAACTGCGCCGTCTTCGCCGCGTTAACCGCCTGCGCAATCTCCTGCATGCCGCGCACGACCTCGTCCTCCAGAACATCCCCCAATGTCTCCGCCAGCCAGGAAAGGCCGTCCTGCGCCGCCGCCACACCGGCAAACAACGCGAGATATTTGTCCACGGACTCCTTCGCATAACCGTCCCGTATCAGTTCCTCCGCCACGCCGTCCGGTCCGATCTTGTCCATCTTGTCCAGCGTGATGAAAACGGCATCATAGTCCGCCTCGGCAAATCCGCTGTAAGCTGCCATCGCCTTCAAAATGCGCCGTTCATTGATACGAATCTCAAAATTCTGAAAACCGATGCGTCCAAGCGTCGTTGTGGTGGCAAGAATCAGTTCGATCTCCGCCAGATTGGACGGTTCTCCCAGAATATCGATATCACACTGCATAAACTGACGATAACGTCCTCTCTGAGGACGGTCTGCGCGCCAGACATTTCCCATCTGCAGAGCCTTGAATGGCGAGGGAAGATCATTTGCGTGATTCGCGTAATAACGGCAGAGCGGCACGGTCAGATCGTAGCGCATACCGAAATCCACCAGATCCGCCTCGCTCTTCGCGGTGTCCAGCTTTAACTTTTCGCCCCGCTTCAGAACCTTGAAAATCAGTTTTTCATTCTCACCGCCCTGCTTGCTGCTCAGGTTGGCGATATCCTCCATGCACGGCGTCTCGATCGGCGTAAATCCGAAAGAGCGATACGTATCCCGGATCACGCTCTGCACATAGTCCCGAATCGCCATCTCATCCGGCATAATATCCTTCATCCCGTTGACCGGTTTCTTTTTTAAGGCCATCGTGTCATTCTCCTTTTTTTCTATAGATATCTCACATATATGAATCAATCATGTCTCTGATTATATTTCATTCTGTATTTTCCCAATCTTATTCAGAAGCTTACGCTTCCTCTCAATCATCTCATCCACGCGCTCCAGATAATTCGTGATATCCTTCACATTCCCCACGCGTTCGATTCGATTCCCGCGGTCATATACAACCTTTGTAGTCGCGCCTGCACCAAGAGCCATTATAGACTGTTTTTCTTCCATAATCAAGATATTATATACGCCCGCTTTCCCCGGCGCGGCATAACCTACGTTTTCAAAATTGCCTGCCATATTTTTCTGACGGTATAAATAGTAAGGCTCCAGCCCCATCTGCCGGCAGTAATCCGCCGTCAGCCGAATGGTCTCCCATGTGTTTTTTATATGAAGATGCCCATAATTCTCCCGTTCCGTCCGCAGCCGCGATGCCCGTTTGATTGCGAGAGAATGTACCGTCACATTATCCGGACACAGCTTCGAAATTGCCTCCATGGTACAGCGCACATCGTCCAGGCTCTCCTCCGGAAGACCCACGATCAGATCCATGTTGATATTGTCAAACCCCATCTCCCGCGCAAGGGAAAAACTCTGTCTCGTCTGCTCCACCGTGTGCTGCCGTCCGATCAGACGAAGCGTCTCCTCCTTCATCGTCTGTGGATTGATGGAAATGCGTGAGATATTATGCCGCTTTAACACAGCCAGCTTCTCCGCGGTGATACTGTCCGGACGGCCTGCCTCAACCGTAAACTCCAGCAGATGATTCGAAATAGAATCTTCCTGACCGCAAATATCATATGGCTTTCCCGCACGATCCCGTTCCGGCTCCGCCGCTTCATTCGAGCACGAAAACACTTCAGCGGTACTGTGATCCCGACCGGACCGCTCGTTCACACGATCCGTCCCTCCATACAGAATCCGCCCCTCCGCGTCCATCAGATGAAAGCTCTCGCCAATATGCATAATCAGGCGTTCCAACTGCTCCGGTTCCAGAGAGGTGGGCGTACCGCCCCCGATGTAAACCGAGTTCAGATATCTGTTCCTACACGCATCGGCAGTCCAGGAGATTTCCCTGCACAGGGCATCCAGATAATCATCTACCCGTTTTTTCCATGTATAGATGGGATAAGACGTAAAAGAGCAATACAGACAGGTACTCGGGCAAAACGGGATCCCGATATACAGACTGTATCCGTTCTCATAATCAACACGGGACAGCAGCCATCTCTCCCGCTTCGCGATCTCCAGACTCAGATCAATCTTCTCATTTGACGCGAGATATGTCTCCCGCATATAAGTCCGAATCTCAGTTTCAGATACCCCTTCTTCCAGCATGGTGTAGGGAATCCTGGTCGGACGTATACCGGTCAGCGTCCCCCAGGGAAGCGTTCTTCCGGATAATACAGCGAGAAGTTCATACAGCTTCTGCTTTAAACGGTTTTTCGTCGTCTTCCGGTCTGAGAAGTCCGCAGAAACGGAGTCCTGAAGATCCGCTTCCGTCTCCTGCCCGTTATAAAAGGAGAAAGTGATGTCTGACCTGCCATAAAAAACCGACAGATGAAAGGAGACCTCCGGATAACGCAGTCTCAGGCTCTCCTGCTCCGGATCCTCCGCGCAGACCGCACGCACCAGAACTTCGTGCTCCGGGTAAAACGCCTTCACCAGCGAATGGATATCATATTCAAAATTTGCTACATTTAATTCAACTGTAATCATCTTTTTCCGATACACTTCACATCGAAAGTATACATTTCTCTAAAAATCAGGTGGCAGAAACAGATTCTCAATCCTGATTATCACCTACAGGAACGGATTGTAGTCTGCCTCATACCCGATCGTCGTCTTTGACATATGCCCCGGATATACTTCTGTGTCGCGCGGCAGAACCAGAAGCTTCTCCCGAATACTGCGCACAAGCATTGACATACTGCCGCCCGGGAAATCTGTCCTTCCCACAGAACCGTTGAAAAGAGCATCGCCGCTGATGAGCGTCTTATTCTCCGGGAAATAATAGCAGACCCCGCCGGCCGTATGCCCCGGTGTATGCAATACCCGGATATCAAAGCCTGCAACCTCCAGCCGTTCTCCGTCTTTCACAAAAACATCCGCCTCGTAGCTCTCCGGACAGCCAAACATGGAGGAAACATTGATACGGGGATTACGCATCGTCTCCTTCTCATCCTCATGGACATAAACGGGAATCTGATACGTTTCCTTCACTTTCCGTGCATGATGGGCATGATCGTAATGAGCGTGTGTCAGAAAAACTGCCACAGGCTGAAGTCCCTGCGCCGTAATATGCCGCTCCAGCATCGGCGCATCTCCGCCCGGATCCACAATGATTGTCTCCTTCGTCGCCGTATTCACCAGAAGATAACAGTTCGTCCCGATATCCCCTACATTGTATTCCAAAACCTGTAAGTCCGCCATAAATCGTATCCTTTCTCTCTGTAATAACTTTATAATCGGGGTTCATTGAGTCATGAACTCTGACGTGGTCATTTTATCACAGAAAATATCAACTGACAACGACAGTATTCAAATCTGATCGTCATCTAATTTTTCCTGGCAGAAAACGGTCCAATATCCCGATTCCAGCATAAATTTATGCAACATTCACATATGTTTCCAATCAAATCCTCACCGGTTACCTTTTGGTATCTGCTATAATTCATAATTTATTTTGTGAAAAATTTGCATGATTGTGAACAC
>JAJBUT010000072.1 GCA_020860185.1 Lachnospiraceae bacterium | reverse complement strand
TAAAGAATTCCAGTCAGATTAGGATCAGGATCACTCCGCCGATAATCTGTGCTTTATCGGCCAGCCTTGTACCGAATTTTTCTCCGATTTTCAGGCCGCCCATGCAGATGACGAAAGTCACGGCAGCAATAATCAGCGCTTCCGCAAAAGCCATTCGCCCGTTATAGTCAGCGATCGTAAATCCGACGGAAAGAGCGTCGATAGAGGTTGCGATTCCCTGCAAAAGCAATGCGCCGACCCCGAGCTTTGCGGTGTTTTCTGTATTGCTGTCGCTGCGAATGCCGTCTGCGAGCATTTTCCCGCCGATACAGGCAAGCAGCGCCAGCGCAATCCAGGGGATAAGCGGTTCAAATGCGGTAAAGTACCGGACGGCGGTATGGACACAGAACCAGCCGATCATGGGCATCAATGCCTGGAAAAATGCGAACATGCCGGCAATGCCGAACATTTTGCTCCTCTGCATCTGCGGTTCATTTAATCCGTTTGCCATGGATACGGAAAAGGCATCCATAGCCAGTCCGATACCAAGCAGAATGCTGTTGATAAAAAACATAGAATTCCATATCATCTTGTTTCCTCCTGATGTAAACGCATATATGCTGCTGTCGCGCGTCTGCGTAAGCAGACATCTTCCTTTGCACGGCATGTGCATTCTCGCGGAGCGTTTGTTATCATACAGGAGAGTGCGGAGAACCTTCCTGTATGATAACAAAAGACCCAGGTAAAGCCGGTGAGCTGTGCCTGGGTCTGTACTTACATTTACATACAGGAATCCCTGGAAACAGCGTTTCAGCTTTACATGAGTCTCGCAATTTAAAGCAAGCCAGACCGGATAGCGGTCAGTCTGTTGACTTGCTGCACACAGAGGGTGCCTGCTACTCCCTCACGGGAAATTCGCCTGTACAGGAGTATACACTTTATGAACACGAATTTCAAGAGAAAAATCGCGATCAGGATCGGGAATGGGATTCTTACCGTAACCATACGATCGGGTTTGTGTTGCAGAACTATAACCTGATTCCGCATCAGACAATCCTGTCAAATGTGGAGCTGGTGCTGACGATCTCCGGCGTCAGGCGGGCGCAGCGGAAGCAGCGTGCAATGGATGCTCTGGCGCAGGTGGGGCTGACGGCACAGATCAGCGAGGAGATTCAGAGTCAGATGAGCCGGAGTATGAGTCAGATCGGAAGCGTGCTGGCGGACGCCATGACCATCGACACAGACGCTCTGCTCAGCGCGTTTACCGTGGATATGGATATTTCTGATCTGTCGGATATCCTGTCGTCCCTGACTGCCTCCGGAAGTACGACATATGAGGACAACCTGGCAACGCTGGGATATACGGATTTCAGTGCGCCGGACAATATCAGTTTCTATCCGACAGATTTTGAGAGCAAGGATAAGGTCATTGAGATTCTGGATGACTATAATGATCGGATGGAAGCGGCCGGTGAAGATGATAAGGTCATTACATTCACAGATTCGGTGGGCAGTATGATGTCCATGGTGACGGAGATCGTAAATATCCTGAGCTATGTGCTGATCGCGTTTGTGGCGATCTCCCTCTTGGTTTCGTCCATCATGATCGGCGTCATCACCTGCATCAGCGTGCTGGAACGGAAACAGGAGATCGGTATCCTGCGCGCTATCGGAGCCTCCAGGCGCAATATCTCCCAGGTGTTTAACGCGGAGACCGGCATCATCGGGTTTGCCGCGGGCCTGCTGGGGATCGTTCTGACGCTGGTCATGATACGCCCGATCAATATGGTCATACATAATTACTCCGGCATCACGGAGCTGAGTGCGCATCTGCCGTCAGGCTACGCAGTCATACTGATTCTTTTGAGCGTCGCTTTGACGCTGTTAAGCGGCATGCTGCC
This sequence comes from Lachnospiraceae bacterium, assembly GCA_020860185.1. Taxonomy (GTDB): domain Bacteria; phylum Bacillota; class Clostridia; order Lachnospirales; family Lachnospiraceae; genus Eubacterium_I. The sequence goes on along the minus strand of JAJBUT010000072.1, from coordinate 7,867 downwards.
GTCGAGGAAGGCGTCCAGGAGTGATCCGGTGGAGGCGCTGCGGACAGAGTGAAGCATCTCTTTAACAGCATTTCGTGGAGTTTCCGTATGAATTCGATGGTGAGCGGCTCCCTTTCTGATACGCAATTCAGTAAACAGTCAAAGCAATCCGGATGTGAAAAGTTACTGGTCACTCCCTGACCACGCACTTGCTGCGTGGTCAGGCCGAAAACGTTGCGGTTTCGAGCATCCGTCCCATCGCGCAGCGATTTTGCATGGACGGATGCTGTTGCAAGTCACATCCTGTATGCTTCAAAAATCGTAAATCCGGAGGGGATGTCACTTGTAACTGTGAAAAAGTGGATTGAGGACGAAATTTCTTTCTTGCAGCGTATTTGTCCGTGTGCTATGATAAATGCATCATATCGTGTAGAAAGGAGAATCATTTATTATGGAAAGACTCAGTGACAGCATGAAAAAAATTATTCTGGCGGGGATCGGCGCGGCGGCGACGACTTCGGAGAAAACAAAAGAGATTCTGGACGATCTGGTGGCAAAGGGCGAGCTTACCGTGGAGCAGGGGAAGGTGCTCAACGAGGAATTGAAGCACAATGTGAAGCAGACCTTTGAGAAAGACAAGGAGACTGATGTGAAGGATATCCTGAACGGTCTGACGCCGGAGCAGATCGCGGAGCTGAAAGCGCAGCTGGCAGCCATGGATGAGGCGGATGCGTCAGAGGAGGAGTAAATATTTTCCACCTGTGCGGTTGCAATCCGACAGACCATTTGCATGCAATTTATTGCAATGCAAATGATCTGTCGGATTAGCAACCCACCTCCAAATGAGCAAAACGCGGATGCGCAAGCAGACGCAGGAGCACGTAAGTGCGGGTTTTGCGAATGCAGGAATCGGGTTGGATGCTCCAAAGAGCATCCAACCGCACAGGTGGAATATTTTTGTAAATCTACTGGAACAGATCAGGCAGAACAAAAAGATTGGATCTGCCGTCAGGTGACGTAATTATGAGCAATGAACCAACCGGAAAACGGCTGCGGGAGATTCTGGCCGTTATACGCAAACACAATATCGCCCGCGGCGTGACGCCGGAGAAGCTGCGTCTGATTATGGAGGATCTGGGGCCGACTTACATCAAGCTGGGTCAGATTATGTCCATGCGCTCGGATATTTTCCCGCAGCGGATCTGTGATGAGTTTATGAAGCTGCGATCGGACGTCTCCCCGATGCCCATGGAGGAGGTAGAGGCAGTCATCGAGGAGTCCTTCGGTCGGGTACCCGACGAGGTGTTTGCGGAGTTTGAAGAGCAGCCGATCGGTTCGGCATCCATCGCGCAGGTTCACCGGGCGAAGCTTCGAAGCGGTGAGGATGTGGTGGTGAAGGTGCAGCGCAGGGGCATATATGATACGATGTCCGCGGACATTGCGTTTTTACGACGTGCCATCAAGCTGATGCCTCCCATCAATATGACCGGACTGGTGGATATGGGACAGGTGCTGGATCAGCTCTGGATGGTAGCCCAGGAGGAGATGAACTTTCTGATGGAGGCTGCCAATATAGAAGAGTTTGCCCGGCTGAACCGGGATGTCGCGTTTGTGGGCAGTCCGATCCTGTATCGGGAGTATACGACGATGCAGGTGCTGGTGATGGAATATATCGACGGATTCTGTGTGGATGACCGGGAAGGACTTCTGGCGGCGGGTTATGATCTGGATGAGATCGGCTCCAAGATGGCGGATAATTATGTCAAGCAGATTTCGGACGACGGTTTTTTCCACGCGGATCCCCATCCGGGTAATCTGCGGATCCGGGACGGCAGGATCATCTGGATCGATATGGGGATGATGGGGCGGTTCAATGCCCGGAATCAGGCGGTGCTCACGAAGATCATTCAGGGGATTGCCGACCATGATATCAGCAGCATCGTGGAGGCGGTTCTCTCCATCGGAGAGTTTCATACCAGACCGGATCAGAAGATGCTCTATTCGGATATCAGCGATTGGCTGACAAAATACGGCACAGCCGGTTTCGGCGACCTGAATATGGGTACGCTGCTGCAGGATCTGATGGATATTATGAAAGCAAATAAGGTATCCATGCCTTCCAACATGACGATGCTGGTGCGCGGCCTCACAACGATAGAAGGAGTCATCGCGGAGATCGCTCCGGAGACAAATGTGATCGAGGTGGCGGCGGCGCGCATAAAGAATGATCGTCTGGCGGATTTTGATTTAAAGGAGACGCTGCGGGAAAACGGTGAAGAGTTATACCATTCCGTCAAAAAAGGGATCAAAATCCCCGGATATCTTTCCGACCTGCTGCGCACGTATATGAAGGGACAGATGCGCATCAATCTGGATCTGCATTCCACGGACGATCTGGCAAAAACGCTTGACCGTCTGGTGCGAGACCTGGTTATGGGATTTCTGGTGGCGGGACTGCTGATCGGATCCAGCATTGTCTGTACCACGAATATGAAACCGCAGCTTCTGGGGATACCGGCGCTCGGCGTGCTCGGTTTTGTGCTGGCTTTTGTGCTGACGCTGGGGATATTTCTGAGTCAGTTCCGGCGTCGGAAGCGGCGGCGGTGAGGAACTGTCGTATTTTGTGGTATGATTCCGTTAAATCGATAAATGTTGTTCCGATAGTCTTGATATTATTTCAATCATGCGGGACTTTGCCGGTGAATGATATCATTTGCTGCACGCAGGAAGCGCTCCGCTTCTTCGGGTGTATTATTTTCGCAGAAGCTCAGCCGCAGGGCATTGTCCGCCAGATCGGTATCAATGCCGAAGGACATGAGCATGGAGGGACCGTGCGCGTGGTTTGCCTTGCAGGCGGCGCCTTTTGAGATGCAGATGCCGCGGTCGCTGAAGGCCAGAAGGATTTCATCTGCTTTTTTTCCTTTTACGGAGAAATTCAGGATATAGGGGAAATTGTCCGGCGCAGAGTTGATGACGACATTCTCAAATTTCCTCAGACCGGTCAGGATGATCTGCCGCATTTTTTTTGTATCATCATAAGAATGCCGGATGTTTTTTACGGCAATTTCCGTTGCTGTGCCGAAGGCGCAGATGGCGGGGAGCGCTTCCGTGCCGGAGCGCATGCCGGACTCCTGGTCGCCGCCGAACTCTATGGGGTAGATGGGGGTCCCTTTTTTTACGTACAGAGCTCCGGCTCCCTTTAATCCGTGGATTTTATGGGCGGACAGGGACATGAGGTCAATGCCCGATGCCCGGACGGACAGATCTGTTTTTCCGAAAGCCTGGACAGCGTCGGTGTGAACCAGCGTATGAGGATTGATATTTTTTACGGTTAATGTGATTTCAGGGATTGGAAATACCGTGCCGGTCTCGTTGTTGACGGTCATAAAGGAAACCAGAGCCGTTCGGTCTGAGACAGCCTCTTTTAAAGCTTTTTTATCAAAGCTTCCGTCAAGACCGCAGTCTATTTTTGTGATATGCCAGCCTTTTTTCCGGAGAATCCGGCATACGCGGAAGACGGACGGGTGTTCCACGGCGGATATGATAATCTCGTTCGCGCTGCTGTTTGCCTCACAGGTGCCCTGGATGGCGAGATTGTTCGCCTCGGTTCCGCCGGAAGTAAAGATGATCTCGCTGCTGTCGGCGCCGATGGCGGAGGCAAGCTGTTCTCTCGCTGTCTCCAGCAGGGCTGCCGCTTCGCGGCCCAGGAAATGTGCGGACGACGGGTTGCCAAAGCAGGCCGCGGCTTTCAGAAAAGAAGAGACTGCCGCTTCGCAGGGTTCGGTTGTCGCGGCGTTGTCAAAGTAGATATAATCTGTTTTTTGCATCAGAAATCCTCCGGGTTTATTGTATTATTAAGGTCAAATTGTTATACGTTGATCGAGAAAAATAACTTGCCATTCACTATAAAGGATACTCACAGAAGCATGAGGAATGGCTGCTTACGCAGCTTTGTGCCTGGTGCACAGGAAACGTCTTTATGTCGGTCGTTTCCTGTAATTATGAAAGGGGAGCAATCATGAATGCTGTATTGACATCCATTCAAATATTTAAGGCAAAAGGGGAGCCGGGCACAGTGCTTTCGGAGGCGGAGGCTGTCCCGGATCACGGGCTGACCGGTGACCGTCACTGTATGGAAGATCTGAAGCCGATTTCCCTGTCTGATGCGGGATTGCAGGAATGGAACCGCGCGCAGGAATATGACGCGCTGTGTTTTCATCGGTTTAAGACAAATCTGACGATTGAAAATCTCGGAAAGCTGTCCCTGAAGCAGGGGGATCAGATCCGGATTGGCGATCGGGTCGTCCTTGAGATCAGCGGCGCCTTTAAAAAATGCTATCGGGATCAGTGTGAATTGTATAATCACGGTGTTCACTGTCCTCTGCCGGGGCATATGCTGTTTGCCGTGTGCCGCGTCGGCGGTGCAGTTCGGGAGGGCGACGAGGTCGCCCATATTCCGGAAAAATGATTAGACCGCTTCGTCGATCTCAATGACAGTCCCCGATTTTGAATACCCGTATCCTCCCATCTCATCCAGCTTCCGGTGGAAAGCGTCGCTTCTCAGGATTTCCAGGAATGCTTTGATAACCGGAAGTTCCATGTGCTTTTTCGGGATCGCGAAATCATATTCTTCCACGCCGACTTCTATAAAATCAAGTCCCATGGCGTTCGCGGCGGACAGGACGCCCATTCCGACGTCGGCGTTTCCGCTCTGAACCGCGACGGCGACTGCCATGTGGGTGTTTGCCTCCCGGTCATACCCGTCGATATCATCTGTGGAAATACCAAGCTCTTTCAGTTTATAATCCAGCAGTACCCGTGTGCCCGCACCCCGCTGGCGGTTGATATATTTTTTCCCGACAATATCCGCAAGCGTTTCAATGTGCAGGGGATTTCTTCTGGGAACCATGAGTCCCTGAATGCGCTCGACTCCCTTGACTAATGCCATGGGTTCCCGGAACATGGACTTTAAAGTGGGGATATTGTATGTCCCGGTCGCTTCATCGAGGAGGTGGGTGGGGGCGATATGGGCTTCCCCGCGTTTCAGACTCATCAGGCCGCCCATGCTGCCGACGTGGGTGCTGGACAGATACAGATTCTGATAGCCGGTTGCCATCATGTCGTTCATAACGTCCAGGATCAGATCGTGGCTTCCGATGATGACGGCCGTATTCCGTAATTCGGAGAGTGGTCGGTACAGCTGAACCGTAACCTCCTCCCCGGCCTCTATGCCCTCGCAGGACTGCGGGATGATGAGAAAACCGTCTGAGCGGACCAGCGACATGGCGACGCCCGCGCCCCGGGCCAGCGGGGTGGCGACAACGCGATCATTCACAAGGCCGACTTTGACTCTCACATATTCTTCGTATCTTAAACTGGAGATCAGGCGTCTGGAGACGACGGCCGTTACTTTTTCCAACTGCACGGAAGTCCGACTGCCAAGATATTCCAGCAGGTGGGCGACAAAATGTATAAACCCAATGTAAGCGGAAACGGAATAGCCGGGCAGACCGATGACCGGCTTGTCGTGCACCATTGCCAGAATGACCGGTTTGCCCGGTTTTACGGCGACACCGTGTATCAGGACCGTTCCGATCTCCCGCAGGACATCCGCGGTAAAATCCTTCGTCCCTTTGCTGGTCCCGGCATTGATCAGTACGAGATCGTGTGAGTCGACGGCGTTCAGAATCGAGCGCCGGATGAGTTCAGGGTCATCCGCTGTGATCGCATAGCGGTGGGGAATTCCTCCGTCCGCCTCCACCATGTTTTCAAACATACGGGAATTGGAGTCGATGATTTCCCCCGGTTTTAATTCGCCGCCCGGTTCCACAATCTCCGAACCGGTCGGAAGGATTGCCGCGCGCGGTTTTTGTACAACGTCTATTTTTTCAATGCCGGCCTCCAGAAGCATCCCGATATCGATGGAGCGAATCGTGTGATGACCCGGCAAAATCATCTCTCCGCAGACGATGTTCTCACCAATCTGGCGCACGTGCTGCCAGGGCACGGCGGGCGCCGTGATCTGTATCTGACCATCTGCCAGTTCGACGATATCCTCAGCCATTATGACGGCATCACAGGACGGAGGAAGGATGTTTCCGGTATTGATATTTTCATAATGTCCTTTCGGAAGGCACAGCGGGTGTACTTCCGATGCGCCGAGGGTTTCCTTTGCGATGACCGCCGCGCCGTCCATGGCGGCGGCATTGTAATTCGGCGCGTTGTATTTCGCGTAAACAGCTTCCTTTGTGATACGATTCAGGGAATTTGTTACGGGGATGCATTCATACCGGGGAGCCATTGTTTTCTGCACTTCGGACAAAAACATCTGCCGCGCTTCATCTACGGGCGTGTTTGACAGATACAGGTTTCGTTTTTTTTCCATGGTTATCTCCGTTCCGCCGCCGGATCGGCGGCATAGATTGTGATATCTGCGTCAGCAGATATGTTCGTGTATTATTTATGAAAGCCTTGTCAACAGACAGTTTTCTAACGTGTTCACATATCTGAGAAACTGAGATCAGACGGCTTTTTATCGGAGTTATCGTTCCAGAAGATATACTTCGACCGCGTTGCCGGCCGGAAGGCCTTCGCGGTTTTTATCAATCAGAATGTAGCCGTCGGCACGAACGAGCGGCGACCAGAGTCCGGATGGCCCGAGAATCGGAGTGGCCAGAAGGGTTTCGCCGGAATCCGTCAGGCGTACCGGCACGCAGGTCTCCCGGCCCGGGGATGAGGCAATATTTACGGAAAGGACTGCGGACAGGGAAGGTTCTGCAAATACCGGCGGAAACTTCAACACGCGGGAGACAAGCAATTCAAACACTATGGATGCGGCGGCCGGATGTCCGGGCAGCCCGATCAGCGCGGTTTTCCCTGCATCGTCCCAGGCGAGGACAGTGGGCTTTCCTGGCTTTAAGGCCAGCCCGTGTGCATAAATTCCGCTATCGGATACCTCGTGGAACAATGCTTCCGTCAGGTCCTGTTTCCCCTGAGAACTCCCGCCAGACAGAATGACAAAATCGCTGTCTGCCATGGCGGATGTCAGTGTCTGCCGTAACAGATCCCGGTCGTCGGGTACGAGATGCCGGTGCAGAACCCGCAGCCCCGCATGTTCGGCCTGAATCGACAGGGCATAAGTGTTGCTGTCGTATATTTGAGCGATATTTCTTTCAGCGGCGGGCGGCAGCAGTTCGTTTCCGGTGGAAATGATCGTGGCCGTGTATGGCTCATAGATGGGAACAGAAGTGATTCCCATGGCGGCCAGGGCACCGATTTCCTGAAACCGCAGCCGGGTTTCTTTCGGCAGCAGCATTTCTCCTTTTTTCATGTCATCACCGGGAAAGACGACATGATTGCCGGTGGCGACGGCTTGACATACCGCAATATCCGAGTCAGAGAATGTGTCGCAGTATTCGACCATGACCATGGAGTCGGCGCCATCCGGCAGCATGCCGCCGGTCGGTACGTAGGCGCACTCGCCATGCGTGATTGCGTGCAGCGGTTTTTCCCCGATGTGAACCTGTTCCGTTATTTTCAGGAATACGGGAATGGCGTCGCCCGCGCCGTGGGTGTCGGAGGCGATCAGCGCGTAGCCGTCGACGGCAGAGCGCCGGAATCCGGGAACGTCAAAAGGTACAGTTATGTCTCTCGCCAGAATATGATCAGCCGCCTCCGTGAGAGGGACGGATGTTTTCCGGCGGGGAATCTGCCTGATGCAGGTGGAAAGCCGGGTTCTTGCTTCCTCTAGTGTCAGTACATTCAACAGTTTCATAAACATCCCTCCGGTTTAGTTCGGTGATTCTATTTTGACACCGTCTTTGATACAAAGGTCATCTGTACAATAATAGACGGCATAAAACGATACAGGACGATACTCGAAAATATA
>JAJBUT010000132.1 GCA_020860185.1 Lachnospiraceae bacterium | reverse complement strand
CTCCGGCCAGCGTCCAGAACGCGTCCACGAACTTCCGACGGGTTTTATCTGTGACTTCCTGTTGTTTCTTCATCTGAACTCCTCCTTGAATCCAACACTTCAAACCACATTGATGGTTGATACACGTTTCTTACCTGAGTATAATTTATAGTACAACAGGCTGTCGGGCAATGTCAAGGGAGTTGTTGTCTCTTTTCAATTCAAGAAAGGGAGAAAATGTATGATTGTTTTTCTCATTGTCATCGCAATACTGGCTGCGTTTTTCATTTTCATATTACTGTACTATAATAAGCCATATCCTGAGGCCTCGGCAATCGGCAGGGAGATGGAGTTGATTGACACTGACTATTATTTCCACGGCAGAAGTCAGACCGGCTTTATCATTTTCGCCGGAGCGAAAACAGATGATCTGGCCTACGCGTATATTGCAAAACTGCTGCACAACGAAGGACATACCGTGGTGATTCCGAAACAGCGTTTTCATATGAGCGCGTTCGGGGCGAAACACGGGCTGGAAATTATGCAGTCAAATCCGAAGATAACCACGTGGATTCTGATCGGCCATTCACTCGGCGGGGTGCCGGTCAGCCGAATGGCCGCCGCACAGCCGAAAGGTCTGGCCGGCGTTGTTTTCCTGGCGACCTATGCTTCCGTCGATCTGTCAAAGCTGGATATTGCGGCGCTTCGTATCACGGCGGAAAAAGACGGCATTATGAACAATGAACGCATGAAAAAATATAACGGCAACCTCCCGGAACACTCAGCCGGGTTCCTGCTGAAAGGAGCCAATCATTCCGGCTTCGGCGCGTACCGCTCCGGCTCCGGACGTGACAGGAAAGCCACCATCACATGGCAGGAGCAGAACGAACAGACCGTACGGCTGATTCTGGATTTCTTTTCAGAGAGGATATGATATACATATGAAAGAAGTATCTCAACTCCATGACCTGGAACGGGCCGCTCAGATCATCCGGGCATACGGGGATGATTCCCAGCATTGCCTGACACTGGTTCCCGAGAATCATTTTTTCTTCGGAACGGATATCTGCGGAGTGATTCCATACACTCTTGCCGGTAAACGGGCAATGAGCCTCGGCGATCCGGTCTGCCGACCCGAAGAGCAAAAGCAATTGATCCGTGAATATATCGTCTTCTGCAAAAACAGCGGATACAAGCCTGTTTTCAATTCGGTCAGCAGGGAAACCGCGGATCTGCTGCAGGCGCTGGATTTTTCTGTGCTGAAATACGGGGAAGAGGCCATACTGGATCTGGGGGATTATTCACTTTCCGGCGGGAAAAAAGGCTCTCTGCGAAGAAACGTGGCAAAGCTCGACCGGGCCGGCATTCGATCGGAAGAATATGACCCGGAAACCGAGCGCGATCCTGTTCTTGAGAAAGAAATTTCCGAATTAGAGAAACAATGGTTTGCGGAAAAAAAACTGAAACTCACCTACTCGATCGGAGATCTTCAGTTTGAAGAACCTTACGGCAGACGATACTTTGTGACCAGAGATCCTGATGAAAACCTCCTGACTGTTCTGTCTTTTTTGCCATACAGAACGGAAAAAGGGTATTGTGTAGACGTGATGTACCGAAAACCCGACGGACCGACCGGAGCAATGGAGCACGCGATCATTTCCGCCGCCTTAAAAATGAAAACGGAGGGTGTGGAGGAAGTGAGCCTGAATATCGCACCGCTGGCGGGCATTGATATCACAGACCCGGATACTGTCCGGGCGGAAAAAATCATGCATGAAATTTTCTGTCATATGGATTTCGGTTATGACTTTAAAAACCTGTATCGGTTTAAGAGTAAGTTTGACCCGAGTATATGGAAACCGCGTTATCTGGTCTACGACCGGAGAATCTCCCTCATAAGCCTGGCGACGTCTGTCACGAACACAAAGGGCGCGGCTGACGTGCGGCTCTATATGCGGTATAAGGGTTTTTTCGTATCGCTGTTCCTGTTCCCGAACCGATACAGAGAAACCCGGCAGCCATGAGGCGGCGGGATAACCGAAAATCACAGTCAGAATAATCGTAACTGTCCCGTGGCTTCACAGTTACGATTATTCTATCTTCCCGGTAAACGATCGGTTAGGTCACTTATAAACGAAATCCTGCGCAAAATGGCAAAATTTCTATTCCGGTTTATCCGGGTTAGGAACTGTCAGCTTCTCCGGCGACGCTTTCGGCTCGAATCTCCTTTGATTTCTTTATATCTTTTGTCCCGGATGTGCTTCCTGCGCCTTGCGCGGCGAATCTTCGGAACAACCAGACAGATCACCGCCACAACTGCGGCAATGATAATAACGACCGCAATGATCCACTTCAGACTATTTCTCATGCTCTTCAGCAGAGAACCCGCATCTGCCCGATCCGCAGCATCCGCTGTCCCGGAATCCGTACGGAGCCCGTTCCCTTCACTGTCATCATCCGCCGTACCGCCGTCGCCCGAGGCACTGTCATCCCCCGCACTGCCGCCGCCTGATGCGCTGCCGTCCGCCGTGCTGTCATCTTCTGCCTCTCCGTCATTGTCTGCCCCACTGACATCCGTTGTCTCACCGTCATCACCGGCGGAGCCATCCGTACCGGAACCAAATACATAAGTCGCCGCGCTCGCACCGGTCGTGACCACGTCCGCTGTCCCCACCTGCTTCCCGCCATAGGAATAGACCAGCGTCCCCACTGTACCGGCAGACACATTCTCATAGGAAATCTCTACCTCCGTATCGGTAAAATCCGCGGTCGCCGGCAGAATGATCTGCGCGTCCAGATCCAGCTCGGCAAACGGATCCACCTGACTGAACAGAGTCACCGTACCAATCCCCGTATCCCCGTACCTCGTCTCATTTTCAGCAACATTGTACATCGCATAATTTGCAAAACAATATTCGAACAGCGACGTCGTGTCCTCATACTGCGACGGCGCCTGCATCACCACACAGATCAGCAGCATACCGTCCTTCTCCGCATAGGTCACAAGCGTATTCCCGGCCGCGACCGTGTAGCCGGTCTTGCCGCCGATGCAATACTCATACAGATAGGTCGTCCCCTTGTAGGGACTGATCATGCGGTGGTGGTTATTTAAAACCGTCTCCTCCGTATGCTTGTTTGTCGGCGGGATCGTATACTGTACCGTGCCAATAATCTGACGGAAGGTGCTGTTTTCAATCGCCGCCTGGGCGATCAGAGCCATATCCCGGCAGGAAGTGACATGCGCCTCATCCGGCAGACCGTTCGCATTTGTAAACGTCGTGTTCGTACAGCCGAGTTCCTCGGCTTTCGCATTCATCAGATCAACAAACGCCTGATAATCTCCCTCTCCCACATGCTCCGCCACAGCGTAGGCGCATTCATTGGCGGACTCCAGCATAACCGCGTAGAGGCACTGCTCCATCGTCATCTGCTCGTCCAGATCCCGCGCGATATGGGAAGAATCTCCCTCATTTTTATAGACCGCGTCCGCGGAAAAAGTCACTACCTCATCCAACGAGCTGTTCTCCAGCGCCAGCAGCGTCGTCATAATCTTCGTGATGCTGGCTGGGTAATGCTGGGCATCGGCATTCTTCTCATAGAGCACGGTTCCCGTCGTCGCCTCGATCACAATGGCGCTGTCTGCCGTCACCTCCGGTCCGGTCGGCCAGGAGACCTCATCGGCATAAGCCTTAATTGTCCGCGAAATGCCAGCGGTAATGAGGACGGCTGCAAGCAGCGAAAAAAAGATTTTTGTATAAAATTTTGTCATATGTCAAACTCCGGAATCATAGTATATGCGTTTCTATTATGACATATACAGAAATTTTCGTCAATTATACATTTTCTGTCACTTTTGTCAATTAAACGATCTTTCAGCATATCAAAATCTCCGCTTCTGCATGGTCCGCTCTAAGATTGTCGTTTGCACATTATAACGGTTTTCCGTTATAATGTAAATACATCTTTCATAACTGTTCAGCACCTTCACAGTGACAAGGAAAAATCCATTCAAAATCAGTGTTTTCATCCTTTGATTTTTATGTTAGACTAATACAACGAATCCCAAATCCGTCATTTCGTAACTGTTCAGCATATTCACAGTTACATCATTTTTAAATCGGAGGAAATCATGAGACTCAGAAACATACCCGGCGCAAAAGAAACCGTCGCCGGCCACAGCGCATGTATCCAGGAAGCATCCGTCCCGGCCGGAAGCTGGCAAACCATTTTCGGAAATGCCCGCCCCATCCACATTGAAATCGGCATGGGAAAAGGGCAGTTTATCACTACGCTCGCCGAACGGCATCCCGAGATTAACTATATCGGCATCGAGCGGTACGACAGTGTCCTCATCCGCGCCCTGGAAAAGCTGGACGCACGGGAGACTCCGCTTCCGAACCTCCGGTTCATCCGCATGGACGCGGCCAATATCTGTTCTGTATTTTCCGGGGAGGAAGTGGCTCACATCTACCTGAACTTCTCCGACCCCTGGCCGAAGGACCGCCACGCGAAACGGCGGCTGACCTCCGCGGAGTTCCTGAAGCGCTACGACCGGATCCTCGCTCCGGACGGACAGATCGAGTTCAAGACGGACAACACGGATCTCTTTTCGTTTTCCCTGGAGCAGGCAGAGCAGGCCGGATGGAAAGTGATCGGCTGCACATGGGATCTCCACCGCGACACCGCCATGAACGAAAGAAATGTGATGACCGAGTATGAGGAGAGATTCTCCGCACAGGGAAATCCGATCTGTAAGATGATCATTTCCCGGCCATAAGTTCTTTTGTATTCTATACTACCAAAAATCAAACCCGCTCAGACCTCAGATTTTCCCAGAAACTGTATGGCAACAGACATCAGATCAGCTATAATTGATGCACACAGACACATGAGGAATGCCTGCTGTCGCAGCCTTGCGTCTGGCGCAAAGGAAACGACTTAATGTCGTTTCCTTTATTTATCTCAACATCATTTCGATTGAAATATCATTTCCGACCGCAATTACCTTCGCATAGCTCCCGCAGATCAGCGGCATCGCCGGAGGAATATGTCCGATATCCAGATCCATGAGAATCGGCACCCCATACTTCCCCAGTATCCCGGTGACCGCCTCATACTGATCCATCCCGAGCAGCGTCTCCCCATGACACAGCGGCCGTCCGATCAGGAATCCCGAAACATGCTTAAACCACCCTGCCTGTTCCAGCTGCCAGAGCGCGCGCCGGATCCCCATCGGATTCAGATCGCAGGATTCCAGAAACCAGAGAATGCCGTCTCCGCTGTATTTCTCAAGAAAATCCTGCACTCTGTCAAACCTTGTCCCAAGATATATGGTCAGCAGATCCAGGCAGCCGCCGATCAAACGACCCTCCATACGGACGTCCTGATCCGGCATCCGCACCATGACGCGCGGTTCGGTTACGTTATAGGGCAGCAGTGGATGCTCTTCATCCTTCAGGCTTTCTTTCTCATATTTGTCATAGCCATGAACCCTCAGGACTTTTTCTGCCGACACAGCAGATACCGTCACAGCCTTCTCTGTCTGCACATCAGATACCATCGCGGCCTTCTTTGTCTGTACATCTGATGCCGCCAGCCCCTTTCCGGTCAGGACATCAAATGCTGCCCGGATCGCCGGATGCCAGGGTTCCATACCAAAGGCCGGCGCGCACGGTCCGTAGATTGAAGCCGTATCGCAGAGCGTCGTCAGCAGAAACGTCATATTCGTATTGTCCGAGTATCCCAGATACCATTTCGGCTCCGCCGCGGCGATCCGGTCAAAATCCATATAATTCAGATCCTCGCACATCAGCTCGCCTCCGCCGCAGGAAATCAGCACATCATTGCTCCCGCTGCAGTAATATTCCTGCAGTTCCGCGGCGCATTTCTCCGGCGTATTGCTGATCCCGATGCCGCTGCCTTCATAGCAGTTCGGTCCGAGTTCCACGCGATAGCCCATTTTCCGAAATCTGCCCTGAGCGTTCCTGAACGCAGATTTGTATGGCTCTATATTACAGCCGTAGGACGGCGCAACAAAGCCGATGGTACCGTTTTTCTTTAAAAATTCCGGGTATCTCATACATTCTCCTCCTGATAATATGTTTATTGATATTGTATCTTTTGAATCACATTTATTCAACCATGAATATAACGTCGAAGTGCAAATTAGTCAGCTATACATTACTAAACTCCCGAGTAAATGCGTATTCAGGAAGTTACCAATAACACCATTACAACAGAATGCGATCTGCGGATAGTTGTTGACTTGCATAAATCCATCAACTAAAATAATATCATGATAATCCGTGATCGAGACGGGAGATTGTGATATGGGAACCTATTTAAATTGTGGAAATGAAGCATTCCGCCAGGTGTGCAGCGGCATTTATATAGACAAAACAAACCTGATCCGTTATATCAACAGCTCGATCGGGACTTCTGCTAATCTGACCTGTTTTAGCCGGCCCCGGCGTTTTGGGAAATCATTTGCCGCCGTCATGCTGTCAGCCTATTATGATAAAAGCTGCGACTCCGGAGAAGTATTTGACTCACTTGCAATTTCCCGGGCAGATTCCAAAATACAGAAATCAGTTTAATGTCATTTATCTGGATATCACATGGTTTATTTCCAGAGCAAAAACCAAGGGGACACAGATGATCGTATCTGCAATCCAGGCCGCCGTGATTGAAGAATTAAAAACAGCTTTTCCCGGCTGCATCGATGAATCCGAGGAATACCTTCCCGACGCTTTGATTCGCGTCAATCAGGAGACAAAGGAAAAATTTTTATTATCATTGACGAGTGGGACGCTCTCTTTCGAGAAGCCAAAGAAAATGAGGATCTGCAAAAATCGTATATCCAGTTTTTGCGGGGCATGTTTAAAGGCGGTCCCGCCATGAAATCTGCAATCGCAGGCGCTTATATGACCGGCATCCTCCCCATTAAAAAATACGGGACGGAATCCGCTCTGACAGATTTCCGGGAATTTACGATGACAAAACCGCTAAAGCTGGCCGAATATGCGGGCTTTACCGAAGAGGAGGTACAAACGCTCTGCACAAAATACAATCTGGATTTTGAAGAAATACAAAAATGGTATGACGGTTATTCTTTCAGCAGAATCCGGCATCTGTACAACCCCAATTCCGTGGTCAATGCCATTGCCAATGAAGAAATGGGAAGCTACTGGACAAAATCGGAAACATATGAATCGCTGAAACAATATATCAGCATGAATTTTGACGGATTAAAAGACGCCGTTATACAGATGCTGGGCGGTCAGCGTGTTGCTGAAGTAGAAACGATTCCCGCGGCGCACGAGGATGGTATCGGCAGAAGAACTGCTGTCCTCTGTATCATCCGAACCGCCGGCATCTTCTGATCCGGTGTCCCCGCTGTTATCCTCTGATCCGGTGTCTCTGCTGCTATCCTCTGATCCAGCATCTTCGTTGTTATCCACTGCAGATTTCAGCCGTACACTGATTGTGACAATCTGAACTGCTTCATTATAATTATCCGTTTCTGTTGCTGTAACCGTGACCATCGTCGTCCCTTCTCCGACTCCGGTGACAGTTCCGTTGCTGTCTACTGTTGCCACTCCGGTATTGTCAGATGAATAGTGTACAGTTCCCTCTGCTCCCGCAACCAGAACCGTCATGGAATCTCCGACAAAGAAACAGCACAGCCGGTTATCTCTGCAAGCTCCACAGTCAATGTGACAGAATTCGACGTCGCCTCGTAGTAATCAGTCTCTCCCCATGTAGCGGTGATTGTCACTTCACCGACAGACAGAGCCGTCAGAACTCCGGTTTCATCAATCGTCGCTATCCTGTCATCACTGGAAGAAAATGTTATTTCTCCATCGCTCTCACTCTGAACAATAATTTTTTCTGTCTCCACCCACCGTAAGTGTCGTACTGATACTTCCGCTTTCAAATGTTATATCGGTTTCTGCGAATTTTTTCGCAATTGTAAATTTATCTGTAATCGTATCAGTATAATTACCCATCCCTGTCACAGTAACCGTTGCTGTTCCAGGATCTGTATTGTCGGTATAGGATACGGAGTAATCCACCCCATTCGTCAAAACAGATTCTCCATCATTCACAGTTACCGCTGGTTCTTTTGCAGTACCGTCGTAAATGTATGTTGTATCGGAAAGGCTCACCGAGCAATCAGAAATACTTTTCGCATTCACGGTGGGGCTTTTCCCCACAAAATATATGTTTTCATACGTACTCCGCAACAAGTGCGGAATACTATCCTGAATAGTTACCATTCTTCAACGATCACTGTCGGAAACCGTGACTTCATTAACAGAAGTGTCCATAATCTCATTTGAACCTTCTCCATTTTGATAGGTAGTCACTACCGTATTCTCAGATCCGGATTCCGCGGAAAAACATATTCCTCCGCGCCTTCAACGACAATTCCGTTCTCAGAACTCAGCAGAATCTGATCTGCGTCGCTCGCGCTTACGGAATAATATCTGCCACTGATTTCCGAAGCAAATGTTAGTCCACCTTCAAATCCGGTCAAGGTAAAAGATTCACTGGCGTCGACCGTTAAAACCAGTGTCCCGGCAGTTTCCGCTCCCTCCGAGGCGCTGCCTGCCACCGTTTTTACAGAATAGACCGTCATGGTACCGTCGTAATCTTCCCCGTCGTAACAAAGAGTCTGCCCTTCCGCATTCATCAGTTCAAAGTTCTCATAGGCGGAAATGGAAATCTGTACCCTGGAATTATCATCTGCCGATGTCATCTCAGCCGTTGCTTCAGAATCTGCGAGTGTCCACACATAAGCGAATGGAGAATCATAAAAGCGGCTCTGCAGCGCATCAATCCCCACATAAGACATATACTTCCATGTATCCTGCACATACTCTTCGTAAGAGGATGTGTGATTGCTATCCTGAAAGCTGAAATCCGAAAAATCTTCTGTAATATAAAACTGGTAGAAGGTATATGAATTGTTCGGATCATATATCACCAGGCAGTACCGGTAATATCTTCCATTTACCAGATAATTTCCCTCATGATAACCACAAACGATGACAGCATGGCCGCCATTTCGGTGCAGATAAATCATCCCACCGGAAATCTTCTCTGCAATGCTTCTCTCACAATATCTTCTCCGCTGTTTGTAATGCCCTGTACCTCCTCCTGAGACATGCCACGCTCAAGCAGATTCAGAAAAGTCTGTATCTCCCGCTCATGCGCTTTGTTCAATTTGTGCTTCGCCTCATCAATCACAGACTGCATCTCTTTCCGGCCTTCTCTCCGGCCCTCTTCAAGCCCCTCCTGCCTGGCCATTCGCTGATACATTAATTTTTCTTCCCATTCCTGCATATAACGTATACCCACCTCCTCATTATCCTGGATTGACCGGACGCTCTTTCTGATCCGGTTCACCTTCTCGCTCCGGAAAACCATCCCCTGGTCATTCGTATGCTCTATAAAATACAGCAGTTCCTTCAGTTCAGGGCTGACGCCATCATCATCCTTCCCGTGTGTATTCAGGAAAATACGCACTGCTCCGTCGTTTAAATCCACACCTGCCGCCTCTTCACACTTCATGGTAAAGGTGTAACGGTACTTCTCCTTTTTAAACAGGTCAAACGGCATGATGATAATCACAAAAACCGGATTGAGTTCATCAAAGTCGTTGACACCGGGCTCCAGGAGCTTACTGTCGATCAGCCCCTGATAATAACGGCTGCGCTTCGGCAGGTTCCCGGTGTTTAACTTCTGGGCCTCTATCTCATAAACCACATCATCCTCATCCTGCGTCCACACGTCAAGCTTCACATAACGGAAAACCGGGGACGTCCGCTGCTCCTTCTCCGACTGGGGCAGATATTTCAGCACGACCTCCTTCCCAAGGATAATCTCCAGCACCGCCTGCATGTTCTCCGGCTTTTCCATGGTCTCATTTAACAAAAACCGGGCCAGAAG
>JAJBUT010000108.1 GCA_020860185.1 Lachnospiraceae bacterium | reverse complement strand
TAGAAATTATATTAGGCTTAACCTGTCATATTAAGATATTGGATAAAATACCCAAGCCTTTACTATTTTAACCAATTCAGCCAGATTTTTCAATAGTTTTCCATGATATTTTAGATATTTTCGATTACCAGAGAAAATACAATTTTACGGCCGGAGTGAGAACATTTTACCCCGTTTTTGACAAACAGATAAAAATGATGTATGATGATGCCGCGTTTTTAAAGCTCATTTGGTTCTCGGAGGATTTTTCCATGTTATGGGATACACATTTGCACACATCTTTCTCCGGCGACAGCATCGCTGCCCCGGAGGACATGATACAGAAGGCGATCGAGCTGGGACTTGACGGCACCTGCGTAACGGATCATCTGGATCTGGATTACCGGGAGGAGCCGGATCTGTTTCTGCTGGATCTTGACACCTATGTTCCGGCCATCCGCCGTCTGAGTGAAAAGTACCGGCATATCATTCCCATCCGGACAGGCATAGAGCTGGGACTGCAGCCGCATCTCGCAGGAATCCATCATAATCTGCTGACAGCCCATGATTTTGATTTCGTCATCGGCTCTTCTCATGTCGTGAACGGCGTTGATCCCTATTATCCGGGATACTATGAGACGCGCACGGAGCGGGAAGCCTATCTGGAATACTTTACATCCATTCCGGAAAACATCCGTGCCTTTGACGATTTCGATGTATACGGACACCTGGATTACGTTGTCCGCTACGGTCCGAACCAAAATGCGGATTACAGCTATGACGCTTACCGCGACGTCATCGACGCCATATTAAAGCTTCTGATTGAAAAAGGAAAAGGACTCGAGGTCAACACGGCGGGCTTCAAATACGGACTCGGACATCCGAACCCGACAGAGGATATTCTGAAACGCTACCGAGAACTGGGCGGTGAGATTCTCACGATCGGATCTGACGCGCACCAGCCGGAGGATATTGCGTATGCATTCCGTCAAATCCCGGAGATTCTGAAAAACAGCGGCTTTTCATGGTATACAGTATTCAGGAACCGGAAGCCGGAGTTCAAAAAATTGCCGTAAAAGCTCCATTCATGACTTCTGAGCCCTAATATCGCATAAAATAATTGCATCTGCACACAATATCTGCTATGATAGGGAAGCCATGCGAAACATTGCACAGACGCGTTTTTCATCTGTACTGTTCGAATGACGACCCACACATTAATAAAGGAGAGCAGATTATGATCAGTGCAAGAAACAAACTCAAAGGAACGATTACAGAAGTCAAAGAAGGCGCCGTGAACGGCATCGTGAAGCTCGCGCTTCCCGGCGGCAACAAGGTCAGCGCCACCATTTCCATGGAGTCCATCAAAGACCTCGACCTGAAGGCAGGCAAGGAAGCCACCGCCGTTGTCAAGGCGACTTCCGTCATGATGGCCAACAGTAAATTAAAGATCAGCGCACGGAACCAGTTGACCGGCACTGTCTCCTCGATTGAGGAGGGCGCGGTAAACGCCATCGTAAAACTGGACGTGCCGGATGGCATCGGCATTACCTCCACCATCTCCATCGAGGCCGTACACGATCTCGGTCTGGAGGTCGGCAAGGAAGCGACCGCAATCATCAAAGCAACGTCTGTGATGATCAGCGCTTAGTCACCGGTTAAAAAAGAGGGCTGCCGCAGACAGCCCTCTTTTCTGTATAGCCATTGTAAGCCACGCAAATACAAATTTTCTAATTATGATTTCGATATTACCGGTATCTGCAGACAGGACGGACAGCTTTCTCCCGTATAAACCGTATTCAATGCACCCTCGCTGTAATCATCCCGCGGATCGAAAAGCTCTCCGGCGCTGTTCTTCGGCATGATCACAAATTCCAGCCGCCATCCTTTTTTCAGTCTCGCCGTTGTGGGAAGTATCTCAATCTCCGCCTCCGCGATCTCACCGGGAACCAGTTTCTGCACATCTTCCTTCCGATGTGTATGATACGGCCGGTACTCGGTCCGCAGAGCCTCATCCTGCTTTCTGTGGGAAATCTTTAACCCGCCTTTTCCGACCGGGGTCGCCGGATTCAGATCCATGACAAAAGGAATTCTGCAGCCGTCTTCATCCAAAACATACAGATATGTCAGGACAACCATGTCATTGTGAGTAGAGGACACGAAAAGGTTCGCTTTGCAATATCCGGCAATGGTCATATCGCTTTCCAGAGGCTCTGTAACAAACCGGGTTTCTGCCTCCTGATCAGCCGGATAGGTAATCTGCCCATCTGCCGTCGGAGTATCAGACAGTTTGTGAAATTCGTCATTTTCATTTTTCGCGTTCAGATACAGCTTTTTATACTCTGTCCGGGCAATCGGCCACTCATTTTCATCCTGCCAGTAATAAGAGCCGTATCCGGAACGCACCATCATATGAATGGGTTTTGCCTGTTCCAGAAGATTTTCCTCTCCTTTCAGCCAGTGAGCGAAAAACATTTTATGCCGGTCCAGAATGTGTTTCCCATACATCCAGTAATGCACGCCCACCTCGGATACAATATCCATATATTTGTTCCCGATCGGCGTAGCGGAATTGATGAAAATCTCACTGGTTCCTCTTGTATGAATAAATGCCTGTTCCAGAGAAAGCGCGGTAAAATACGGTATTCTGATATTTTCCGGTTTTCCCTTCATCATCACCTTTGAATGCTCGTTAAATATCTCCGGATCGTCAAACTCAATACCGGCAGCCACCTCCGCCAGATCCTCTCCGCAAAACTCCCCGGCGCAAATCTTAGGCGTAAAACCGAATTTATTCAACAGTCCGCCAAACCCGGAATAGTCCCTCATCGGATCCATGTCCCCCGCCAGCGGAATAAACGCTTTCAGATGCGGCGGGCAGAGCGACGCGACATTAAACGCGTTCATGGCATAAAAGGAACCGCCATATGTCCCCACGTTTCCGTTCGACCACTCCTGTGCTGCGGCCCACTCAATCGAATCATAGTAGTCATCCGCCTCCGGGCGGCCGAACTGGCAGTATTCTCCCGGAACATTTCCCAGTCCTCTGGAATCCACATGCATGACGACATAGTCGTCCGGAACCCAGTCCATAACATTCGCCCGCTCAAAGGTTTCGCTGATATGAGTCATCATGGGATTCGGCACGGATCCGGCCTGCGGAAGTCCCGGCACTTCCGGAAGCGGATCACCCGCAGGCAGCGACGCGATATGAAAGCTCAGGTAATCCGTCTCATGCGTGATGCCGCGGAAATAATCGTCCTCCAGCTGTGCATGCAGTTCTGCCTCTTCCTCTGTGGCTTCCTTGCCCAGCCAGAAAGCTTTGCCATATCCGCCGAAACTGATGATAACAGGATATTTCCCCTCCTTTTCCGGTCTGAAAATATCCGCCAGAACATAACCGCCGTCCCGCATCGGGATTTGGACATCCGTCTCTTTTTTGATACCGTAGATGGCACGTCTCAGATAATTCCTCGCTTTTGCCGGCGACACGAGTGTGCTGCCCAGTTCAGCCATCAGCCGCTGCACGATTTCATCTTTTGTAAAGAAATCTTCCGGCTGATTTAAATACATCGTCTTTCTGTATTTATGGCAGATATCCCGGATGTCGTCCGTGATATGAATTCCGTTCTCAATCCGGTCTTCCGGATTCAGGCTCAGAAGCAGACGTGCCATATTTGTCACCTTGCGGTTGATGATTTTGTCCGGATCTCCGGCCGCCTCAAACGATAAGTCCGCCGGCGTCATTTTCGGCATGGCCAGGCAGGAACCGAGGATCAGGCCGCCGATAGAAAATGTGACCGTCTCTCCCTCCTGATATTGAAATGTGCCGTTTTCATCCGTCCGTCCGGACTGTGTCTGTGTTTCATAGTCCAATCCGCAGATTGGGGTAATCAGGAATCTTCCTTTCAACATATATCTGTCCTTCCTTATGTTTAATTATTATGTATTAAAAACTGTATAAAAACAGTTCATACATACTGTCTGTTCATCTCCCCTTATTTCTTTCCGATCATTTTACTGGAAAGGAACGTCGAGCAAACCAGCGCGATCACCGCAAGGACCGTAAAGATAGCATAAACATTCCTGTATCCCAGCGCCTCATTACCGGCGCCTGCCATGGCCAGAACCACCGGAATGATAATAAAGGAAAGTGTTCTGATCCCGACAACAAAAGGAATAACCATCTTATTGACCTGTGCAAAATCATATCTTCCGAATATACTGATGACCATGGACGGCATCAGATTACCCAGACCACCGTGCAGACAGGACAGCATTACCAGACTGCAAATAGTCACCGGCATGCTCATCGTTCCGCATCCCACGGTCGCAATCAGCATCATGACCGTCCAGATGACTGAAAAAACAATCACTGTCTTCTTTGTTCCGATTGCCTGATCCACAGCGCCCCATACAAAGGATGCGGGAATACCCACCAGAGACGCAATTGTCAGCCACATAACTGCCGTATTTGTGTCAAATCCGATGCTTGTCAACCTGGGAATCATCTGGGTAATAGCACCAAGCAGACCGATAAATAAAAATCCGAACGTAATGATCAAAAGCCAGAAGTCTTTGGTAACAAACAGCTTTTTAACCGTATAAGGGGATTTGTACTCGTCAAACAGCCGGATATTCTCCTGCCTCTGTTCCTCCGTGATCGGTTCATTGTCCGGGAACGCATTTGCCTGCTCCGGATATTCTTTGACTGTGAGAATCATAACAACCGCCAGCGCGATCGTAATCACAAACATCATATAAAACGGCGCTGACAGACCGAATCTTACAATTAAAACCTGAAAAACTGCCACCGTAACCGCACTGTCCAGCGGCATTCCCATCGTAGCCCATCCGAGCGCCAGTCCCTTTTTTCTCGGGAACCAGTTACTCATGATCTGCTGTGTGATAACCAGATTCACCACATTGCTGATGGCGGAAATAATTGTTGCGATCACCGCATACTGCATAAAGGTGCCGCAGCGCCCATAAATAATCCAGATAACACCCATGATAATCATAAGTATGATTCCGGGCTTTTTGACACCTTTTTTCGATACAATGTGTCCGGTGACAAGCGCCAGCGGAATACCGACAAAGCCGCCGACAGCAGCAAAAATCAGCAGAGAATTCGTCGAATCCATCCCGAACCGCAGGGCAAACCCGTCCACTGTCACATTCAGCACATCCGCCGGCGTACTGGAAAACCAGTAAATCAGCAGCGTAAAGATAATAATGTACCAACCCTTTTTTCCAAAATTCAAGCTCCTCATTTTTTCTCCTCTCAGTAAATGGTATTAATTGTGATATACATATTTTATTTTTTACTGAAGATTTTTTCATCGGAGTATGATACAATATTGAAACCTGAAAAATTGTACAGATATACAAAGATCCGAAATAAAATGTTCGTCTGCGACAAATCTGCCATGCGCCCGCCGTCACATATGGAGGTTTACATATGTTTATATCATTTAATATCTTATTAAACAAGCTGCTGTTTTCACATCCGGAATACAATTGTATCAGAGGAAAATCCGTCCCGGAATCCCGCATACAGGGGATCCGCATGCTGTCATCCGACGAACACGGGATGGATCCTGACTGTCTTTATATCTGTGACGCTTCAAATGATCCAAATGAGCCGATTTTGATAAACGCCTCAAATATTTTATATATATCAAAAGACCCTGTTCCGGCTTACGGAAAAGAGATCGTGCTTTATACGGATATCAATTCGTCTTTCATCTTAAATGAATTGTGGAAGATTTATAACCATCTGCGCGATTGGGAACGAGATCTGGATATGGAGATTATCCAAAACGGAAATCTGCAGACACTGATCGATCTTTCTGAAGATATCATCGGCTGCCCCGTGATTCTCTATGACGGAGCGCAGAAAGTATTAGCCAGTACCCGACATCTGTATCCGCAGTCTCCGAAAGACACTTTTTTCAAAAATGTCGTGGAAAAAGGCTACCTGTTCTCACATGCAATGGACACTTTTATTGAAGGCGGTACTTTTTCTAAAGTCTATGAAGACGGTTACAGTGTGGAAGATGACGTATTTCAACAAGAATTGAAAAATATTTATATGCTGTTATCAACCAAAACCAGCACCATCGGTCATTTGACCGCCATGTGTATCCGCCGGGAAGATGTGTCATGGACAAAAGAACTGCTTTTGCTTCTGGAATCCAAAGTGATACATTGCTTTGAACTTCATCGGCAATCCGACCTGATCCGGCACCAGATCTTCGACTACCTGTTCGCGGAGCTCGTGGAAAACACCAGCCTGACTGAAGCTGATATTCAAGACAAAATCATACATCTGAACATCTCAGATGAAAAATCATTTCAGCTTTTATGTCTGGATTTTTCATCTAATAGAAAGATTCCCATGGAAATTCTGACACATGAGATGAGTTCTCTGATGGGGACAAACCATATTACCATATATCGCGATCATATTTTTATTCTTCTGTCTTCAGACAAAACAGACGTTGATGAGGATTATTTTGCCGGCCTGCAGTCTCTGCTGGATTATATGGGGTCAGACCCCGGTAAAAAAGTATAAACTTTTCCAAAAAATAGTTTATATAATTTTAAGAAAGTTTATAAATTCTTACCGGGGTCTGACCCCAATTTTACAGTTCCTCCGGCTTTATATGAAACCCGAAGGAGAAATGTGTCTCGTTCAGCTGATACTTCCGATCCAGCTGCGGTCCGCAGCTGCCGGAACCGATCCCGCTCTGCCGGTAATCGAGGCAAAGGATCGTATGGCCGGATTTCTCCAGCTCATAGTTGTGCGCTTTTTTCGTCAGTTCCTCCGCCGTATACTCGGACAGGTTGAAGGAAAACGGCGTCTCATTGTAGACACAGAGCCGGTGCGTCCGGTCGGCCACCGTCACATACTCGCAGTTGTAATGGCTGCCGTTCTCCTGCGGACGGATGTAATCCTCATGCATCGCGGACACATGCGCGTCAAACTGACCAATCCAGCTCGCCTGATGTTTATCGATATAGCTCTCATACGGACCGTATCCGTAATACTCTACCCTGCACATATTCTTCGGCAGACGCAGACGAATTCCCAGTCGCGGCAGGTATGTCTCGATCAGTTCAAACCGATCCTCAATACCGTGCCTGTCCTTCTGCACGGTCGGATGATTGAAATACAGCGCATACTTGCCGCGCATCACCGCGTCGCGCTCCACCTCAAACTGCGCGTGGATTGTTCCGTCCGGACGGATGATCCAGGTGATCTCGAAATCCAGGAACTTCTGCCGGTACACGGGCGCCATCGCGGACTTCGTTACAATCTGCAGGCTGCCGTCCGACAGTGGTTTAAACTCATTGCTGTACGTCCTCGTCTGCATGCAGTCATAGCCGGCCTTGTACCACTCCGTCTTGATGACCCGATCGTTATCTGTCGGCGCGCGCCAGATGTTCAGCTCCATCGGCTCATCCAGAAAACTGTGGTTTTTGTATACGATCCTGCCGATCACTCCCGTCAGCTTATTATATGTGTAGGAAAACTCCTCCCCATCGATATAGACATAACGGTCATCCTCACGGTAACGCACCGCCTGACGATCCGCCGTCTCGGAAGCAAGGAACCCGGTCAGTTTTTTCGTCGGCGCATTGTTGAAGAAAATCTGATCGAAGCCGCGCTCAAGCCCCTCCTCACGGAAGGCATCCGTCTTCCGCTGGTGTGAGCAGATCATGACATATGATTTGCCCTCGCACTGCGGTGCCTCAATGGGAAGTGCGACCGTCTTTTTCGTTCTCGGAGCGACATCCAGAATCTCTGTATCCCGCACTTCACCGGAAGAAATCAGGTCGCCGTCACAATACACGGACCAGGTCAGATACACAGCATCCTTCAGATTCAGGAAATCGAGATTATTCTGCAGGATATATCTGCCGGCCGCGATGTCCTCCGCCTTCACGCGCACCGGTCGATGTACATTCTTATACTCCTTCAACCCGGTCGTCGGCGTGCGGTCCGGATAGACGAGTCCGTCCATACAGAAGTTGCCGTCATGGGGAAACTCGCCGGAATCCCCGCCGTAGTAGAACTTCCGATGCCCGTCGTTCGTCGTGCCCATGTAAACGCCGTGGTCGCACCACTCCCAGACAAAACCGCCGACAAAGGAATCATACATCTCCTCCAGCTCGTAGTAATCCTCGATATCTCCGGGGCCGTTGCCCATGGCATGAATGAATTCGCACTGGATAAACGGTTTATCCGGTTTATTCTGCAGATAAGCGTGCATCTCCGGAATGGTCGCGTACATACGGCTGCGCAGATCAATGTTCGAGTAATCATTTTTGCCGCCAATCGGATTCCTCGGGCGGTGCAGAGAGCCCTCATAGTGCGTCAGCCGGGTGGAATCAAAGGACTTCGTCCAGGCCAGAGCGTTCTCAAGCGTGCAGCCATATCCGGATTCATTTCCCATAGACCAGATCACCACGCAGGGGCGGTTCTTGTCGCGCAGCACACATTTCTGCACGCGATCCAGAATCGGCTGTTTCCAGTCCGGATTGTCGCAGATAAACGGCGGGAACGGGTGCTCGGTCTTCTCCTCAAAAATATTCACATTATAAAGGTCCACCACGCCGTGCACCTCCAGATCGGTCTCATCGATCACATAGAAGCCGTACTCGTCGCAGAGCTCATAGAACTCCGGCGCATTGGGATAATGGCTGGTGCGGATGGCGTTGAAATTGTGCTGTTTCATAAGCGCCATGTCTTTTTTGACATGGTGCATCGTCACTGCCGATCCGACGAACGGATTGCTGTCATGACGGTTCGTACCGCGGAAACGGAGCTTCTTGCCGTTCAGATAAACAACCGTATCATAAATCTTAATTTCACGGAAACCGACACGGTCACGAATCACCTCGCTCTCCGTGGACAGCACCAGCGTATACAGATACGGCGCTTCCGCGTTCCAGAGCGTCACATCTGACACGGAAAAGGAAATCTCCGATCCGGCCGCGCTTCCCTCCGCCACCGTACAGCCGCACGCGGTCATCAGCTTATAAGCAACCGGGATCTCACCGTCCGCAAAGTTCAGACGAATCTTCACGTCGGCATCCTGATAGTTGTTTTTCAATGTCGTCGTCGTAAAATAATCCCGGATATAATTTTCCGGCCGCGCCAGAATATATACGTCGCGGAAAATACCGGAATTGCGGAACTTATCCTGATCCTCGAGGTAGCTGCCGTCGCACCACTGAAGCACCAGAACTGCCAGCGTATTCTCCCCCTCGCGCAGCTGATCCGTGATATCAAACTCCCCGGTCGAGTGGGAAACCTGATGGTATCCGATAAACACGCCGTTCAGCCACACATAATAACAGGAATCCACCCCCTCAAAATTCAGATGATACGTGGCAGTTCCCTCCGCCTTATGATAGTCAAACGTCCTCACATAAGCGCCGCACGGATTCTCATGAGGCACATACGGCGGGTCAAAGGGAAACGGATAGCGGGTGTTCGTGTACTGGTGCAGCCCGTAGCCGTGATCCTGCCAGTTCGACGGAACCGGAATCGTGTCAAACTCGTCCGTGCAGTAGCCCTCCTCATAGAATATCTCCTGACAGTCATAGATGCTGCTGAAATACAAAAATTTCCAGTCTCCGTTCAGAAGAAAAAACCGATCCGTCTCGCGCCGTTTCCGCCAGGTCATGTCCTGATCGGGAGAAGTCGGGATGTAGTAAGCGCGAACCGGCTCCGCGTTCACATTCAGCGTGGTAATATCCTCATAATACCTGGGTATGATCATGGGTACCTCCTCCTTTTTCGTTTTAACGTTTTTGTACCGATTAAGCCATAGATTGAAACCTTTTTTCATCTGTTCCGCTGTCCGGAACACAGGTAAATTCCGGAAACGACTGATTGCTTGTAAGAAACTGTCGTGAAATAATATATACAGGTTGTGCTGAATAATGTACATATTATTTTGCGGTAGTCCCCAAGTATAATAGCCCCTCTCAAAACGAATTACAAGACGTCGGAAAAAGAAAGATTTCAATCGCTAACATCGCAGTCGAATATGCGCGTTTCAAAGAACCGGCGAAAGGATTCCCACTCTGCCGGAACAGATTGTCTCTTTTCAGATACCTCTCCTGAAAAGCACAATTTTCTATTGAATTTTAAAACCCGCTGGGCTATGATAGAAAAATAAAGTAAACATTGATAAATAAACATAAATCATCATTCACAGAGGAGGTATTCATGAGACATCTGATCAGTCCCCTGGATTTTTCGG
>JAJBUT010000179.1 GCA_020860185.1 Lachnospiraceae bacterium | reverse complement strand
TGCTGCGGAGCAATCGACTTTCATAGATGGTGGCGCGCTGCGACAGCAGCGCATGGAAGTTTGGTATCTTATAAAAAAGAGGCGGTGATATCATGAAAGAGAGTGATTACGTGTCAGACAAAGAAATGATCATGAATGTCATTGATTCTTACGCAAATCTCCAGAGAATCAAAGCAGCCGAGGACAGTGAAAAGGAAATCGATTACCAACTCAGACTGCTGAAAGCTAAACTTGAATCCATCGGCATTAAAACAAGCGATATAGACCTTCAATAACAACTAACATAACTGCTGTATGATTAATTGGAAACATCGGAAAACCAACCAGAAAGGAGATTTTTATGGCTGACTACAACGATTGTACACATAACTGTAACACCTGCGCGGCCGCGTGCGACGCGAACGGCGAGAGAAAGCCCAGCTTTTTTGACCGGCTGGAGTCTGTGTCCGAGCATTTTGAGAAAATGGGTGAGGATGGATTGATTGACATGCTGAATGAAGCGGTCGCCGTCCTTGAATCGGAAGACGATGAGGGAACCGCCTCTGCAGAAAAGGGCGATGACAAAACAGTATAGACCGAGTATAAACCGCGGCGCGGACATCATTCCGGATGTTCGCGCCGTATTACAATCTGTTTTTTAAAATGCGGTAGTAACAGTTCCATTCAAAATCATCCCGGATTTTAAGGTCTTTCGGCATTTTTTTCAGAAGCTTTTCCTTTACTTCATCCGTGATCTTTTCACTGAGAACAGGAACCATATCATTGATTTCCAAAAATTGACGAACCGCTTTCAGTCCTCTCTGTATTCTTTCCGCCTCCAGGCAAACATCAAAATTATAACGCGTCTCCGACTCCCATGTCTCTATTTCGTACTGATTCTCCCTGATCCAGTCTGTGACCACAATCGCGGAACCGTTGTTTTTCGACATTGCGACCAGTTTTCGGATGCTGTGAGTCTGGGGCACAGTGACACCCTTGCATTCCAGGAAGGCTTTGAGCATTTTCTCAATACACTGCTGAAGATTGTAAGCCACATCATTCAGATACAGCTCATCACTCTGATAATACTGCATCAATTTCTCCGCCACCTCAAAATTGTGATAAGCTGATTTAAAATATCGTATGTCACACATATTATCACCTCCGGTTAATCAATCATCGCGACAATACACAAGAACACCCGTCTGCGCAATCTCTTTGCGCAGTCTGTCGCCCAGATGTGACGCAAACAGAATATCCATCTCGCTGGAAATCGAATCCAGCGGCACGTCAATCCGCATCTGATCATCATCCCGGACGATCAGCAAATCCAAATCGCTGGCGGAATGACAGTCAAATCTCACAGAGCTCCCAAAGACAATCGCCGCCCGGATATGAGAATCATAAACAAATAACCGGGACAGAGCCGAAACATCCCTCTGTTTCAACGGATGGATATGGTGGATATTCAGAGAATCACAACCGTCCACGATTTCAAAATCCCATAAGTTTTCTCCGTTATGTTTGATATATTGTTCGCCGATTGCTTCCATAACTATATATCCTCTGAGAAAGTGACTCACACAAAAAATGAACGCATCGACTGATCATTGTTTTTCAGAGATTCATCTGATACCGAAACCTGATCTCCTGCTGTTATCACAATCCCAGCACCCATGGAGCAAATTCGCGCTGCCATCTCTCACTCTTCATCATATCAGTTCATAAACTCTGCGCCCACAGAACGATATCTTCCAGCGCATCCACCCTCGGAATTTCTGCCGGCACATCTCCCGAGCCGCTGGCCGCAGGAGATCTGTACTCCGATGTCCTGCATCCGTCATCTCGAGGCACATCCCCCGAGCCGCTGGCCGCAGAGACTTCCCCGAAACCATAGGCCGCCCACACAAACGGGACCTCCGCCTCGCGGCAGGCATCGTAATCACCCTGTGTATCACCGAGATACCAGTACTGCTCCAGATCATTGCGCCCGATCAGAAGCTTCAGATTGTCCGCCTTGCCCCGCAGTGTATTGCCGTAGCACTCTATGTCATCCACCAGCGCTTCCAGGTGATAATATTCCAGAAAAGCCTCAATATAACCGGACTGGCAGTTGCTCACGATCCCGATGCCGAAGCCGAGATCACGCAGGCCGCGAAAGGTCTTTGCTACATCCCCAAGCAGCACGGCACCGTGCTGCCGCAGATATTCGTTTTCAACCTCCTCCAGGATATGCATGACCTCCATGCCCCGTTCCGGCCCGTAATGCGGCAGAAGCGCTTTCGCAAACTGATCCATCGTCTTTCCCATCAGTCCGATGATCCGCTCACGGGTAATGGTGACGTCGGTCTCGCCCATCTGCCGCAAAGCCAGATTCCATGAGTCAACGATATTGTCCACAGAATCCCAGAGAGTCCCGTCCATGTCAAATATAATTGCCTTTTTATTCATACGTCGTCGATCGCCCTCCCTATATCATGACGCATGTATTTATTTTCAAACTCGACCCACTCCGTCGCTTTGTACGCGTTGGCGCGGGCCTCCTTCAGATCGGCGCCCTTCGCGGTCACGCCGAGCACACGGCCTCCGTTCGTCACAAACTGTCCCTCCTCGTTTAATTTGCTGCCCGCATGAAAACAATAATAACCATCCTGTCCGTCAAATTTTTCAAGTCCCCGGATCTCATAGCCCTTCTGATAGGAGACCGGATATCCGTCGCTGGCAAGCACGACGCAGACCGCCGCGTTGTCCTCAAACTGCAGGTCGATCTGATCGAGCGTACCGTCGATACACGCGTCCATCACATCCAGAATATCGTTCTTCATACGCGGAAGCACTACCTGCGCCTCCGGATCGCCGAATCGCGCGTTGTACTCGAGCACCTTCGGCCCGTCCTCCGTCAGCATCAGGCCGAAGAAAATGATTCCCTTAAAGGTTCTCCCCTCCGCCGCCATAGCATCCACCGTCGCCTGGAAGATGTATTTCTGACAGAAGTCATCGACCTCTTTCGTATAAAACGGGCTGGGGGAAAAGGTGCCCATGCCGCCGGTATTCAATCCCCGATCGCCGTCCTTCGCTCTCTTGTGGTCCTGCGCGGAGGACATGATTCTGATCGTTTTCCCGTCCACATAAGAAAGAACGGATACCTCGCGGCCTGTCATAAACTCCTCGATGACCATCTGATTGCCGGCCGAGCCGAATTTCTTATCCAGCATGATCTCGCGCACACCGGCTTTCGCCTCCTCAAGTGTCTGGCAGATCAGGACCCCCTTGCCCAGGGCGAGGCCGTCCGCTTTCAGCACGATCGGCATCTTCGCCGTCTCCAGATAAGCAAGCGCTTTTTCCGGATCGTCAAAATTCTCATATGCGGCCGTGGGTATATGGTATTTTTTCATCAGATCCTTGGAAAAAGCCTTGGAACCCTCCAGGATCGCCGCCGCTTTGTTCGGACCGAACACGCGGAGGCCTTCTGCCTCAAATACATCCACAACACCGCCGACCAGCGGATCGTCCATGCCGATAATGGTCATGTCGATGAATTTTTCCTTTGCAAAGGCTGCCAGCTTCTCAAACTCCATGGCTCCGATCGGAACACACTCTGCGATCTGTCCGATACCGGCATTGCCCGGCGCACAGTAAATCTTGTCCGCACGGCTGCTCTTTGCCACGCTCATGGCGATGGCATGCTCACGGCCGCCGCTTCCTACTATCAATATCTTCATGATATTTCCTCCCTGGAAAAATATGTTTTCAGACGGTCAGCACAGCAAGTCCCCTCGCGTCTTACCTGGGCAGACCCGCGCAGACCTGTTGAACAGTTACAGATCATGTGGCTCGTGCGTGACGTCCGATCCGGTAATATACACAAGACCATCCGTTACGGAAACCCGCCCGTTCGCGATCAGGTCAATCGCCCGCGGCAGAATGACCCACTCAGCCTGCTCCATCACGCGCTGCTGGAGTACTTTCGGGGTATCGCCCTGTCTGACCTCGACAGCCTTCTGTAATATGATCGGCCCGGTATCCGTCCCCTCATCGACAAAATGGCAGGTCGCGCCCGTCACCTTCACACCGCGGGACAGCACGCCCTCGTGTACCTTCAGTCCGTAATATCCGGTTCCGCAGAACGACGGAATCAGGGACGGGTGAATATTGATGATCCGGTTGCGATAGCGCTCGATCATCTCCGCCGGAATCACCACAAGAAAACCCGCCAGTACGATCAGATCTGCGCCCGCCTCGTCGACAGCTGCGAGCAGCGCCGCATTGAACGCCGCGCGATCCGCATAGTCCTTCGGGGAAATGCAGCGATTCGGAATCCCCGCCTTCGCCGCGCGCTCCAGCGCGAACGCTTTTTTATTATTGCTGATGACAACGGAAATCTCCGCATTGGTGATCGTGCCGTCCGCCATGCGGTCGATGATCGCCTGCAGATTCGTACCGCCGCCGGAGACCAGCACTGCTGTCTTTAACATAAGGTAACTCCTTTTTCTCCCGACTCGATCCGTCCGATCACATACGGTGTATCTCCCGCCGCGCGGATGGCCTCCATCGTCCGGTTCGCGTCCGCCGGGTCAACCGCCACGATCATGCCGATGCCCATATTGTAAGTGTTGTACATCATCTGCTCCGCGATATCGCCTTTTTTCTGCAGGAGAGTGAAAATCGGCGGAACCGGATAGCTGTCCGTTTCAATCACGGCGTGCGTGCCGTCGATCAGCATCCGCGGCACATTCTCATAAAATCCACCGCCGGTGATATGGCTGCACGCTTTCACGGTGACGCCCGCGTTTTTGATGCTCTTTAAAGCCTTTACATAGATTCTGGTCGGCGCGATCAGCGCCTCACCCAGCGTCCGGCCAAGCTCGTCATAATATGTATCCAGAGACTCTTTCGTCATCTCAAACACTTTCCGGACAAGTGAAAAACCGTTGCTGTGAACGCCCGTGGAAGCCATGCCGATCAGACAATCGCCTGCCTTCAGGTCAGCGCCGGTGATCAGATCCTTTTTATCGCAGACGCCCACCGCGAATCCGGCCAGGTCATACTCATCCTCCGGCATCAGCCCCGGATGCTCCGCGGTCTCGCCGCCGATCAGAGCCGCTTCCGACTGCACACAGCCCTCCGCCACGCCCTTCACGATCTGAGCGATCTTCTCAGGATAGTTCTTGCCGCACGCAATGTAATCCAGGAAAAACAGCGGCTCGCCGCCCGCGCACGCAATGTCATTCACGCACATGGCAACCGCGTCGATCCCGATGGTATCATGCCGATCCATGAGAAACGCGAGCTTTACCTTCGTGCCGCAGCCGTCCGTGCCGGAGAGCAGCACCGGCTCCTCCATCTGCTGTATCTTTTTCAGGGAAAACGCGCCGGAGAATCCGCCGAGACCGCCGAGCACCTCTGGGCGCATCGTCTTTTTTACATGCTCCTTCATCAGCTCCACGGACCGGTAGCCGGCCTCAATGTCGACGCCTGATGTCTTGTAATCCATAGTTGCCTCCTGTCTGTATGGATGTAATCTCGAATCTTTTCAAGAAATCACATGAAAAAAATCTCGAAAATACATGTGATATATCCTTCCTGACTTCTCTGAGCACCGAATCACCGGCATGATCAGGAAATCATTTTTCAAAACAGTCATGTCCGTTTATGAGCCGCTGTACTCGCGCCAGCCGGTCTCCTGCAGGCGGGCATCCTTCGCCTCAACCTGTTCCTTCAGCTCCGCGGAATACGCTTTCAGTCGTTCCAGAATCTCCGGATCTCCGGTCGCGAGGATTTTCGCAGCCAGAATGCCCGCGTTCGCCGCGCCGTTGATGGCGACTGTCGCCACCGGAATGCCGGTGGGCATCTGCACAATCGAATACAGGGAATCCACCCCGCCCAGATCAGATGTCTTCATCGGTATGCCGATGACCGGCATGGGAAAGACCGCCGCACACATACCCGGAAGGTGCGCCGCCTTTCCGGCTCCGGCGATAATGACCTTATAGCCCCGCTCCTCCGCGCTCTTCGCGTACTCAAAAAAAAGATCCGGCTCGCGGTGGGCGGAAATAATCCGCATCTCATAATCAATTCCCAGCCTGTCGAGAATCTCCGCTGCTTTTGACATGATGGGCATGTCTGAATCGCTGCCCATCACAATTCCTACTCTTGGCATATCTTACCTCCGTTCTATATTTTTTATAATTTACTCCTGTCCTTTATTTCCGACATGTAATCTGTCCGGAAATGTATCATTGCATTTCACATATCAGCGGCTCATTCAGTTCCTCTGTCCCCTCCACCCGGAACAGACCGTCCCGGATGATATCCGCCTCCGTACCGTCCGGGTAGACAGCCGTGATCGCACCGAGTTCATCGTAAGGAATCGTGATATCCGTATGACAGTTGAAATAGGCCTTCGCCGGATTCTCACCGCGAAGCGCGCTGATCTCGTTTTCTTTCGCCACGATCCGCTTACCGTCCGGGTTCTTTCGCTCTACTTCCTCCTCATGGGAATAGCAGGTATCGCCCACCGCAAAATGCGGTCCCGTCTTTTCCGCGATCAGGATCGGCAGCTTATCCGCGATTCCATACGTCCGCGCCATACGGTAAGCTGTGGTGTTCGTGCCGATCGCAAACTCGCCCATGGGGAGTGTGTCATGATGCATCAGTACATTGTCCTTTATATACTTCCGGTTCTCCTCCTCCGACGCAAAGTTGGTACAGGTATAGGAGTCGATCATGCCGTCCCGGAAGGATATCTCCAGATTCCGGTACTGCAGTCCGTTCAGAAACACCTCCGTCACATGAAGTACGCCGTTCGTACCCTTTAAAACCGGGGATGTAAAGACCTCTCCCACTGGAATGTTGACATCCGCCACACAGTTTTCAAACGCGGTCTGCGTATCGGGATCCGCCGGCGGCAGGATGGCAACCGTCAGATCCGTGCGGTTTTCTCCTCTCCCGACGATGTGCACCCGTTCCGCCCCGTCCAGCACGTCGATCAGGCGCTGCTGCATGGTCTGGTATCTGAGGTAATCCAGTGTATTGATCTTCACCGTCCCGGCAAAAATCTCCTCGAACTGATCCCCGATCTCCGGTACCGGGTACGCAATGATTGTAAAGCTGCGCTCCTCCCCGGGAATATACTGATAAGTAATCTGACCGGCCTCCGAAGAAAAGCGGACATTCAGCTGCTGCTGCGACTCGTCATAATGAATCGCGTCCTCACAGTTTTCCGGGGAAAACGGCGTCTCGCCGAACACTTCGACAACCGCCGGTCCCGCGTACGCGAGCGCCTCCTGCTTATGATGCTCGAATACCGTCCGAAGCACCTCCAGGCGCCGCTCGACAAATGATTTGTCAAAATAAAAAGCACGGTCCTCCCTGTGGTCGAAATCATACTGGCGGTTCACCGAAGTGGAATAGATCCCGCGCTTCATCCTTCCCTTGTTCGCGAAGGAGGAGACCGCCTCCCGCGCCACGCAGGGCTTCAGTCCGAGCTTCTGAAAATTCAGTACGGCCGCCCGCATCATCCGCTCAAAGCCGATGGGGAAATGAAGCTCTACCGTTTCTTTTCTGCTCAGATCAATCCCGGCCGCCTCAAAACCGAGGCGGTAGCCCTCCGTGTAAGTATCCGCCATCGCCTGTATCTGTTCATCCGGCAGACGGTTCATAAAAGAAGCGATCCCGAGGTCGTTCTCACTCACAGGCAGGCCGTATTGATAAAGATATCTCAGGTCATCCAAATCCGCGTGCATGAGTATGTCGATAAAGAAATTGTCCTCCGGACAGATCATATCATGAATCTGATTTTCCACAAAAATCTCACTGTAATCATGGAAAAACCAGTAGACGGTATCCCGTGCTTCCCTGATATCATCCTCCTCCAGACAGTTATAAATCTGTACAAAAAGCTCCAGCAGAAGAGTCAGCTCCTGCTGCCTGCCCTGAAACGCCCAGGCAATGCAGCCCTCCAGTTCGGAACAGAGAAGCGTCAGCAGCTGCCCCGCTTCCTTTCCAAAACAGTGCGCCGCATACGCCGGATTCGCATAGCTCCCCTGATAGTGTTCCGGACGAATCTGCCGGTATAACATCTCCTGATCCGCCTGACACTGTTCCAGGGTACGTTCCGTCAGGCTCCCATCCTGTTTTTTTTCATATATTTCCATCGTTTTCTGAAGAAAAAACGACATTTTTTCAAAATAGTCCTGATACTTTTCCGGGACCAGATGATCCGAAGGAATCCGTGCAATCCGGTCAGCAACCAGATCGTAACGCTCCTGTACCAATGACTCCTCCACTGTATTCCATGCTGAATCGACCATAACCGCCTCCATGTTTATCTGCTCTCCGGATCTCACACATACCGCTCCGCGTTTATTCGCAATCGCAACGTTTTCGGCTTTAATAAAATCCGTATGTATACAATCCGCCGAGCATCGCGGTCATCACCGCTCCCAGTATAAGGCTGATGCGCGGAGGAACAGGACGAACCTTTTGTTCCCGGATCGCGAAAATCCCGAGAACCAGAGATCCGACAGCCAGGACCATGCCGATGAGTCCCGCACTCCCCACCTGAAATCCGGCATCTCCCGCGTGCAAAAACGAATATATGACGGATACAAGAAATAACGCTGCCGCCGCGCAGGCGCACAGCATACCGATCCACCCGGTCTTTGAATGCTTCAGATTCCGCAAACGTGTCTTTCTCGTTTTGCGGAAATATGTTCTTCTCCTGTTTGCCATCTGCCCTCCTGCTGCCGAAACCGTATTTCCCGTGTATTTATAAAGCCGACTCCCTTTGCACCTGTATCCTGCGAAGTTCACAAAACCACTGTCTGTACCTGTACTCCGTGCTGTTCGCATAACCGCCGTCTGCGTCTGACCTGATCTGTCCGAAATCATGCAGTTATCAGTGCCCATGCTCTGTGATGTTCTCCGGACACGACCTGTCCCTGATCTCCCGGAGCTGTGCTCTGCGGCGGTCAGCCTCCACATCCCGCCTGTGCTGGACGATCATATAGATCAGCACTCCGAACACACTTCCAAGTGTGTTCAGAATCATATCATCGACGTCAAAGCTGCCCGTCCTCGTGACCAGCTGCACACACTCCATCGCAAGGCTCAGTTCAAAGCCGAGCAGTACAACGCGCAAGAAACCTCTCAGCTTTCTGCTCATCGTCGGCAGCAGGAAGCCAAAAGGCATAAAAATCAGAATATTGCCTGCCAGGTTCAAAAACACTGCCGGAAATCCAAGCTGAGAGCGGTATGTCAGAAAACGGCGAATTTCCTTAAATGGAATCAGATTATAGCAGTACACCCGCTTCGTCCCGACCCTGCCGAGCATCTCGGAAAAAAACAGGAAATAAACCAGCACAGCGATATATACAAAAAACAGAATCCAGCACAGAGTCCTGATACTCTTTTTATGCTTGCTGATGAACATATAAAAAATCCTTCATGATTATGACTGCAATGCAGTGATCAGCGCTTTGCGCCGTACTGTTCATAGTATGCGTCAATTGCCGTTTTTAATGTATCATCAATGACAATCCTGCCCCCGCAGGGCTTATTATACAGGCACTCCACCACATCATCCATGGTGACGATGGCGCTCGTCTCAAAACCGTAGAGATCCCGGATCTCATCCAGCGCACACTTCTCGCCGCCCTTTCCCACCTCCATACGGTTGAGGGAAACCATCAGACCCACGATCGTCACATCGCCCTGTGCCTGAATGATCGGGAACGTCTCCTCGATGGATTTGCCGGAGGTCGTCACGTCCTCAATAATCACCACGCGATCCCCCGACTGCAGTCCGCTCCCCAGCAGGATGCCCGCGTCGCCGTGATCCTTAGCCTCCTTCCGATTGGAGCAATAACGAATCTCCCTGCCATATAATTCATAAAAAGCGATCGCCGTCACCACGGAAAGCGGTATCCCCTTGTAAGCGGGTCCGAATAAGACATCAAAATCCGCGCCGTATGTATCGTAAATCGCTTTTGCGTAATATTCTCCTAATCTGTGCAGCTGCGAGCCCGTCACATAAGCGCCCGCATTCATGAAAAACGGGGATTTCCGCCCGCTTTTCAATGTAAAATCTCCGAATTTCAACACATCGGATTCTACCATAAACTGAATAAACTCCTGTTTATACTGTTCCATCACTGTCTGCTCCTTTATACCTGTCTATACTCACGCATCACACAATCATAACCCGATGATGTGACGCTCTGTTTAGCGAAACATATCCCTCACCATCATCTCAAGACCGAAAGACAGGCGCTCTGTCTCACGGAATGACTGGTGAAATCCACTCAAGTATAGCATCTCGAATAAAAGGATTCAACATGATTTTCCTGTAATTTTAAAAAACTCAATGAATCAGTAAAACTGATTCAGATATGTTTGGTCCACATATGTTCCATTCCTGATCGCCTGAAAACCTCTACTGCCCGGATTCAGATATGTCCCCATAAAGACTCT
>JAJBUT010000119.1:13795-48916 GCA_020860185.1 Lachnospiraceae bacterium | reverse complement strand
ATTCTCCTGTGTCGCCTGGCCGCAGACAGTATATCGATTTCAGAATCAGGTTTCCTCTCCGAAAATACTATACTGCCGGGACGAATATGGCATTATCCTGGAACAGGCGTTTGGAGAACTGCAGATGGGGCGTATTACAAAGGTTCCGGATGCGGATCCGGAGGAATTATTAATGAAATCCATTCTGGAGGAAGCGGAAGATGAGCCGCTTTGGAACAGGAATGCGTTAAGGTTGCTTTTTTTGGATTCAAACACGGGACGGCATTATCCATACGCAAAGAGCGTTCTTTTTATTGAGTCAGAGGATGGAAAGCAGCGTGAATTTTGCTTTTTTTATGAGGATGGGATTCTGAAAGCTGCGGATTCGGAAGGAAAGGAATTTAATTATTCCAGAGAACGGATTTTTGGTTGACAGTCAGAACCTTTTGGGGAAGTGCAGGGAGCGGATATGATTTTAGTGGAAGTGAATTTTTATATGTTTCATCGAACCTACGATTTTAAGCTGGACGAGACAATACCGGTTCGGGATGTTGTGGCACAGATGGTTCAGGTGATTGCGCAGAAGGAGAGAATCCCTGTGGGGCGGGATGCGGGATTATTTATGCTGGGCAGTCTGAAGCGGCAAAAGATTTTTTGTTCCTGCACAACGCTTGCAGAAAACGGCATCAGATCCGGAGAGACATTATTTCTGACCTGAATGCTGCAGGTTGTCGCAGTTCGATGACCTGTTGTCGCATCCGTGCCACATGCAGGGAGAAAGATGGTAGTATGGCATTGTCAGGAAGGACAGAGAAAAAACATGGCACAGAAAGGTATCGGGACATGCTGAAGGTTTACACAGAAGAATTAAATCAGGCGGCCGGACAGCTTTCAGCGGTGAGTTCGCAGCTGGAGGATATTGGGGAGAAAATATCAGCGGCAAACAGAAGTCTGAGCATTCATATGAAATTCGGTGATACAGAAGCCGAGAAGCAGTGTATGCAGTTTCTGGACAGGCAGAGCCGGACAATAGCAGAAGAAGCCGCTCTTCTGAATAAACTGGCAGCGGCGGCGGAAAATGCTGTGGAGGAGTATCGGCGATGCGAGGACGAAGCCGCACAGCATCCTCATTCTTCGGTGACAGAGGATAAGTCAGTACAGGAAGAATCTGTACAGGATAAAAGCGTGGATCGGGAATATGAGAGGCTGTGGGAAGAACTGGAAATGCTGATTTCGATTTTCTTTCCCCCATGGAAAAGACGAAACGGTCTGATCCAGTATGATGTTCCGATGAGGACTATAAATCTGGTTCAGCCGCAGTCTTATTATTCCGGCGAGGATGTGGGAACCGCGGTATCAGGCCTGGCCGGAACATTTCTGAAATCGTAGAAGGAAAGCTGCAGGATGCTGTATTTCAGTTCCTGAGCAGGGAGAGAGGAGGAAGAGTACATTGCAATTTGAGGTTGACACCGCGCAGGTCGCGCAGACTGTGTCGAAACTGGAAAGTGAATTGTCAACGGTTCGGGAAGAATACGCCGGACTGCATCAGGACTTACAGTCACTGGACGCTATGTGGACAGGAACGGCGCATGATGCTTTTGTGGCAGCATACAGCGGAGACATTGAAATGATGGAATCGCTGACGCGGACGATCGGGGAGATCATTGAGAATATAGAAAACGCGCGACAGAAATATGACAGTACGGAGCAGTCTGTGAAATCATCTGTCAGTAAAATTATAATTTAAGGGGGTAGAACCGATGGCGCTGGAAGGAACACTGAAGGTAACACCCGAGGAACTGAAAACTCAGTCCGGAAATGTCCGGACAAGGATTCAGAGTCTGGAGGCTTCGTTTGAAACGATGAATGCGCTGATTGAGGGAACGACCGCATATTGGACAGGAAGTGCCGCCGAAGCTCACAGAGAAGATTATCAGGGAAAAAAGAACACGATCGAGGAAATGCTGAGCCGTTATACGGAGCATGTCAGAGATCTGGAAACGATGGCGGGCGTTTATCAGGAGGCAGAAACGCAGGCCGCGAGCCTGGCGGATGAGCTGCCGGCCAGCAGCCTGTAGGAGGAGATTATGAGCACAAAATCTGCACAGACGATACAAATTGAGTTTCAGCAGGTCATGAGACAGGTCAGCACGCTGAAGGAGTGTGTGAGTGATCTCAACGCTCAGGCGAAAAGGATGGAAAGTCTGACCGGATCGCTTGGAAGCAGCTGGCAGGGGGAGAGCGCTGAGCTTTACATCAGCAAGTGTAAGGAACTGCAGTCAAAAATCAGCAGCACGGCAAAAAATCTGAGTCTCACAGCTGAGGTGATCAGCCGCATGGCCCAGACATATCGATCGGCGGAGCTGAAGGCGCTGGAGACGGCGACGTTAAGAACATCAGGGTAATTGCATTGGAGGCAATGTGATTTTATAAAAAAATAATCTTTTAGAGGAGGAACAATTTTATGTCAATGTTTCAGGTAACAGCATCAGAGATGCAAAGCGCGATTTCTCAGCTTCAGAGTGATAATCAGGAGTTTATGGCGCGTGTGCAGGAGCTTAGCGAAAATCAGCAGGAACTGGCGGCAATGTGGACCGGTGATGCGAACACGGCGTTCAACAACGCATTTCAGACAGACGCGACCAAATGGACGGAATTCTATAATCTGATCAATCAGTATATTGAGGCATTGAATTCCATTCTGACCATTTACACAAACGCGGAATCTGCGAATACGGAAACCGCTGTCAATCGTACCTATTAACCCGGAGTATATGGCACTTACATACAGCGCATGAACGATGGCGCGTCCATTACAGAAAAGGAGATATTTACCATGGAAGGAACATTACTTGTAACACCGGAACAGCTGCAGACCGCATCCGGTACATTCTCATCAAAGGCTACACAGGTTAAGGCATTACATGACAGCATGATCAGCCGTGTCAATACGCTTTGCGGAACCTGGGAAGGAACTGCATCCGAGACTTATAAAGCGAAGTTTGCTGCGCTTCAGGCCAATATGGATACTTTGAATCGGATGATCATGGAACACTCGAACGATCTGAACGCAATGGCGGAGCAGTATACGACAGCAGAGACACAGGCGGCATCGGCGGCGGAAGAACTTCCCGCAAGCACATTGGCTTAGCAGCGGCCGGTAAGAGACGATGGAGGTATGGGCGGCAGATATAGTCGCTCATACCGATGTTCGTGGGGAGGTGTACCAGGGAATGCTGAAAGTAGATACAGCATACATGCAAAATGAGGCATCAGAGATCAGCACAATCGTATCGCAGCTTGACGCGGCAGCCCGGGATCTGGCGGGCGTTAATTCGGCTCTGAGATGGCAGGCAGCTGTCACGGCGAGTGTACGCAGTACGCTGACACAGTATCAGACGAACCTTTCCTCCCTGAGCCGGCGGGGAGACGCGCTGGTTTCCGTCCTTCTTGATTCGGCGGATCTGTATCGGCAGGCGGAAGAGGGACTTTGCGGTGTGAGTACTTCTGTAGAAGAATCTGCGGAGAACAGCGGCGCCGGTTCGGGTCAGTCATCCGATGAGGATGATACCTTTATCAGCCTTGTGAAGGCTATGTTAGACAATCTGGCTT
The DNA here is from genome assembly GCA_020860185.1 of Lachnospiraceae bacterium. Lineage (GTDB taxonomy): Bacteria > Bacillota > Clostridia > Lachnospirales > Lachnospiraceae > Eubacterium_I. Next base: position 45,325 of record JAJBUT010000119.1, on the reverse strand, counting down.
TCTGGGGAGAGGATAAAAACGCGGGACTATTGAGTGGGCTCATGGGTTATTATAATGATCTGGTTGCCTTTTTTACCGGGGACAAGACCGGACTGAGCGGTGCCAGTGACCTGTGCAGTCTGCTTAAGTCAAGTCTGAAATCCTGGAAGGGACTTTATGATGGTTATGCGTCAGTTTATCACTCGGAAACCGGAATGTTCAGTGATGTGATGAATAAAAATGTCGCGGTGGTCGGACTTTCGGCAGGCGTTGCAGGATTTATATCATCTTTTCTTTCCGCCAGTGATGGATTATCGGAAAAATCGGGCTGGACTGCCCTGGCGGATTATCTGGATGAATGCGGGAGTGATGCTGTTTCCGTTGTTAAATCTGCATATAAGGTAGAAAACTTCAGCAGTCTGAAAAGTCTGACAAAAACAGAAAAGTTTTCAATCGGACTTGATCTGTATATTTATGGAGCTATAGCGGATGCGGCAATAAGCACAGTTTCCCAGGGTATTCGCAGCTATGAAACCTATTATGCTGACGGCGTCTGGGACGCCAATGATACAGCCGCCCTGGGAGTAGATGTTTCAATGGCCGGGATTTACGCCCTTTCTCACAAGCTGTCATTTGGTTTAGACGATGTGATATTTGGTATAGTGGATACTGCGACGGGCGGAGATGGAACCGACGATCTGTCCTATGCAGAGAAAGCGGCGGAGGGATGGAAGATCATAGGCCAGAATATTGCCGATTCAGTTGCAGACTGGTGTTCGAACCTGATCGGATGATTGGTAAGAAAGGAAATGAATCATGGATATAAAAGAGTTGTTGCCTGTCGGAAGCGTTGTGTTGCTGAAGGACGCGACAAAGAAGCTGATGATCATCGGTATTTTGCAGGTGAAACCGGATGAGAATAAAATATATGATTATCTGGCCGTGCCTTATCCGGAGGGATATGTGGGGACAGAGGATAATTTTCTGTTTGCGCATGAGGATATCAATGACATTATTTTCCGAGGATATGATAATCCGGAGAGGGAAAGCTTTCTTACACTCATGAATCTTGTCTATGAAAAAATGAAGGAAGATTTGTTTGTGCAGGGCTCTAAGGCGGCAGAGTAAAGGAATGATATGGGGGCAGTATGAAATTCGCAGTGTTTACGGATCCCGGGTCACGCGAGGTTAATGAAGACAGCCTGGAAGTCATTGAATATGAGGAAGGATCCTGTTTTGTGATTGCGGATGGGCTGGGCGGTCATGGAAAGGGCGATATTGCATCACAGAAAGTCATTTCTGCGTTCAGGAAGGTGTATGCCGCGCCGTCCGGCACGCAGTCGGAAGTGATGAAAGCAGCATTTGATACGGCACAGGCGGATATTATTGAGGAACAGGTGAGAACAGACTGTCGGGCGCAGATGAAATCGACGGCAGCTGCGCTGGATATAAGAGAGGACGGCCTGATCTGTGGATATGTGGGAGACAGTCGTATTTATGCATTTTCAAACGGAAGAGTAAAACAGAGAACGCTGGATCACAGTATTCCGCAGGCGCTGGCTCGATGCGGGGAAATTCGTGAGAAAGATATAAGAAATCACCCGGATCGCAACAAATTGCTCCGTGTTCTGGGAACCGGATCACAGTCTCCGGAATTTGAACTCTCGGAGATCCTTATGCGTGATAAATACCAGGCTTTCCTGCTCTGTACCGATGGATTCTGGGAGTTGATCGTAGAGAAAGAGATGGAGAAAACATTGAAAAAGAGCAGTTCACCGGGAGAATGGATGAAGAAGATGACGGATCTGATCCGAAGGCGTGGAGCCGGAATGGAGATGGATAATTATTCGGCAATGGCTGTCTTTTTATAGCGAACGACAAAAACAAATTCCGTTCACTATAAAGGATGGGTACAGACGCATGAGGAATGGCTGCTTACGCAGCCTTGCGTCTGGCGCAAAGGAAACGACTGAATGTCGTTTCCTGTAAAGATAGAAAGGACTTTCGCGCGGCAGGCGCGATCTGGTGTAACAGGAACATGAACTGGATATCCGATGAAATCATATTTTACGCCGGTGCGGTGATCACGGTCGGTGCACTGCTGGCGGGCATTTTATTCTGGCGGATCCGGAAGAAGCGGTCTGTCTTACTTCGTCTGGAACTGGAACAGGAATACGGTGAAAATAAAGAAACAGGACGGTAAGACCTATATGCCAAAGATTATTGCGTCAACCTATCAGGTTATAGAGGAAATTGGTTCCGGCGGAGCCGGAAGAATATATCTGGCTGAGCATCTGCGTCTTGGGAAAAAAGTTGTTTTAAAAGCGGACAAACGAAAAGTTACGACCCGTACAGAATTGCTGCGTCGGGAAGCAGATACCCTGAAGAATTTAAGGCATCCGTATATTCCTCAGGTTTATGATTTTATAGTGGAAGATGGCATCGTGTATACGGCGATGGATTATGTTGAGGGTGAAAGTCTTGACAGAGCATTGAACCGGGGGGAAAGATTTACGCAGCCGCAGGTAATCCGGTGGGCACGGCAGCTTCTGGATGCGCTTTGCTATTTGCACAGTCCGATTCACGGGGAACCGCCGCGTGGATATGTCCACAGTGATATTAAACCGGCCAATCTGATGTGTACGCCGTCCGGCGATATCTGTCTGATTGATTTTAACATCGCGCTTGCCCTCGGGGAAGAACATGTCGTGGGGCGCAGTCCGGGTTATGCGTCGCCTGAGCATTTCGGTCTGGACTACTCTTCTTCTGGCACGGAGAGTATGAATATCTCTGATCAGGAGACAAAGCGGGAGACGGACCGGGAGACGTTGACGCAGATGGATCAGACGATGAAACCGGACCGGGATCCATCTGTTTTATCCGGCTCCTCCGCTTCATTTGCGAAAAAAGTTACGCCGGATGTCCGGTCAGATATCTACAGCGTTGGCGCGACCCTGTATCATCTGCTGAGCGGGCAGCGTCCGTCTGCAAATGCTATGGAAGTAGTTCGACTTTCAGAGCAGGAATTCAGCCCTCAGATCGTAGAGATCATCGCGAAAGCAATGTGCCCGAATCCGGAGCTGAGATATCAAAGCGCGGCGGAGATGCTGGACGCACTGACGGGTTTGTATGAAAACGATGACCGTATGAAGCGGTTTCGGCGAAATACCGTGCGGGGAGGCGTTCTTCTGGCGGTGATCTTTTTCTTCGGGCTGGGGATGACGCTGACCGGACTGAAACGGATGCAGACGACGGAGAGCTGGCTGAAGCTGGCAGAGTATGCGCAGACTGCTTTGGCGGAGGGGAACTCCGATGCGGCACTGTCCTATGCACTGCAGGCACTGCCGACGGGAAGAAGTTTTCTTCAGCCGGATTACACGGCTGAGGCACAGATGGCGCTCACGGATGCCCTCGGCGTGTATGATCTGTCGGACGGATTCAGGATATACAGGACAGCAGAGCTCCCCGACAATCCGTTGTACATGGATATTGCTTCAGATGGAACCACAGCGGCCTGTGTTTATTCCGGATCTGTATGTGTGATTGACACTGAGACGGCGGAACAGATTGTCTCTTTACCGGCTGTATCCTCCGCGCTGGCGGAAGTGCAGTATCTGAATGACCATGCCATTCTTTATGCCGGGAGTGACGGAATCTGCGCTTATGATATTTCGGACGGAACGGTGCTGTGGACCGGGGAGCCGGCAACGGCGATCTGTGTTTCCGGGGACGGAGGAACGGCGGCAGCGGTCTGTAAGGATGATTCTTTTGCCGTTGTTTACGATACGGCGACGGGAGAGGAAAAATGCCGTGTTGATTTTGGAGGAAGATCTCAGAGTGTGACGGTAAATGACAGCTTTGCAAATCCGAGTGACAACCTCTTTGTGCTGAACGCTGACGGAACTCTGCTGGGTGCGAGTTTTTCCGACGGCTCGCTGTCTGTATTTGATCTGGAGAATCCGGATGAGCAGACGGATATTTTTGACAATACATCCGGGTTCACACATTTTGAAGGCGGATTTTATGAACAGTATTTTGCTTTTTCCGGATCGGACGCATCCTCGTCTGTGTTTGCGGTGATTGACACGGATCAGATGGTTCAGACCGGAGGATTTGAGGCGGAGAGCAGCTTTGGCGTACAGACGGACGAAAACGGGATATATGTACAGTCGGAAAATATTCTGGTTCGGATTGATCCGGTCACGGGCGATCAGGAACCTCTGGTGACGACCTCCGAGAATCTGTACCGTTTTGCTGTGAGTGATACGCACACGGCTGTATTGTATCAGGATGGGATTCTGTTTTTTGACTCTGACGCGCAGCTGACGGAGCGTTTTGAAAACACGGCGGGTGATTTTATTGAGATCGCAAACGGAGTCGCTCTGGTTGGCAGTATGGATTCCGACAAAATCAGGATACTGAAGTACGAAAATCATGCGGAGGCGGAGGTTTTTACTTATGATTCCGGCTATGATCACGATGAGGCGAGAATCAGCGCGGATGGAGAGACTGTCATGCTGTTTTCCTACAAAGAGTTCCGCCTGTACCGGATGACGGGAGATCTGATCTGCGAGGTCAGTATACCGGATGCCGATCAGGTGTACGATCAGCAGTTTGTCCGTGAGGAGGGAGAATCCTGTCTGGAAGTGACCTACAATGACGGAACGGTTATTACTTACAGTGCGAGGGACGGCAGCGTTCTTTCGGAGATACAGGGTGAGATACCGGATGCCTCCCTGTATGAGGAGTTTTATACGGATTCATTTCGCATCGAGTCTCCGCTTCACGGTACGCCGGTGGTTTACAGTCTCACGTCCGGCAGGGAAATCTGTGAGCTGGAGGAGGATGCTTATCTCACTTATATCACACAGGTGGGAGAAAATATCGTGGCGCAGTATTACACGACAGACGGAGAATATTACGGTCTGCTGTATAACAGTGACTGGGAAACGATTGCGTATTTACCGGATCTGTGTGATGTATATGAAGAGGAGCTATACTTCGATTATTCAACAGGTAATTTGAGGAAATCTCAAATTTTTAATATAGATGAACTGATCATGATGGGTCAAAATGAAACAGAAGGGAGAAAAACCGAATGAAAAAATGGACGAAGATTCTGGCTGTGATATTGGCAGTCGTTCTGGTCGTGCCGACGCTGTCCTATGTGGGGAACGCGGCGGACAGTGTCTGGGGCGTTGTGGAAGACATGGGTGTGACAGAATCGGATGAGACGGGTGACGGACAAATCAGTGAGAATGCGTTGGAGAGCAATGCAGCCGGAACAGACGGAATGACTGTATCTCTGTCAGCGGGAGATACGGGAGAGGCAGATCCTGCGCAAAACGAAACGGAGGATAATGAGGGAACGGGCGATGGGGATCTGAACGCAGCGAATGGCGCCGAAGAGACTGAGGATGTGTCTTCTAAAGCAAACATACAGGCTGCTGCGGCCCTGTCCGGTTCGGGGCAGATGGTGACGGAGGAAGAGGAAGCGAGTGAGGGCGACGATGAAACGAACGCTGAGACGGCAGAGGATACAGACGGAACGCAGGAAGTCAGCGGAAGCGTATCGGATGCGTCTGATGACACGATGTCGCAGATGTCCTTACTTCCGCTGAGTGAAGTCAATGCATATCTGATTCTGAGCGATTATTCAGAAGAAGAATTAACATCTGTGCCGGTGGATGCTGTTCTGGAAATGCTTCGGGATTCAGAAGGAAACCAGGTGGAGATCGCAGATTCAGCGACGACTGTCTGGAAATATGTGAAGGATGATACGGATGGGATCGAGGTATATGAAAAGTACACCATTGGCAACAACGAGACCATTGATTTATCCACGGGAGAAGATATTTCCACTTATACGATGGAATTGATTATCGGCAGTGAGAATCAGCTGGATGCCGATAACATTCGCTATCAGGTGAAGGTTTATCTCCTGAGTACTGTTACCGAGAGTGTAGAATATGAGCTGTATACTCAGGACGAAGACGGCAACCGCACGGAGGTAGAACCGAGCCAGGTTGAGGTGACGACCAACACTCAGCTTACTATGACAGTAGAGGTAACACAATGGACCGTTGTGGGACATGAAGAAAACACGGAGTACTATCTTGGCATTACTTCGGAAGCGGATGAACATCCTTATATCCAGACGGATGTTTATACATTCGCAGAGTTTTACAACTATCTTTATAGCACGGATGCAGTTCCTATTACAGACCAGATACTGAATCAGGATATGGAAGACGTGGATGCTGGGTATCTGGGTGTTTATGATCCGACAACAAGTATTTATGATACCAAAAATCTGTTCTTTCTGGTGTATACTGACACACTGACCGGGTCGCTGGTCAACTATGCCTGCTATGCATTCTGTGTCAGCGCTGATGAAACATCCTATATTGAGGGGCATATTTATACCTGTGATGGAAACGAAATGACGGATGTTGTGTGTTATGACGCCAGTGAGATAACCATCAATAACGTCACTGTCGATCTGACAACCGGTGCTGTGGCTGCAGCAGACAGCGTTCTGGGATTATATTATATGCTGGAGGATGGCTATTCAGCAGACGATGAGTATTATTGCGTGTTGAACGCATATGGAACGACATACGGTGACGATGCCAACAGCTATGTGACAAAGGCGGTTGTTGGGTTGTATGATTCCCTTGAGGATGCGGCTGACGCAGAGGATATTAAGGAAGAGCTGATTCCTGTTGATCAGAATATGGTTCCCCGCGGCTATAAGGCAAATTATAACTATGAGAGCGAGGGGGTTTATTTTACCGTCTTTTTTGAGGATGGATCTGTCTGGAAGGTCAATGTGAGAATTCTGGAGTATATGGCACAGTACGATGAGGCCTATGTTCGGAGCTATACCGATGCGCCCATCATCGGTGAAGCAGATCCCTGGTTTCAGGTGACCGGCGTGCAGCAGAATGGTGAGGCGCTGGATACCTATATCGTGGAAAACGGGAAAAGTATTAACATGGATACCATGTACGGCTATGGATATCAGACCGTGTTCATCAATGATGAAGACGCGGATATGTCTGAACTGCAGCCTGACTTCTGGACGGCTGATGCGGATCGGATCGAGGTGTATGTGAACGGAACGAAAATAAACTCCGGCGATACCATCGACTGTTCAGCCGGTACGGTCGAGTTCAGCGTGATCATAGACGGTAATGTAAAAAATTACATGGTATCATTTATAAAAAAGACATCAAAAGCACAGTTGTATGTTTGCGGACCGAACACGCGGGAAGTGTTCCTGGATGAATATTTTGAGTACAAGCATGATATCCTCATAGCGAATGTCGGCGGTGAAACACTGACCGGACTGCGCGTGGAACTGGATGCCACAAACTGTAAACTGGATTCCTACTGGACGGTAGGCGGAGAAGGCAATGACACGCTGGCAGCCTTTACAACGACAGAGAGCACTGCAAAATACGGAGAACTGAGCAATCTCGCGAAAATTCGTCTTCTTCCGGACGGGGAAGGAGAGATTGAGGGAACGCTGACCATCTATGCGGACGGTATGGTGCCGATTGTGATTACGCTGACCGGACGCGCACAGAATCCGAAGATTGTGACAGAGGATCTGACAGACGCTGTAAAATATGTTCCGTACTCCTGTCTTGTCACGACAAATAATATGTATGACTGGACGGATGTTACATTTTCTATTACATCCGGAGAACTGCCGGAGGGAGTGGAACTTAATACGTCAACGGGCGAGATTTACGGCGTCGCTCAGGAGACGGGAGAATTTGATATTACGGTGGAGGCTGCGTTTACCAGTGACACGTATACATTCGAATCTTCTTCGGTGGATGTAACGCTCACTGTTCTGGATAACACAAATGATAATGTTTATTACGAGACGGATGACGGCTACGATATTCTGGTATCTGTCGGCGAGGACGAAGATGGTACGCACGATTATATTCTGACGGAATATGATGATGAAGAGTTCCGTTCCTCCGGCGAGATGGGAGAATTTATCGATCTCTGGCTGAATGGTGAGAAACTGGAGGAAGGCGTCGATTACACGGTGGCAAGCGGAAGTACAAAAATTACGATTATGAAACAGACATTTGAGAATAAGGCGAACACAAGCGGAAGCAACACATTGGCGGCGGAGTTCCGTGTGAACGGAGATACGTCCAATACGCTGAAGCGTACCGCCCAGAACTTCCGAATCAGTCTTGCGACGAACAGCAGTTCTTCCGACAGCACAGCTTCCGGAAGCGGGAGCAGCACGGGCAGCTCCGGCAGTACGGGGAGCAGCAGCTCTTCATCCTCATCCGGGAGCAGTTCCTCGTCCTCGAGTACGAGTACGACAACGGGGAGCACTTCATCCTCTGACGGAAATACTTCTTCCGCGGGCAGTACGACCGGAAGCAGCAGCTCGACCAGCAGTAAATATGTGACGGGTATCATCTGTATCGTAGATGAAGACGGTAATCCGATTTCAGGTCTGTCTTTGGAGATGCATTCTTCTGTTCTGACTGCAACGACGAATCAGGAAGGATATGCCTCTTTCAGCAATCTTGAATTTGGAAGCCATACGCTTTATATAAAGGACGAAAACGGCAATGTGGCGGCGCAGAAGAGCTTCACCATTCAATCCGGACAGAGTGTGTCGCTGAGCGGGGATACGGTTACGGTGCCGCGCGGAGGCGTATTTACATTGACAGTTCAGTATGACGGCCATGATCTGACCCTGCTGTCTGTACAGACAGGGAATGCTCAGGCAACTGATTCTGTTAAGACCGGGGATACGGCAACCTGGATCTGCTGGATCATCGTCATCCTGATTGCTTTCAGCGGGATTATGTTTTACAGACGAAGGATGAGAAAAGCGAGAGCTTAGGAACTGTCGGAAAATAACCTGTGCATTGTGTCGAATCATGCGCAAAGCACAGGTCATAAAAACGCAGCCGCAGCGGGAAATTATAACGGTGTAGAGCCTGATCACTCAACAGGCTCTGCACCGTTATTTTTGTTAATTAAAAAATGTCGGGAGAATCATTCCCGGAATGAGTCAGATTCAGTCTTCCAATGCTTTTTCGATGCGCGCATTGTTCGCTTCAAGATATTCCAGTGCTTTTTCAACATTGCCTTCCTTCAGAGTCTCGATGATCAGATCGTTTATGATTTTGTCTTTTCGCAGTCCGTCCTTATATTGCATATCTGTCGGCATATATTCACTCGTTTTCATATTCGTCACCGCCTTCCTGATCCGGGTGTAATCATTATAGCGATTTGATTGGTTACTGAATATTATTGTTTATCATCGTTGCAAAGGGTTTCGTATTTTTCCGTGACTTCCCGGAAATCATCCATGGTTTTGCATTCTTTCAGATCAAGCAGAATGCGGGTGCGCTCCAGCTTGCGAGCCAGAGCTTCGATTGTTTCCGCGCTGGATGGCATCAGATCATCCCTCTCTTCCATAATGTCACCGCCTCTCTGATTTCAGATAAAATCATTATAGCGGTCTGGACGGGAGGTGTAAAGCCTGTTCAGTTATCAAAGTGCAAAAAGACACGGTGAATTTATCGTTGACATCGCAAAGTACTGATGATTCGTCAGAGTGCCGGCTGCCGGTGCAGGGCTGTTCTGAATATCGCCAATATGAAAAAAGATATGATATTGTGCAAGTATAACATATAATAGCTGGAAAATAATAAAGAAATTGTGAAAGATTTATAAAGAAAATTTTATGTGTTATATACTCGACAATGAAAAGTAATTGTGTTATAGTGTTCTCGTTTCAAACACATCGATACTTTCTGAACTTCACGATGTGTTCCGCATCCTGTATCTGATACGGGATGTCTGAAATTCGGCTTTTCGCCATTTATTTTACTTTAAACTATGTAACTGCTTGTACAGGATGGGAGTGTTTTTCTGTTCTTATCAGAAAACACACATGCGCTGCTGTCGCAGCGCGCCAACATCTATGAAAGCCCATCGCTCCGCTCTTCGAGTCTACGCTTTGCTCCGGTCGGCGCTAAACAGACGTCCCCCGGACGTCTGGCGCCCCGCGATGGCCGCCGGTATTCGGGTATAAAGAGATTTCGGACGGATATATATAACAATATACAACAGCAGGGAGGGCATGGATCCATGGATTTTAAGATTGCGGCACATACGGACGCCGGTATAAGGAAAAGGATCAATCAGGACTCGGTTCTGGTAAAGGTTGCAGGGACGGACCGGGGCGGCGTATGTCTGGCTTCGATTTGCGACGGTATGGGCGGACTTGAGAGAGGCGAGCTGGCCAGCGCGACAGCAGTCCGGCAGATATCGGACTGGTTTGAACATGAGTTCCCGGATCTGCTGTATCGGGGACTCAGTATGGAGATCCTGGCAGAACGGTGGACGGATATGATCTGCAGTATCAACAGGCGCATCAGTACATACGGCCACATGGCGCATATGGATCTCGGGACGACGATGGTCATCCTGCTGCTGGTGGATCGTACATATTATATAGTGAGTGTAGGCGACTCCCGGGTTTATCTGCTGAGGGATGATCTGAAGCAGCTGACGAAGGATCAGACTTTTATTCAGAGGGAGATAGATGAGGGACGTATGACCAGAGAGGAGGCCCGCAGAGATCCCAGACGGAATGTCCTGCTGCAGTGTGTGGGCGCTTCCGATGAGATCGTGCCGGATTTTTCTTCCGGGATCATTGTACCGGGCAGTATGTTTCTCGTCTGCAGCGATGGTTTCCGTCATGCGGTTTCAAAAAAGGAGATTTACGCTTACCTCTGTCCGCGGCATCTGTCTCAGGAGAAGATGATGCAGGAGGGAATCGAGAAGCTGACAGAGCTGAATAAATACCGCAGGGAGTCAGACAATATTTCATCCGTTCTGATTCGGTGCGATTAGATTTTTACAAACGAATGCCGGTAAAATTTTTATTTCGATTGATGGGGGTCAGGAGATATATGCTGGAGATAGGTTCCCTGGTAGACGGCAAATACAGGGTATTAAATAAATGCGGGGAGGGCGGCATGAGCGTAGTCTATATGGCGATCAATGAGCGTGCCAACAAGACCTGGGCAATCAAGGAGGTCCGGAAGGACGGCGTGAAGGACTTTGATCTGGTAAAGCAGGGGTTGATTGTTGAGACAAACCTGTTGAAGAGACTGAGTCATCCGAATCTTCCCAGTATCGTGGATGTGATCGACAGTGACGACAGTTTTCTGATTGTCATGGATTTTATTGAGGGAAGGACGCTGAAAGATATGCTGGCTGAATTCGGTCCGCAGCCTCAGGAGGATGTGATCGACTGGGCAAAGCAGCTGTGCGGTGTGATGGTCTATCTCCATTCCCGAAAACCGCCGATTATTTATCGGGATATGAAGCCGTCGAATGTCATGCTGAAGCCGGATGGGACGATTGTGCTCTTTGATTTCGGGGCTGCCCGGGAGTACAAGCTTTCGAGTTCGGGAGATACGACCTGTCTGGGAACCAGAGGATATGCCGCGCCGGAACAGTACGGCGGACATGGGCAGACGGATGCCAGAACGGATATTTTCTGCCTGGGAGCCACGATGTATCATCTTGTCACCGGACATAATCCGGGCAGTCCCCCCTATCAGATGTATCCGATTCGTCAGTGGAACCAGAATCTGTCTGCCGGACTGGAATCTATCATAACAAAGTGTACGCAGCAGAATCCGGACGACCGGTATGCGAGCTGTGCGGGGCTTTTATATGACCTGGAGCATTTCGGAGAGGCAGATATCGCATATCGAAAAAAACAGATCAAAAGGTTTCGTAAATTCATCGTTTCGGCGGCGTCGGCCGCGGCTTTCTGTGCGGCATCTCTTTCATTTTATTATCTGGAGAATTCTGAGAAAAAAAGCACGTATGATTATTTTATCAGCAGTGCGGAGAAAGCGTCCGGCGATGAGCGGATCGCGTATTATCGAAATGCCATCAGTCTGGAGCCGGAGAATGAGGAGGCGTGGAACGCACTGCTGAAAGAATTTTCGGAGGATGATACCTTTACTTCGGATGAGAGCAGTATGCTGCAGAGTATTCTGATCGCGGCGAACGGCGGCCAGACGAACGAGACTTCTTTTAAAAACAAAAACCGGGAAGGGTATGATAAATTTTGTTTTGAAGTCGGAATTTTATATTATTACAAGCTGGAGACCGGAAATGGCAGGATGCAGGCAAAGCACTACTTCGGCGTGGCGATGGCATCGGAATATCTGAGCGAGGATCAGATCGTACGGGCGGAATGTCTGTTCCGGATTTCTGAATACTATTCGATCATCGGCAGGGTGGACAATACCGGCGATTCTTCGGTATCCTACAGGGATTACTGGGATGATCTGGTGGAGCTGACCGCGGGTAATCTGGTGGAGATGGATAATCCCAACACAGCCATCATTATGTATCGTGAAATGACATCTCAGATTATATCCCGTGCCGATGATTTCAAAAACAGCGGCGTTACGCAGAGTGAGATGCACGAGCAGCTGGAGAATATCCGGGAGCATCTGGAGACTGATTTTAACTCTCTGACAGAGAGTCAGGAGAGCGGGATACAGGACAGCCTGAAGGCATTGAATGAGTCTCTTTCTCAGGCGGAGCAGGTAATCAACAGTAAATTTGGCAGAAGATCGGAGGAACAGCAGGAGGAGGAAGTTTGAAAAATATTGAATTATATGAACAGTACCATTATCTGTTTCTTGGCTGTCTCATCGCCTGCATGGCTCTGGCGGCGATCACGGTAATCCTGTTCTTTGTTCTGGATATCAGGGGTGTGGCCGGATATCTCAGCGGCAGGACGGCAAGGCGTCAGATTCAGAAGATCGAGGAAGAGAATGCAGCCGGCGGAGAGAGCACATCGCAGCTGATTCATGAGACAGAACAGATCCATACCACAGGCGATATGACGGAATTCCTGCAGGACAGAAACGGGGTGGCGGGAAAATCTTCATTCGTGAAAGAAGAGAAAACGTTTTACGGATATGCAGTGAGCAGGAAGACAAGCGGTGCCTTTATGATTGAGCGGGAGATTGTCATGATACATTCGGAGGAAATTATTTAGGAACTGTTAAGAAATAACTTTTAAATAGTGCGCCGGATTTTTCTGCGCAAAACAGCAAAATTTCTATTCCGGTTCATCCGGGTCAGGAATTGTACGGAAACAGCAGATTATGGACAATCATGGACAATAAGCGGAGGAAAGCGATGAAAAAGAGTTTGTCAAAACAGGGAACGAAGATACTGGCGGTTGTTCTGGCTCTGGTTGTGGCGCCCGGTGTTTTTTCCGATACGGCACTGTTCGGAAGCTCCAGTGTGTTTGCGGAGGAGGATATAGCCGTACCGGAGTTGATTTCTTATACGATTACGGGAACAGCTCTGTATCAGGTGGACGGTGTGGATGTATATCAGAATGTGGATGGCGATGACGTTACGCTGACCTGGGTCATTCATGCCGGCGATGATTCCTGGGATGCGTCCTGCATGACACTGACGATCCGAAATAAAACAACCGGAAATGATTCCGTAGAAATCAGCGGGGATGATGCGTCCATTGATTGGGATCAGGACGGTTATCTGCACACAGCGTCGTATATGTTTGACGGGGATGCGGATCCGGCGAATTATGACGTTCAGATTTTCTATATGGACAGTGAACAGAACGTGATGGTCAGTGCGGATGAGGCTCTGGTCGTGGCGGACGGAACGTACACCAGTAAAGAGTTTATTCTGGATCACAGCGCGCCGACCTTTGAGATCACATACAGTGAGGCCGTCCGGCTGGTTTCCGACGCGACAGGCATGCCGGCGGACGACATCACACCGGATATCGAAGGCACGGACAGCGTTGTGCCGACGACCGGCTACGCTGCATACTATGACGGCTCGATGGATGTGACTGTGAAAATTTACGATGATTACATAGCAGTGGAAGAGGATGATGCGGGCACTGTTACCGCGCTCCCGCAGTTTACTTTGCTGGTGAACGGCGGGAACGAGAGCCTGCCCGCGGTCACATGGGCGTATGATGAGAAGACTGCCTGCTGTACGGGAGAGTTTACGATTCCGGATGAAGGGGAATATGTCCTGACCGTCAGCTATGCGGATGCAGCCGGAAATATCATGAAAGTCGGAGAGACCGTACAGGGCTCCGCCGTGAATCTGGACACGGCTGACTTCGATGGAACTTACATGAGCACGCAGCTCATTGTGGATGAGACTGCTCCCGTGGTGGATATGTCTTACGGGATATACAGCCGGGAGAGTGGGTTTGAGGAGACGGATCCCTCTGCGTCCTATGATGGTGACGGTTACAGCTATTTTAATGAGCCGGGCGGTATCTGGCTGAGGGTTTGTGTTCAGGATGATCATATCCGTTGCGCGGAGGTTCTGGATTACCTGATGGCGTCGCTGACGGCGACAGACATCTATGGCGATGATATCACGGCGGATACGGCCGCTTACCTGTATCTGCAGGAGATGATGGAACAGAATGCCGGCGAAGCGGTGCAGGGAACTCTGACGCTGTATATTCCGTTCACGGATGACGCGTCTTACGACCTTTCCTCCGGCACCGTGACCGACCTGGCGCGGAATGTCTCCGAACCGTCCGCGGAACAGCAGATCTGTGCAGACGATACCATGCCGGAGGATGATATCCTGGCGGAATACGCCAGCGACATATACCAGGGGTTTACAGACGAATTCTGCGGTCTCGTTCTGTATCGGGAATATTTCTTCGGCAGACAGTACATGGATGTTGTGCTGTATCTGCAGGACAATCTGTCCGGCGTGCAGACGGTTTCTTACCTGTATGACGGCGGCACGGCACAGACTGCAGAACGTGACGGCGCTCTGACGGATGATATAGGAGACGGTGTTCTCCGTGCGAAGTTTACGATATCTCTGCCTGTGACCGCGTACAGTGACGGAGACGATATTCTGATCAACGAGAATCTGGTGCTCACCGAGATCACGGACCGCGCCGGCAACGTGCGGACCGTAAACGGCGCAAGTGCGGAATATACGGGTGATACGGAACTGATCATCGACAATGTGAATCCGGATGTTCAGGTGATTTACCCGGCATCGGATGACGACGGCACGTATGAGAACTGTTATTTTTACCACCAGGACGAGGCACAGTCGGATGAGGTAGTGACTCTGGTATATACGGAGCGCTATTTCATGGAACATGTTGTGACGGATGCGGACGGCTATGCCGTTTATACAGACGGAGAACCGTCTCCGATCTATCCGACCATTACTGTGGAGGTGAATGGCAGCGCCGTGGAGGTTTCCGATGTCGTGAGCGATACGCAGCCCTATGTCGTGTGGGGAGATTACAACACCTCTGATGATACGATCGAGGCGCAGCTGCATCTGCCGTACAGTATCACAGAAGACGGCGCTGAGATCGAATATGTGATTGAGACGGAATATACGGATGGTTCCGGCAATGTGCTGGTGAGAAGCGAGGAGGATTCCTTCTCAACGATTTCGGACGACGGCCTTTACCGAAGCGGAACCCTTGTGCTGGATCAGAAAGCGCCGGAGCTTCTCTCTTATACCATTTCGGGAACGACCGGCTGCGAGGTGGAAGGCGTGCCTGTTTATCAGAATGTGGACGGCGGCGACGTCACTTTGAACTGGGTGATCCGTGACAATGACGAGTACTGGAATCCGTCCGACCTGACCGTCGCGATCCGGAATGTGACGACCGGGGAGATATCGGTACAGATCAGCGGAAACGATGAGTCGATCGAGTGGGACGGGGACGGAAAGGCTGGCGAGTGCCTGCACACCGCGGCATACACTTTTGACGGGGACGGAAATCCGGCAAATTATTTTGTGGAAATATATTATGCCGACCGCGCAGGGAACGTGATGATCAGCGGAAATGAAGAGCTGACCGTGGAAAGCGGGATATATCAGAGCGGAGAGTTTATCCTGGATCATACGGCGCCGGTTTTTAATATCATCTATACAGAGGCATATCGGCTGGTGAGGGATTCAGATACGACGCAGAGCAATGATATAAAAAACGCGGCGCCGGTGACAGGTTATACCGCGTACTACAGCACCGATATTGAGGTGACCATTGAAATCACCGAGGATTATGCACTGCTACAGAATGCAACCGGCTCGGATAGCACGCAGTATATGGCCGGCCTGACTGATTATACGCTCCAGGTCGACGGAAAACGGACGGAGTCCTGTATGCCGGAGTACATATGGTCTTATGACGAGAATACGAAAACCTGTACGATGCGGTTCACTCTCACAGAAGAGGACGAGTATAACATTTCTGTCTCCTATACGGATGCGGCGGGCAATGTCATGACAAAAGGCAGCAAGGTGCAGGGATCCTCCGTGAGTCTGGACAGCACGGATCTGAACGGCAGCTATGTCAGCACGACGCTGGTGATCGACAGGACAGCTCCTCAGATTACCGGGACATACGGCGGTACGGTGATCGATGAGACGGCCGGGCGATATTACTTTAATCGCAGTACGGCGCTGACGCTGACAGTGACGGATGCCAATATCCGGGATCAGGAATTAAAGGATGCAATGAGTGCAGACAGGGCGTATGCGATAGAAAATAGCGGGGCGAATCTGTTCGGGAGTACGTCGGCATACGCGTCGCTGAACGCTCTGGACGGAAAAACGATACACTCCGGCCAGGAGGACAGGGCGGAGTATACGCTCAGCCTGAGCACACAGGCCAACTACGATCTGCTGATCACGGGATACGAGGATCTGGCGGGAAATACGGCAGTCATCACCGATTACAATCCTTACGTGTGCGTGGATACTGCCGGCCCGACGGATGTGACCTTTACCTATTCGGTGAGCTCCGCGGGAACATGGGAAGCGATCAATTACGCGAAGCTCGGTTATGTATTTGCCAATTCCGAACTGACGGTCAGGGCGGCTGTGAAGGACGCGACCGCCGGATTGAAGCAGCTGACCTTCTATGTGACGGATGAGAACGGAACGGTGACGGTCATTGAGAGAAGCACGGAGCCGACCGCGAGCGCATCGGAGACGATCATACTGCCCATAAGCGGAGATGACTTCAGGGGTTCGGTCGAGGTGGTTGTCACAGACTGGTCCGGGAACACAGGCAGTAAAACAGAAGGTCAGATTGTCCAGAGCGCAGCCAGACATGCGAGCGCGGGCCGTGCGGCCATCACGACGCTCACCAGTCCGAGCCGTACAGTGAACGGTGTGGATTATTATAACACGGATGTGACATTGAATCTGACAATGAAGGAGACCTATGCGGGTCTGCGAAGCTGCAGCTACACGGCGGGAAGTCTGATCTCAGAGACGATTGATTACAGCGCGCAGGCCGGATATGATCTGACGCAGAGCAAAAGCTGTGAGATTACGGATACCTTCTCCGCGAATCTGACGCTCCTGGCCTCCGCGAACAATCAGAATGATGTGAGCGTACAGGCTTCTTACATTGATAATACGGGTTATACAGGCTCAGTGAGTCAGACCTATCATATCGATATTACAAAGCCGACCATCGAGGTGACCTATGACAATAACCATCCGGCCAGCGGGACGTACTACAGGGAAGCGCGGACGGCTACCGTGGTGATCACGGAGCGGAATTTCGACGCGGACGACGTTGTATTTACCATCACGAGCAGCGACGGCACGATGCCGTCGATCAGCGGATGGACGACGACCGGGAGCGGCGACGCGACAAAGCACACAGCTACCGTGACATTCAGTGCCGACAGTGATTACACCTTTGCTGTGTCGTTTCAGGATCTGGCCGGAAATAAGACGGATGACAGCGCGACAGATCGGTTTACGATCGACAGGACCGTACCGACCTGTACCGTTACCTATGACAATAACAGCCCGCAGAATGAGTATTATTACGATACGAACCGTGTGGCGACCATTGACATTCTGGAGCATAATTTTGACGCTTCTGACGTAACTGTCACAGTGAGCAGAGACGGACTGGACATCACGCCGGAGATCTCCGGCTGGGTGAGAAACGGCGATCATCATATCGCTGCCGTGAGCTTTCACGAGGACGGGGAATATACCTTTACCATCTCCGGCGTGGATCTGGCGGCAAATCCGATGGACGACGATATGATGGATCATTTTGTGGTGGACACGGAGAGCCCGGAGATCGAAATTTACAATATTGAGAATTTCTCGGCGAACAACGGCATTGTACAGCCGGGTGTCAGATGCAGCGATACAAACTGTGATACCGATACTGTCACGGTGGAAATCGTCGGTTATTACAACGGCGTGATCCGTCCGGATGGCAGGGAGACCATCACGTCGGACGGCATGGAGATTCTGATGGATGATTTTGAGTACGTGCGGGACATGGACGACATGTATACGATGACCGCCTCGGTGTGTGATCTGGCCGGAAACCGTTCGGAGGCTGCCGTGACATTCTCTGTCAACCGTTTTGGTTCTGTCTATACGTTTGACAGCGCGACAAACGCCCTGGTCGGTGAAAACGGCAGCTATTATACGAATGAAGAGCCGACCATCGTGGTGATCGAGACAAACGTGGATATTTTGAAATCCTGTGAGATTGCGAGGAATCTGAACGGCGATCTGAGCACGCTTGAGGAGGATGAGGATTACACGGTGAAGGTAAGCGGCGACAATGTGAGCTGGAAACAGTATACCTACACGCTGGATTCGTCTGACTTTGAGACGGAGGGCGAGTATATCCTGACCTTCATGTCGCAGGACCGCGCGGCGAATTATAACACAAATGAGAAGCAGATCGGGTTTGTGGTGGACAAGACGGCTCCGACGGTTCTGGTTTCCGGTATCACAGACGGGGAACAGCTGAGAGAGGAGACGCATGATATTGTGATCAGCGCTGCGGATAATGTCCGTCTGGACAGCGTGACGGTGATCAACGACGGCGAATCTACAGAGTATGATGCCGCGGACGTGACAGACGGCTCGTTTACCCACACTCTGAGCAGTAAGGATGAGCGGCAGACGCTGCAGGTCATTGCCGCAGATGCGGCGGGGAATAAGAGTACAGTTATGAGCATCGTGGATGAGTCCGGAAATGTGGTGGATGAGATGGAGGAGCTTCAATTTCTGCTGACGACAAACCTGCGGACCCGGCTTGTGTCTGATAGACTGCTGCCGGTTGGAGTCATGGTGATGATTGCGGCAGTTGTGATTCTCCTGTTCCGGTGGTTCCTCTTCGGAAGGAAGCGGAGAAAGAAGGGTAAGGATATGGCTTCCGTATAGGAAGCGCTGGCTGAACATAATGGTTATTGTGTTCAGCCATTCTCTTTCATTATTACAGAAAAATGGATATGTCCCTGTACGGTGGGGAGTTGTCATTCACTGTAAACAGAATCAGTCAGAACAACCCGACAGCGTTTCTTATAACAGGCGATTCCATATTTCAGAATTTTTTCAATCCCCTCGTCAAGCAGCTTCTCATCATAGCGCATATCCTCGATTTGGTTTAACGCTTCAAGGCATGCGGTTTCAAAATCACCGTTTTCCGCATACTTGACTTCCAGGATGATGCCGAGTTCTTCCTCTTCGATCTCAATCAGAATATCGCTGTAACCGTTCCCGGACTCTGCATTTGAAGAGACGATCCAGGAATCTTTTACGCCAAGGATTCCTAAAAGTATGCCGTGGAAAAAGCTTTCTTTTCGCTCTTTCCGGACGAAAGTATCCCGGATGCTGATGGTTCTTCGCAAATAAGCACCAAACTGCTCCTCCACGCCCCTCGCATCGCCTTTTTTCAGAGCTTCGCAGAAACGGTTCACACGCTCTCCGTCTTTCCGCACATTTTCACGGAAAAGATCCATAATCTGTGTGGCAAAAATCGAATGGATTTCCCGGTTTGGGATAACGAGAGCGAACCGGTTCCCGTCCGGTCTGCCTCTTTGTGTCAGATATCCTGTTGTGAACAGGACGCTCCAGATATTCTCTATGGAGGTATACATATCCCGATAGGTGAGTTCCAGATGAATCTCTTTTGTGATGGTCTCTCCGGCCAGAAGTTTTTCAATCTCACGCTTTGTGCTGCCGTTGTTGTCAGACTCCCGGATAAAACGCCGGACGGCATCGTTCCCGCTGGTGTTGATCCAGTAATTTTCCGGCTGCGCTTCTGAATCTGCACGCAATTTTTTTGCATGGCAGATGACATCCCAGGGGCAGTATACCTCTGTGTTTCCAAACAGGTAACCGTCGTACCATTCTTTGACCTCATCATAATGAATTGACAATCCGTAATATTCGAGGAGATTTTTCACCTCCCGGTCCGTGAATCCGAAAAAATCATTAAATTCAACATCAGCTACCGATAAAACGGAAACGTTATTTAATCCGGTAAATATGCTCTCTCTGGAAATTCTCATACATCCGGTTAGCACCGAAAACTGAAGACTGGTATTTGTCTTCAGCGCCTGTTCAAACAGGTTTCGGATCAGGAAGATCATTTCGTCATAATATCCGTTTTCATGCGCCTTGGCCAGAGGGACGTCATATTCATCGATCAGGATGACGACTTTGCTTTTATGATGCTTCTCCAGCAATTCAGAGAGAATTTTCAGACTGCTGTATAATGTTTTTTCCTCCATATCATCATGAAGCATGCGTCGAAATTTATTTTTTTCCTCTTCTGTGAGAAGATTGCTGTCCAGAAGATATTGGAAACGCCTCGCTTCCGTATTGATGGTATCTACAGCCATATCAAAAGCAATCCGGAAGGACGGTGCGTTGATTCCCTTTAAAGAAACAGAGATCACAGGAAATTTCCCCATATATTTATCGCAGAGTGCCGTTTCTTTTGATATTTCCAGACCGTCAAACAGCGCTTTGTGATCTCCGATTTCGAAAAAATATCTCAGCATGCTCATGTTGAGGCTTTTTCCGAAACGGCGGGGTCGGGTAAACAGGCTCACTTCGCTCCAGTCATTTAAAAGATCGCGGATCATCCCCGTTTTATCCACATAATAAAAATCATTTAGCCGCAATTTTTCGAAATCTTCAATTCCGATGGGGAGCTTCTTTTTTGTCAAAGCCATTTTTGCCCTCCTTATATTTAGCAGAAGGAGCAATATCTGCTGTTTTACAGATAAGGATGCTCATATATTTCCCGGCACTGTATGATATCGTTGATCCGGTTATTGCCTGCGCTCATTATACCCTGATTCAGCAGGATTGACAATGACCAATCTTTTGACACGTGAATCAATATTTTCCTTCTTGCCAACCACCCTCAAATATGCTATGATACGGAGGCATGAAAAGACAGAGAAATGCACAGATGGAGACTCTTGTTTTCAGATACCGACAGGGATAGGGCGTCATGGACTGAGAGCGCCGTTCGGAGGAGGAGACACAGGGAACACTCCGGAGCAGACAGACTGAACGTGGAGCAGCCGCGTATGCGGACGGGATGAATGGCAGCATACCGTTGACTTCAGTAGGTTTGTACGGCTGGCACCCGTTATGTGCCGGTGCCCCTGCGGAAGACAGCCGCACAGGCAGGATGAAAAAGACTGCTGTGGCAGATGCAGACTTTGCTGCTCAGGCAGATGAAATGATTTCCCGGGTGCACATATGAAGTGGAGGGTATATACGATGCTCTCAATGCGGGTGGTACCGCGGAATAGTTACGAGTACGTTATATTTCGCCCCGAAATGTCACAGGACATTTCGGGGCGTTTTAGATAGGAGTATATGGTCATGAAAGTAATCACAGGAGTTGCGAAGAAGGAGACGCTGGAGATCAGCGAGATCCTGGCGCGGGAGATGGACGGTTGTGACGTCAGAGTGAATGGTGCGGTGCACACGATTCGCGATATGGGCGATGTGGCGTTTATCGTCCTGAGAAAGCGCGAGGGACTGTTGCAGTGCGTCTATGAAAAGGGCCTTTCTGAGTTTGATCTGAAGGACGTCCGGGAGGCTGACACGGTGGAGTTTACGGGACGCGTGAACCGGGAGGAGAGGGCGCCGCAGGGGTTTGAGATCCGCATTCGGACGGTACGGATTCTGTCGGAGCCGGCGGAGCCGATGCCGCTGCAGATTTCAAAGTGGAAAATGAATACGTCGCTGGAAGCGAAATTAAACAACCGCGCGGTTTCCCTGCGCAATGTCCGGGAGCGGGCGAAGTTCCGCATCCAGGAGGGCATTACCAGGGGTTTCCGGGATTTTCTGTACGGGCAGGGATTTACGGAGATCCACACGCCGAAGATCGGCGCGAAGAGCGCGGAGGGCGGGGCAAATATGTTCCGGCTGGAGTATTTCCACCGGCAGGCGATCCTGCAGCAGAGTCCGCAGTTCTATAAGCAGATGATGGTGGGTGTGTTTGACCGGGTGTTTGAGACCGCGCCCGTGTTCCGCGCCGAGAAGCACAACACAAAGCGCCACCTGAATGAATATACCTCCCTTGACTTTGAGATGGGATATATTGACAGTTTTGAGGAGATCATGGCGATGGAGACCGGATTTCTTCAGTACACGATGGACCTGCTGAACCGGGAGTACGCTGCGGACCTGGAGATTCTGGGGATAGAGACGCCGCGCGTGGACAGTATCCCACAGGTTCGTTTTTCCGAGGCGAAGCAGATGGTTGCGGAGAAATATGACCGGAAGTTCCGGAATCCGTTTGATCTGGAGCCAGAGGAGGAGTACCTGATCGGACAGCTTTTTAAGGAAGAGTATGACGCGGATTTTGTGTTTGTGACGCATTATCCGTCGAAGAAACGTCCGTTTTACGCGATGGATGACCCGGAGAACCCGGTATACACGCTGAGCTTTGACCTGCTGTTTCGCGGACTGGAGATCACGACCGGCGGACAGAGAATCCATGATTACCAAGAACTGATCGCGAAAGCCGCGGCCCGCGGGATGGAGACGGAGGGGATGGAGCATTATCTGGCGGCCTTTAAGCACGGTATGCCGCCCCACGGCGGTCTGGGCATCGGTCTGGAGCGCCTGACCATGCATCTGGTCGGGGAGGAAAATGTGCGCGAGGCGACGCTGTTCCCGCGGGATTTAAGCAGGATAGAGCCTTAGCGTTGGCAATGAGCAGTGCCGGATTTGAGAGATAGTCAGATGCGTCATGCTTGCATGTGAGCAGATGACTATCTCTCAAATCCGATAGGGCGAAGCCCGGAAAACGAAAAATGCGTAGCATTTTGAGTTTAGCACTGCGGAGTATAGAGACAGATCAGCAGAAAGGAGACATATATGAAACATCTGGGAACCCAAATGATGGCGACCGAGCGTCTGACGCTGCGCCGGTTCACCCCGGAGGACGCCGAGAGCATGTTTTACAACTGGTCCAGTGACCCGGAAGTGACACGGTATCTCACCTGGGAGCCGCAGGAGAGCGTGGAGAGCACGGCGGCATATCTGGAACAGTGGGAGAGTGAATACGAGAACAGCGAGACATATCGCTGGGCGATTGAGTTAAATGACACGGAGCAGCCCATCGGAGTGATCGAGGTGATTTCCATGGATGAGCGGATCGGAAGCGCCGAGGTCAGTTTCCGCGTCGGAAAGGAGTACTGGCATCACGGCTATGCCTCGGAGGCACTGGCGGAGATTATCCGTTTCCTCATGGGAGAGGCTGGCTTTGGCCGCGTGTGGGCGAAGGCCGACGTCGCGAATGTCCATGCCGGCGAGGTGATGGAGAAATGCGGGATGCTCCCGGAGGGCGTCTTAAAGAGAGCCGGATGGAATCACACCGGCATTGCGGATATCGGTATTTACGCGAAAACAGTCAGCGCCGCGGTGGCGGAAGACACATCGGACGAGGACGCTGCGATGACGACTCATGTCACGAAGGTGATGGACGAGGATGGGAAGCTGCGCAACGTGATTTCGGATGAGACGATGGAGTATGTGGGCATCCTGGCGAAGCTGGAGCTCTCCCCGGCGGAGGCCGAGGCGGCGAAGAAGGATATGGCGGACATGCTGGATTATATCGATCAGCTGAATGAACTGGATACCGACGGAATCGAGCCGATGTCCCATGTATTTCCGGTTCACAATGTGTTCCGCGAGGATGTTGTGACGAACGGGGACGGCAGTGCGGCGACGCTGGCCAACGCCCCGGTGTTGAAGGACGGCGGATTTAAGGTGCCGAAGACGATCGGCGAGTAGGAGGGCATGAATATGAGTACAGCAAAAGGGATTCAGACGGATCCGGGCATCTGCCGCTCCGACCGTCCGGCTGAGAAATGGATGAGTCTGACTGCCGTAGAGCTTGGCAGAAAAATAAAATCAGGGGAAGTCACTGCGGCGGAGGCGGCGAAGGCGGCTCTGGCGGCGGTGCGCGCGAGGGAAGATCAGATCAACGGTTTTGTGACCGTCCTGGATGAGTCGGCGATTTTAAAACGGGCGGACGAGGTGCAGGCGCTGATAGACAGCGGAGAACTGACCGGACCGCTGGCCGGCGTCCCGGTGGCAATCAAGGACAATATGTGTACAAAAGGTATCCTGACAACCTGCGCTTCGAAAATATTGTATAATTTTATCCCGACCTACACGGCAACCGCGGTGGAGAATCTGGAAAAAGCAGGCGCTGTGATCATCGGCAAGACGAATATGGATGAGTTTGCCATGGGCAGTACTACGGAGACGTCCGCATTTGGTGAGACGAAAAATCCGTGGAACACGGAGCATGTGCCAGGCGGTTCCTCCGGCGGCTCCTGCGCGGCGGTGGCGGCGGAGGAGATTCCTTATGCACTCGGTTCTGATACCGGAGGTTCCATTCGCCAGCCCAGTTCTTTTTGCGGCGTGACGGGTATCAAGCCGACCTACGGGACCGTATCCCGCTACGGTCTGATCGCCTACGGTTCGTCTCTGGATCAGATCGGTCCGATTGCGAAGGATGTGACCGACTGTGCGACGATTCTGGAGGTGATTTCCTCTTATGACAGCAGGGATTCTACTTCTGTACAGCGGGATGATCTGAAATTTACCGAGGCACTGGTGGATGATGTGCAGGGAATGCGGATCGGCATCCCGCGGGATTATTTCGGGGAAGGTCTGGACGCGGAGGTGAGAGCGGCTGTTCTGGCGGCGGCAAAGGCACTGGAGGCGAAGGGCGCTGTTGTCGAGGAGTTTGACCTCGGACTGGTAGAATACGCGATTCCGGCTTATTATGTGATCGCCTGCGCCGAGGCCAGTTCCAACCTGTCCAGGTTTGACGGCGTGAAGTACGGCTATCGCACGGCGGAGTACGACGGCCTCCACAATATGTATAAAAAATCCCGCTCCGAGGGATTCGGCGCTGAGGTGAAACGGCGCATCATGCTCGGATCGTTTGTGCTGAGTTCCGGTTATTATGACGCTTACTATCTGAAAGCCCTCCGCGTGAAGGCTCTGATCAAAAAAGCGTTCGATGAGGCGTTTGCAAAATATGATGTGATCCTCGGCCCCGCCGCGCCGACCACGGCGCCGAAGCTGGGCGAGTCCTTAAGCGATCCGATCCGCATGTATCTGGGCGACATTTACACGATTTCTGTCAATCTGGCGGGACTTCCGGGGATTTCACTGCCCTGCGGCACGGACAGCAATGGTCTGCCCATCGGTCTGCAGCTGATCGGCGACTGTTTTAAAGAGAAAAATATCATCCGCGCGGCCTACAGCTACGAGCGGACACGGGTGTATCAGCATGCGCCCGCGGCGGTGCCGGTACAGGAGCAGGATACTGTATCCGGGAGTGCACAGAAAAATGCTGCGACACAGACAGAGGAGTAAGAAAGGAGGATGCGGCGATTTGATTCTATAGAGAAAAGGATATTGCCGATATGGATTTTGAGATAAATTCGTCGGCTGAGAAACAAAAATGAAATCGCTGTGAGCAAGATATGAGTAAGAATTACGAAACCGTCATCGGACTGGAAGTCCATGTGGAGCTTGCGACTAAGACAAAGATCTTCTGCTCCTGCTCCACTGCGTTCGGCGGAAAGCCGAACACCCACACCTGCCCGGTCTGCACCGGCATGCCCGGTTCACTCCCGGTATTAAATAAACAGGTGGTGGAATATGCCATCGCGGTCGGCCTGGCGACCAACTGCAAGATCACCCGGCACTGTAAATTTGACAGGAAGAACTATTTTTATCCTGATAATCCGCAGAACTATCAGATTTCCCAGCTGTATCTGCCTATCTGCCGCGACGGGCATGTGGAGATTGAGACCGCGGGCGGGAAAAAGGATATCCGTATCCATGAGATTCACATGGAGGAGGATGCCGGCAAGCTGGTTCACGATGAGTGGGAGGATGTCTCCATCGTGGATTTCAACCGTTCCGGCGTGCCGCTGATTGAGATCGTTTCCGAACCCGATATGCGCTCCGCTGATGAGGTGATCGCTTATCTGGAGATGCTGCGCCAGACAATCCAGTATCTGGGCGCATCCGACTGTAAACTAAACGAGGGTTCCATGCGTGCCGACGTCAACCTTTCCGTCCGCGAGATGGGATCGCAGAAGTTCGGCACCCGTACCGAGATGAAAAACCTGAACTCCTTCAAGGCCATCGCCCGGGCCATCGAGGGCGAGCGGGAGCGTCAGATCGAGCTGCTGGAGCTGGGGAGGAAGGTTGTGCAGGAAACCCGCCGATGGGACGATAACAAAGAATCCTCCCATGCGATGCGTTCCAAGGAGGACGCACAGGATTACCGCTATTTCCCCGACCCGGATCTGGTGCCGGTGGAGATTTCCGACGCGTGGATTGAGACTATCCGCGCGGCGCAGCCGGAGCTGCGTCCGGAGAAGCTGGAACGGTATAAAAAAGAATATGATATTCCGGAGTATGATGCGAAGATCATTACGGAGACCAAGCACATGGCGGATCTGTTTGAGGCGACCAGCGCCATCTGCGGCAAGCCCAAAAAGGTTTCCAACTGGCTCATGGGTGAGACGATGCGTCTGCTGAATGAAAGCGGACAGGACGTCGATGATATTTCTTTTGCGCCGGAGCACCTCGCATCTCTCATCGGTCTCATCGACACCGGTACGATCAACGGCACCGTGGCAAAGGAGGTTTTTGAGGAAATCTTCAAACATGATATCGACCCGGAGAAATACGTGGAGGAACACGGCCTGAAAGCCGTCAACGATGAGGGCGAGCTGCGCAGCACGATCGAACAGATTCTTGCAGATAATCCGAAGTCGGTCGAGGATTATAAAAACGGCAAAAAGAAGGCGATGGGCTTCCTGGTCGGACAGACGATGAAGGCCATGAAGGGGAAGGCAAATCCCGGCATGGTAAATCAGATCGTGAAAGAACTTCTGGAACAGTAAAAATAAAATTATTAGCACTCGCACTTGACGAGTGCTAATTTTTGTGATATAACTGAGAAGAACAGAAAATGTTATATAAAGAATAGAACATATGATTCGTGAAAATAAACTGATTTTTCATGAATCGTGATGTCTGCGTCAGCAGACATGTCCGTGTTGAAAGGAGGAGCGTTATGAACATTCAGAAATTTACACAGAAGTCGATGGAAGCGGTTCAGGATTGTGAGAAGCTGGCTTATGAATACGGAAATCAGGAGATCGAACAGGAGCATCTGCTTGTCGCGCTGCTCCGTCAGGAGGACGGCCTGATCCCGAAGCTGATCGAGAAAATGGAGATCAACCGCGAGCATTTTACGGATAATGCCGAGCGTCATCTCGCAAAGCGGGTGAAGGTTTCCGGCGGTCAGGTGCATATCGGCCAGATGCTGAACAAGGTTCTGATCTCGGCTGAGGATGAGGCGAAGCAGATGGGCGACGAGTATGTGTCCGTCGAGCATCTGTTTCTGAGTATGCTTCGCTATCCGAATCCGGCGATGAAGGAGATTTTCAGGGAGTACGGCATCACGAGAGAGCGTTTTCTGCAGGCACTCTCCACGGTGCGGGGCAACCAGCGCGTTACCTCAGACAATCCGGAGGCGACCTACGATACCCTGGAGAAATATGGCTATGACATGGTGGAGCGCGCCCGCGATCAGAAGCTGGATCCTGTGATCGGGCGGGACAGCGAGATCCGGAACGTGATCCGCATTCTTTCGAGAAAAACGAAAAATAACCCTGTGCTCATCGGCGAGCCGGGCGTCGGGAAGACGGCGGCGGTTGAGGGCCTGGCACAGCGGATTGTCCGCGGCGACGTGCCGGAGGGGCTGAAGGAGAAAAAACTGTTTGCCCTGGATATGAGCGCTCTGCTGGCCGGCGCCAAATACCGCGGAGAGTTCGAGGAGCGTCTGAAGGCGGTTCTGGATGAGGTGAAGGCGAGCGACGGACAGATCATCCTGTTTATCGACGAGCTGCATACGATCGTCGGAGCCGGTAAGGCGGACGGCGCCATGGACGCGGGCAATATGCTGAAGCCGATGCTGGCCCGCGGCGAGCTGCACTGTATCGGAGCGACGACCCTGGACGAGTACAGAGAGTATATTGAGAAGGACGCCGCGCTGGAGCGCCGGTTTCAGCCGGTCATGGTGGATGAGCCGACGGTGGAAGAGACGATCTCTATCCTGCGCGGTCTGAAGGAGCGCTACGAGGTGTTTCACGGCGTAAAGATCACGGACAGCGCGCTTGTCTCCGCGGCGACGCTCTCCAACCGCTATATTTCCGACCGTTTTCTGCCGGACAAGGCGATTGACCTGGTGGATGAAGCCTGCGCCCTGATCAAGACAGAGCTGGATTCCATGCCGACGGAGCTGGATGAGCTGAACCGGCGCGTGATGCAGATGGAGATCGAGGAGACGGCGCTGAAAAAAGAGGACGACAGTCTGAGCCGGGATCGCCTGGAGAATCTTCAGAAAGAGCTGGCGGAGCTGCGGAATGAGTTCCAGACCAGAAAAGCACAGTGGGATAATGAGAAAAAAGCAGTGGAGCGCGTGCAGAAGCTGCGCGAGGAGCTGGAGTCTCTGAATAAGGAGATTTTGCTGGCCGAGCAGGATTATGACCTGAACAGGGCGGCGGAGCTGAAGTACGGCCGGAAGCCGGAGCTGGAGAAGCAGCTGGCGCAGGAAGAAGAAACCGTAAAAAATAAAGATATGTCTCTGGTGCACGAGAATGTCAGCGAGGATGAGATCGCGAAGATCATCTCCCGCTGGACGGGGATTCCGGTCACGAAGCTGACGGAGAGCGAGCGGAACAAGACGCTGCATCTTGACGAGGAACTGCATAAGCGCGTCGTCGGTCAGGATGAGGGTGTGACGAAGGTGACGGAGGCGATCATCCGCTCCAGGGCCGGCATCAAGGATCCAGGCAAACCGATCGGGTCTTTCCTTTTCCTCGGACCTACCGGCGTGGGCAAGACCGAGCTGGCGAAAGCGCTGGCGGCGAGTCTGTTCGACTCGGAGGCAAACATTGTCCGTCTGGATATGAGTGAGTATATGGAGAAATATTCCGTATCCAGGCTGATCGGAGCGCCTCCCGGATATGTGGGTTACGATGAGGGAGGACAGCTCACCGAGGCGGTTCGCAGAAAACCGTATTCCGTTGTGCTGTTTGACGAGGTAGAGAAGGCGCATCCGGATGTATTCAATGTGCTGCTGCAGGTATTGGATGACGGGCGGATCACGGACTCCCAGGGACGGACCGTTGACTTTAAGAATACAATCATTATCATGACGTCGAATCTGGGCTCGGCATATCTGCTGGACGGAATTGATGAGAACGGTGCGATCAGTCCCGGGGCGGAGGAGCATGTCATGAACGAGCTGCGCGGGAATTTCCGGCCGGAATTTCTGAACCGGCTGGATGAGATCATCCTGTTCAAGCCGCTGACGAAGGATAATATCGGAAATATCATCCGGCTGATGATGGATCAGCTGAACCGTCGTCTGGAGGACCGTGAGATCCGTGTGGAACTGACGCCGGCCGCAGAAACGTTTGTCGTGGATCACGGATATGATCCGGTCTACGGTGCCCGGCCGCTGAAGCGCTTTCTCCAGAAGCATGTGGAGACGCTCTCCGCAAAGCTGATTCTGGCGGATCAGGTTCGCGCGGGGGATACCATCCTCATGGATGTAGAGGGGGATCATCTGAGCGCGAGAGTGAAGTAGAGGAAGTAAAAAAAGGAACCGTCGCATTCATGGTTGACGAACCATGGATGTGGCGGTTTTTCACGCTATAGGAATGTGTTCCTGTTCACAGGAAATTCCTTTCGTTTTACAATCTTTCGTAACTGTTCAGTACCTTCACAGTTACGAGGAAAAGTCCATTTAAAATCGCTGCGCGATGGGACTTTTCCCTGTGCAATCTACGCCGTCAGACGTACTTCGCAGCAGGTGCGAAGTACTGTCCTGAATAGTTACATTCTTTCATTTTATCCCTTTCTGAAACGGGTCTGTTACACGCATCGGATCACGGCATCGACAATCTGACCGACACCCGGAATACCGGAAGGGTTGTTCGGGTTGCCGTTGTCGATAAAATAATATCCGTCGTTTGCCAGCTGTCGGACGTTGCGCTGTACGGCCGCGTTTCGATAAAGCATGGGACTCATGTTCATTGCGATCAGCTTCGGCCCCTCAAACGAGAGGACGTTGGTAGAGAGCAGATCGTCCGCGATGCCGTTCGCCGCCTTGCCGATCATGTCGGCAGAGGCGGGAGCGAGCAGGAGCAGATCGCCGCTCATAGTCCATGACTGGTAGGATTTGTCCCACACAGCCGGAGGAGCGAACTGATCGACCTGAACCGGGTTTTTGGACAGAGACTGCAGTATCAGCGGTGACACAAAATTAGTTGCATGCTCTGTCAT
This sequence comes from Lachnospiraceae bacterium, assembly GCA_020860185.1. Lineage (GTDB taxonomy): Bacteria > Bacillota > Clostridia > Lachnospirales > Lachnospiraceae > Eubacterium_I. The sequence continues at coordinate 14,554 of JAJBUT010000119.1, read as the reverse complement.
GATCACTTTTACGTCAGCTTCCTCATTTCGCAGCGCCATGACAATGTCTGCGGCCTGATAAGCGGGAGTGCATGCGCATACTCCCAGTAAAATGATTTTCCCTTTTAACATAGATTATTTGTCACATCCTTCTTTCCCGTCTTTCGGGGGTACCGGAGGCTTGCCTTTGGGAGGCTCGTCCTTCGGAGGCCGATTCATCGGAGGGCCGCCCTGCGGACCGCCCATGGGAGGCCGTCCCATCGGAGGACCGCCCTGCGGACCGCCGTAACCGCCTGCACCGGGACCTTTCGGACCGCCTTCAGGTCTGCCGCCGTAATTGCCGCCGCCGTAGCCACCCGCGCCGGGGCCGCCCATCGGAGGAGGACCCATCGGAGGACCACCCTGTGGGCCGCCCATCGGAGGAGGACCCATCGGAGGGCCACCCTGCGGGCCGCCCATGGGAGGCATACCCATCGGGGGAGGACCCATCGGAGGCTGCTGGCCAGCCATAACCGGGACATAGATCACGATGGGAATCCATGTCATGGGAGGCTGGTTCATGGGAGGCATACCCATCGGAGGACCGCCCTGCGGGCCGCCCATTGGGGGCATACCCATCGGAGGGCCACCCTGCGGGCCGCCCATTGGGGGCATACCCATCGGAGGGCCACCCTGCGGGCCGCCCATGGGAGGCCGTCCCATCGGAGGACCGCCCTGCGGACCGCTATATCCGCCTGCGCCGGGGCCTTTCGGACCGCCTTCGGGCTTGCCGCCGTAGTT